>NZ_QPET01000005.1:0-162309 GCF_008368855.1 Bacillus sp. TE8-1 | reverse complement strand
CGGGACCGCCATTTTAATAAGGCTCGGTAGCTCAGTCGGTAGAGCAGAGGACTGAAAATCCTCGTGTCGGCGGTTCGATTCCGTCCCGAGCCACCATTTATTTTAATAAAATACGCCGGCTTAGCTCAATTGGTAGAGCAACTGACTTGTAATCAGTAGGTTGGGGGTTCAAGTCCTCTAGCCGGCACCATGTAAGTTTCGGAGGGGTAGCGAAGTGGCTAAACGCGGCGGACTGTAAATCCGCTCCTTCGGGTTCGGCAGTTCGAATCTGCCCCCCTCCACCATTTACATAGGGGCATAGTTTAAAGGTAGAACTGAGGTCTCCAAAACCTCCAGTGTGGGTTCGATTCCTACTGCCCCTGCCAAATATATTTACACAACATGGCGGTTGTGGCGAAGTGGTTAACGCACCGGATTGTGGCTCCGGCATTCGTGGGTTCGATTCCCATCAGTCGCCCCATTTTTATTTTAAAAATTACAAATAATCTAATGGATACTTACATATAATTAAGTAAGAATTCGATGGGCTATAGCCAAGCGGTAAGGCAACGGACTTTGACTCCGTCATGCGCTGGTTCGAATCCAGCTAGCCCAGCCATTTTTGCGGAAGTAGTTCAGTGGTAGAATACAACCTTGCCAAGGTTGGGGTCGCGGGTTCGAATCCCGTCTTCCGCTCCAATAAAATTTAATATGGCGGCATAGCCAAGTGGTAAGGCAGAGGTCTGCAAAACCTTTATCACCGGTTCAAATCCGGTTGCCGCCTTTTCTTTTGTGCCGATGTGGCGGAATTGGCAGACGCGCACGACTCAAAATCGTGTTCCTTCGGGAGTGTCGGTTCGACCCCGACCATCGGTATCAAGAACGGCGAAAAAAACTCTATACTAATTGTATAGAGTTTTTTTGTGTTTTCTTTTCATTACATGACAAAATAAGCACAAAAAGTGTACGGTGAGTAAACGGCGAAATATTAAAAGGCTAAAAACAAACATTCATTTTTATCCTTTTAATTGCGGTATTCTATAAAATTCCAGCAGAATATTGTATATATAATATTTCCTTCGAGCACTCTAGAGAGAATTTCTCCACCCCGGTGACATGAAGTTAAATCCCACGCCACCAGTAGATATTAGTACATGATCAGCTGTTAATTTCGTAATTTCTAAGAACTTCTTTTCAAACTCTTCTCTGTTGTATTTGTACATAGTTGAGTGGCATGACCACATGTGCGTTGAAGTACTCAACCAGTCTCCTAATTCCTTTAATTCAGAAAACGACTCAAATCGAATTGGTTCATCTAATTTCATGAATCTCACTTGATAGATAGTTGGGTTTAATTTTTCTCTTATTCCTTTAAAAGCATGTGATTTTTTGTCTTTTGAATGTGTCATAATTCACCCTCCATCTTTTCTTCAAATTTTTTCCTGTTTTTATTATACAACAATAGAAAACAATTATGGGAATAATATGGAAATCGGTATTAGCAATATAAAAAGACTCTAACAGAAATGTTAGAGTCTTTTTGTTAAATTATACTATGTGCTTCTAAAATTCGTAATAAACGTAGGAATTCATGTATAATATAACTTGTCGAAAGAACAAAATGATAGTGATTTATATTATGTCTGTAATATGAATCAAAAATGAACTTTTTATATTTCTTTTAAAAATGTGTTGAACACACAATATATTTCATATTAATATTTTTATGTAGATTTAAAACGGGAAAGAGAGTGGAAAGTATGGGCCGTAAATGGAACAATATTAAAGACAAAAAAGCATCAAAAGATGCAAATACAAGCCGTATATACGCGAAATTTGGGCGTGAAATTTATGTGGCAGCAAAACAAGGCGAGCCAGATCCAGAATCAAACCAAGCACTAAGAGTTGTATTAGAGCGTGCGAAAACATACAATGTTCCAAGAACAATTATTGATCGTGCAGTTGAAAAAGCAAAAGGCGGTTCAGAAGAAAATTATGACGAGCTTCGTTATGAAGGATTCGGACCAAATGGAGCTATGGTTATTGTAGATACACTTACAAATAACGTAAACCGTACTGCAGCAGATGTACGAGCTGCATTTAGCAAAAACAGTGGTAATATGGGTGTGAACGGTTCTGTAGCTTACATGTTTGATGCGACAGCTGTTATCGGCCTTGAAGGTAAAACATCAGATGAAGTTCTTGAAATTTTAATGGAAGCAGATGTAGATGCACGTGACATTCTAGAAGAAGAAGATTCTGTTATCGTGTATGCTGAACCAGATCAATTCCATGCAGTACAATCTGCACTTAAAGGTGCTGGGGTTGAGGAGTTTACAGTTGCAGAATTAACAATGCTTGCACAAAGTGATGTAACACTTCCTGAAGATGCTCAAGCACAATTTGAGAAAATGGTTGATGCATTAGAAGATTTAGAAGATGTTCAACAAGTTTATCACAACGTAGACTTAGGAGAGTAATACGATAGATGACCCTTTTCGCTTAGCGGATAGGGTCTTTTTTATGAAGTTAATTAAGGTGATGAAGTATTAAAGGTATTTTGTTGTAGGTAGGGAATATGATTATAGGGATATATAAAATATTCATTATCTCTAGGAGGCTTAATATGGAACATAAGACACCAAAGCATATCGTTGCTGTAGCCGGTTATTTAACAAATGGAAAAAATGAAGTGTTATTAACAAAAGTGCACTGGCGAGCTGATACGTGGGAGTTGCCAGGAGGACAGGTAGAAGAAGGCGAAGCGCTCGATCAAGCTGTCTGTAGGGAAATAAAAGAGGAAACAGGGTTAACGGTGAAGCCTATCGGAATTACAGGCGTTTATTATAATACTTCTATGCATATTCTAGCTGTTGTTTTTAAAGTAGCATATATAAGTGGTGAAATAAAAATTCAACCTGAAGAAATACAAGAGGCTAAATTTGTTGATTTAAATGAAGAGAACATAGATGAGTATATAACGCGTCCTCATATGAAATCCAGAGCGCTTGATGCAATGAGAGCAACACATTTTATTCCGTATGAAACGTGGGAAGTACAGCCATATAATTTAATAGGAAGATTGTAAAGAAAAGAGTAGCCGATTTGAGATACATTCGAATCACTACTCTTTTTTTGTATACTGTTTAAGAAAAAGGTCAAAATAATAATAGCACTAGTATTGATTTAAGGAACATTTGTTCTGTATAATAAATCTATATGTTATATACATTTAGATTACTAGATAGTCAAAAGTATATATATTTGTAGATGATATAATTAAAGTGTAAAGTGAAAATATAATAGTCTTAAGGGTTTCTCTATTATTGGTTATTCGTACTTTAACATAACCTATATTCAATATTTCAGATGAATAGTAGATAAAAAAATACTGTGATACAATACTTTTTTATCCCACTATTTGCTGGGCAGTAAGCCTGATTGATGAGGGCTCATTAAAGTTTCACTTTATACCTTACAATGATGTAAGGTACGTGTAAGAGAAATCGATGGGATATTTTTTTACAACAATGTATTCTTAAAGTAAGAGTTATATGCTGTGTGGAAAAGAGGTGTTCAAGATGAAAGAACGAGTATTATCTAGGGTGAACTATCATCAAAAAGTTGCATTAAATCCAATGACTAAACTTTTTTATAAAGCCATTATATTATTATTATTGTTAAGTTGTACGTTATTATTCATTGGAAATGTAATGATTGAGAAAAGTGATATTAGTAAATTACATGTACCGGCTAAGTTAGAGGTGCCAGAATCATTAACACATGCATTTATTGCGACAGAAGATAAAAGATTTTATCATCATAACGGTTTAGATTATATAGCAATTATTAGGGCATCTGTTGAGAATATAAAGGCTGGTGGTGTCGTGCAAGGAGGAAGTACAATTACACAGCAGCTATCTAAAAATGCCTTTTTAACGAATGAACGTACATTTTCTCGGAAGTGGAAAGAGATTTTTTATACGAAAAAAATTGAACGCACATTTACGAAGGATGAAATTTTAAAATTATATGTAAGTAATATTTATTATGGAGAAGGAGCATGGGGAATTGAAAAAGCAGCAAACCTTTATTTCGGTAAAAAGGTGAACCAATTAACGTTGGCTGAAAGTGCAATGATGGCTGCTGTAGTAAAAGCACCTGCTTATTACTCACCTGCACAAAATTATGATAAAGCAGTAGAGAGACGAAATGTCGTTTTGAGACTAATGGAGAAAGAAGGCTATATAAGCCATGATGAGTATGTTCAAGCAGTTAGTGAGAAATTGGTAATTCGTCATGATATAAAAATAGAGCAGTCGATGTTAAATAGCGCGCGTAAAAAAGCAGTAAGTTAAGAGAAGTTCCTACAGAGGAGCTTCTTTTTTTGAATAAATTGTGACAAATTGTGACACAATATCGTCACAATTATTGTGTTTTTGTAATTTATGTGAGCGTGTTCATTGCGTGACGTATATAAGTGTTGATATTATGTGTATTGTGTACAATGCTGTATACAGAATATGAATTTAAAGAGGAATGTATATGAAATCAAATAAACTCATGGCTCTTGGTATAGTTTTTTCTATCGCAGTATTAATTGTAATTGGAACAATTGCGTATAGCATCATAAATGACAAAAAAGATAAAGGGAATGAGATGTTTGCTTATTCTACGCAACAATCTTTAGGGAAAGATGATGCTCCAGTTAAGGTAGTTGAATTTGGAGACTTTAAATGTCCTGCTTGTCGTACTTGGGATGTAACAGTATTACCTCGATTAAAAGAAGAGTATATTGATAAAGGCAAAGTGCAGTTATACTTTATTAACTTCCCATTTATTGGAAAAGACTCAGATTTAGGTGCAGCAGCTGGTGAAGCAATTTATAAACAAGATAAAGATTCATTCTGGATCTTCTATGATGAGATCTATCAAAACCAAAAGAAAGATACAGAAGAATGGATTACAGAAGATTTGCTTCTTAGCATTGTGAAAGAGAAACTGCCGAAAGTTAATGTAGAGCAATTTAAGAAAGATTTACACAGTAAAGACATTAAAGAAAAAGTAAGTAAAGATTCAGATCGTGCTCAAAAATTAAAAGTTCAAGGTGCTCCTTCTGTATATGTAAACGGAAATCTTGCAAATCCTGATTTTGATAGTATGAAGAAGGCAATTGATAAAGAATTGAAAAAGTGATGAGGTCTCTCATCACTTTTTCGACTTTTTTCGATAAAATTCTTGCCTCTACTTTTTTTACATGCTATACTACTTTACATAAGTTATTCTAATATCTTATATGTAATTCATATTTGCGGGTGTAGTTTAGTGGTAAAACAAGAGCCTTCCAAGCTCTGGTCGAGAGTTCGATTCTCTTCACCCGCTCCAAATTTTATTAAATGTTTTTCTATAAATTGTGATCAACGCAGTGTTTCGTTTCCGAGATAAACGAGGCATTGCGTTTTTTAATGTTTGAAAAATATAATTACATGCGAAAATAGAAGTAAATAATAGTATTCCAAACGTGAATTACTAACCAATAGAGTGGTTACATAAGGGGTGGATTCATCTGAGGAGGCGATTAAGAGTGGATTTTGAACAATTAAAGCAAGATGTAATTGCGTATAGTAAAACAATTGGCATAGATAAAATAGGCTTTGCGAGCGCTTCTCCTTTTGAGGAATTAAAGCAGCGCTTAATCCAGCAACAACAATTAAATTATCAATCTGGATTTGAAGAGCCTGATATAGAGAAGAGAACGAATCCGCAACTGTTATTACCGGGTGCTAAATCAATTATTGCGATTGCTTTAGCATATCCTTCAAAATTAAAAAATGCACCATTAAGTAAGCGTGGAGAACGCCGTGGGATTTTTTGTCGTGCTTCTTGGGGACAAGATTATCATCTTGTTTTACGAGATCGTCTGCAAAAATTAGAGGCATATTTAATTGAAAAACTTCCCGATATAGAAGTGAAGTCCATGGTTGATACAGGTGAATTAAGTGATCGAGCTGTATCAGAGCGTGCTGGTATTGGATGGAGCGGTAAAAACTGCTCTATTATTACACCAGAATTTGGTTCGTACGTATACTTAGGGGAAATGATTACAAATGTTCCATTCCCGCCAGATAGGCCGATAGAAGATCAATGCGGGGGCTGTACGAAATGTATCGATATTTGTCCTACCGGTGCTTTAATACAGGGGGGACAGTTAGATTCGAAGAAGTGCATTGCGTTTTTAACACAAACGAAAGGATTCCTACCTGAAGAATATCGCGATAAAATAGGAAATCGCATATATGGATGTGATACGTGTCAGACTGTTTGTCCGAAAAACAAAGGAATGGATTTTCATAATCATCCTGAGATGGAGCCGGATCCTGAGCTAGTTAAACCATTATTAACGCCACTTTTAACAATTAGTAATCGTGATTTTAAAGAGAAATATGGGATTATGTCAGGGTCATGGAGAGGGAAAAAGCCACTGCAAAGAAATGCGATTTTAGCATTAGCACATTTTAAAGAAGCATCGGCAATTCCAGATTTAATTGGTGTTATGAAAGATGATCCAAGACCGGTACTACGCGGAACGGCAGCATGGGCACTTGGGAAAATTGGCGGAGATGGAGTAGGCGAAGCGATTGAGAAAGCGATGGAACGTGAGAAAGATGAAGAAGTGCTTCATGAAATGAATCGCGGGCTTGAATTGTTAGCACAGAAAAAAGAGTAGATAATATTTCCCTTTTTCATATTGTAATATGGGAGGGAGACAGAATGGTTGTAAAAACGAAGATTGAAAACCAAGTACAACAATTTTTAGCATATATAACGGAGAAAAGAACGAATGTGGATGGTATTGCTGAGGATTTACTACAAATGGCACTGAGAAAGAAACAATTGTTTCAAAGGCGTAGTGCACATATAGTGAAAGCAACTGCGGATGTTTCTTTCATTAGACAATTAAATAGTAATGACCATCAAGAAATTGATTATCAAATACATTTTAAATATTTAATTAAGCATAAAGAATTATTTTATATTGAAGAGGAACAATTAAAACGAAGAGTTTGTTTAAATAATAGTCGAATTATAGGCGATTCTGCTATTGAAGTGTCAGAAGAAATTAGAATGGGTGAGACATTAGAAAGGGATATTACGAAAGAGAAGTACGGTTCTTATCAGTATAATCGTTTAGAGGCAGTGAAATATGCAGAGCGTTGGTGGGATGACCGGAATCCTATGTATCGTAATTTCCCTGATAATTGTACGAATTTCATTTCTCAATGTCTTCATACTGGAGAAGTACCTATGAACGGGTATCCTAATATTCGTAAAGGATGGTGGCAAAGGGAGAATCAGTGGAGTTGGAGCTGGGCTGTTGCACATTCTTTTTATTGGTATTTGTCAGGTGCTACAACAGGACTTCGAGCAGAGGCGGTAGAGAGGCCAGAAGAACTTATTCTTGGAGATGTCATTGCTTATGATTTCGAGGATGACGGAAGATGGAATCATACGACGATTGTAGTAGCAAAAGATGCAGATGGTATGCCGCTTGTAAATGCACATTCAGCGAATAGCCGTCGACGTTATTGGAACTATGAAGACTCTAGTAAATATACACCACAAATGAAATATAAATTCTTTCATATTATTAATGGGTAGAGATTTTTCGCTCAAGTGGTATAATACGTAGTAGACAAAAAACAGAGGTGAATATCGCGTGGGAGTACATGTTGTTTTATATCAGCCAGAAATTCCAGCAAATACAGGGAATATTGCTCGTACTTGTGCAGCAACTGGAACAGAATTACATTTGATTAGACCGCTTGGATTTTCAACGGATGATAAAATGTTAAAGCGTGCAGGATTAGATTATTGGCAGCACGTAAAAATTACGTATTATGATTCAATTGAAGAATTTTATGAAAAAAATAAAGACGGTGAATTCTTCTATTTAACAAAGTATGGCGAGAAAGCTCATACAGCGTTTGACTATAGCAAGCGTGAGAAGGATTACTATTTTGTATTTGGAAGAGAAACAAACGGCTTACCAGCTAATGTAATCGAAGAAAACTTTGATCATTGTTTACGTATTCCAATGACAGATAAAGTACGTTCATTAAATTTATCTAATACAGCAGCAATTTTAATTTATGAAGCGTTCCGTCAACAAAATTACCCTGGATTAGATTTAGAAATCGTTTATTAAAAGTCGCCATATGGCGACTTTTTTTTATAAAATAAAAATAATATATAATCATACATTTAAAAGAGAGGACATAATCATATAGAATGGGATATATGATTAAAAATAGATAAGACGGGTTGAGATAAATATGAAGGAAGAATATAGTCATCAAAATACCTTTTTAAGTATGATAGATATGGATTTAATTAGACAAGGATTATTACATGCTATTCAAGATTTAGTATTCATATTGAAAGTTATTGATAATGAAACGTTTCAATATATGTATGTGAATAAAATAGGAATGGATTATGCTAGGTTAAGCGAAGAGTGCTATGGAAAAACTTTTGCAGAAGTATTACCAAAAGATATAGCGGGGATATTGCAAAGGCAATATGCAAAAGTAGTGAGAGAAGCGAAAGCACACACCTTTTGTGATGTAGTCAATTTACCAAAAGGTGAGATACATTATGAATCTTCACTTAATCCTGTATGCGATGAAGAAGGAATATGTCAATTTGTTATTTGTATTACAAGAGATATTACAGCTCAAATTGAGGAGAAGACAAAGATAGAGGAAAAACAAATGTTATTTAAGTCGTTACTGGAATATAATAATGACTCAATTATATCTATAGATTCTATAGGGAGAGTTACATATGCAAATCCGGCAACGTATGAAATATTTGGATACCGGTATGAGGAATTAAATAATAAATTTATTTTTGAATTCATTAATAAAGAATATGAAAAAGATTTTCAAATTATATTTAAGGGATCGATGCAAGGAAAAGCAAAACAAATTGTTTCAAAGAAATATGTTCATAAAGAAGGGTACGAGCTATATATTTCTTTGAGAACTATCCCGATTATTGTGAACGGTGAAATTGTTGGGATTTATATTGTTACGAGAGATGTTACAAGGCAAGTATTAAACGAAATGCGAACAGAATATTTAGCTTACTATGACCAGTTAACGGGATTAATGAATAGAATTTCATGTACAAATAAGTTAAATACTTTTTTAAATGAGAGTGTAAATTTTGCACTTGTATTTATAGATTTAGATGAGTTTCATCGTATTAATGATACATTTGGTCATAAAGAGGGAGATAAAGTATTACAAAAAGTTACAGAATGTTTAAGCAATCTAAAAATAGAAGATATGCACTTATTTAGAGAACACGATGATCAATTTGTTATGTTGATAGAAAATATAACGAAAGAATATGTAGAGGAAGTTGCAAAAAGCATACTGAAAAATATTAGTGAATATTTTGTAATCGAAGAAGAAGATGTATATTTAAGTGCATCAATTGGAATTGTAATGGCTCCAGCAGATGGAGAAGATGAAAAAATACTATTTCAGAGGGTCGATGCTGCTTTAGAAAAAGCAAAAGAAAAAGGAAAAGGACATTATCATTTTTATTGTAGTGGATTAGACTGTGAGCGTGAACAAAGGTTTATAATAGAAAACCAGTTACATCGTGCTATAGAAAAAAATGAATTTTTCTTATATTATCAGCCACAAATTAATATTGAAACGAAAAAAATAGCTAGTATGGAAGCTTTAATAAGGTGGGAGAATAAGGAATTAGGATTTGTTTCTCCGAACCAATTTATTCCATTGGCGGAAAGAACAGGATTTATTATTAAGCTCGATGAATGGGTAGTAAATCAAGTGTGTCAGCAACTGCGCGAATGGTTAAATAAAGGATATGAAGTGGTCCCAATTGCGGTTAATATTTCAGCTAGACACTTTCGTTCTATTACATTAATAGAGATGATTACACGGGCTTTAAATAAGTACAATGTATCAGCTCATTTATTAGCGATAGAGGTTACAGAAGGAGCTCTTATACATAAAGATATATCAAAGAGAGTGTTACTACAATTAAAAGAACAAAATTTAAAGATTCATTTAGATGATTTTGGAACAGGCTATTCATCTTTAAGTTATTTAAAAACATATCCAATTGATACTTTAAAAATTGATCGTTCTTTTATGGAAGGTATACATATAGATGAACGTGATACGAATATTACAGCTGCAATTATTCATTTAGCTCATACTTTAGAATTGAATATAATTGCAGAAGGAGTAGAAAAAAAGGAGCAAATACAGTTTTTGAAAGAAAAGAATGTGAAGCTTGTACAAGGTTATTATTATAGCCGACCACTATCCAAATATGATATGGAAAATATGTATTATAAATAAAAAAATGATGTGCTAAAAGCACATCATTTTTTATGTGTACCTGGTTTGTCATTGTAACCGGATGTAAAAATAGCTGTAAGAAATGTGAGTGATACACCTAAAATTAATAATAATTTCATACTAATATCCTCCTTACTTTTTTCGGTTCATGAGTTTTATTTATTATCCAAAATGTATGTAAGGTTCTTAGAAGAAAAGAATTTATTTATAATGAATAGCAGTGTAAAAACGTTAATACCTATATTATACAGAATTTTCTTTGAATTTTGGAGAGAATTTTAGCGTGCTATTATATATTTCGTTTTGATTTAAAGAATGTTTAAGGACATCCTAGCATACCTTTTATAATAATCCGATTGAACAAGGAGATGGGGGAGGAGCTATAATGGATATTCTAAAAAAGATTGAACAGCATCGAGCAGCAGAAGAACGTTTACAATGGGAAGGTACGTTTGCGGAGTATTTGGAGCTTGTGAAAGAAAGACCATGGGTGGCTCAAACAGCACACTCTCGCATTTACAATATGATAAAAGACGCTGGAATTGAAGAAGTTGATGGTAGAAGAAAGTATAACTTCTTTAGTAATCAGCTCTTTGGATTAGAGGATGCTCTAGAACGTCTTGTAGAGGAATATTTTCATCCATCTGCAAAACGATTAGATGTTAGAAAAAGAATTTTATTATTAATGGGTCCTGTTAGTGGAGGGAAATCAACGTTAGTTACAATGTTGAAACGAGGATTAGAAACATATTCAAGAACAGATCGCGGAGCAATTTTTGCAATTAAAGGATGCCCAATGCACGAGGATCCACTGCATTTAATTCCACATCATTTACGAGATGATTTCTTTGATGAGTATGGGGTTAGAATTGAAGGGAATTTATCACCACTAAATGTCATGCGTTTAGAGCAAGAATACGGATCAAGAATTGAGGATGTAGTTGTAGAGCGTATTTTCTTCTCTGAAGATCGCCGTACAGGGATTGGTACATTTAGCCCGTCTGATCCAAAATCACAGGATATTGCAGATTTAACAGGTAGTCTGGACTTTTCTACGATTGCAGAATATGGTTCAGAATCAGATCCGCGTGCGTATCGATTTGATGGAGAATTAAATAAGGCAAACCGAGGAATGATGGAGTTCCAAGAGATGTTAAAATGCGATGAGAAGTTTTTATGGCACTTATTATCGCTTACACAAGAAGGGAATTTCAAAGCGGGAAGATTTGCGCTTATTTCAGCAGATGAATTAATTGTAGCGCATACGAATGAAACAGAGTATCGCTCATTTATAGCAAATAAGAAAAATGAAGCATTGCACTCAAGAATTATTGTAATGCCAGTTCCTTATAATTTACGAGTAAGTGAAGAAGAACATATTTATGAAAAAATGATTCGTGAAAGTGATGTATCGAATGTTCACATTGCACCACATACACTTCGCGTTGCAGCAATGTTCACTATTTTAACTCGTTTAAAAGATCCGAAGCGTCCGGATATTGATTTAATTAAAAAGATGCGTTTGTATGATGGAGAAACGGTAGAAGGTTATAATGCGATTGATGTAGAAGAATTACAACGCGAATATCAAGATGAAGGTATGAAGGGTATTGATCCTCGTTATGTCATTAACCGAATTTCGTCTACAATCATTCGAAAAGAGGTACCATCTATTAACGCGTTAGATGTACTTAGATCTTTAAAAGATGGGCTAGATCAGCATCCATCCATTAGTAATGAAGACCGTGAACGTTACATGAACTTCATCTCATTAGCGAGAAAAGAATACGATGAAATCGCGAAGAAAGAAGTACAAAAAGCGTTTGTTTATTCATATGAAGAATCAGCTAAGACGCTTATGGATAATTACTTAGATAACGTTGAGGCGTACTGCAATAAATCGAAATTACGTGATCCGTTAACAGGAGAAGAAATGAGTCCAGATGAAAAATTAATGCGCTCAATTGAAGAGCAAATTGGAATTTCAGAAAATGCTAAGAAAGCGTTCCGTGAAGAGATTTTAATTCGCATTTCTGCTTATGCCCGTAAAGGAAAACGCTTTGATTATAATTCACATGAACGTCTTCGTGAAGCGATTCAGAAAAAACTATTTGCTGATTTAAAAGATATAGTGAAAATTACAACATCAACGAAAACGCCGGACGAAAATCAGCTTAAGAAAATCAATGATGTTGTTGCGCGTTTAATTGATGAGCATGGTTATAATTCTTCTTCAGCAAATGAATTACTACGCTATGTAGGTAGCTTGTTAAACAGATAGTTTGATAACAAAACGCTGTCTCTTGTATTTTGCGGGACAGCGTTTTATTATCCGTTCATATGTGTATAAAGTGTCATACCTTGTCCAAATGTAATAAATTAAGATGCAATTTTATGAATTTATTGTCAATTATTTTTACAATATGCATATGATAGAGTAACCAACCATTCATACGAAAAAAGCCAACACAATACAATATGTTGCAAAGTAAAAATGTGTGCAACAATGCATTGTGTTTCTTTCTTATCAGTGGCTGAATATTTCTTTCTATTTATGTGAGTGGCAAAATTTTGTTTAGGATGCTCGGGGTATTGTATGAAAAACGTTATAAATGTTTATGGGATGATTTTCTGTGGGCAGTTACCTTTCAAATATTCTAGCTTGCATATTACAGAACAAAATTTATAGATTGCTGTTCATACAGGAAGACAATTACAGTAAGGAGGGAAAGGAATGGGCGAAGAAAATCAACCAAATTATACGATTTCACAGGAAAACTGGTCCCTCCATCGCAAAGGATATGACGACCAACAGCGCCATCAAGAAAAAGTACAAGAGGCAATTAAGAATAATTTACCCGATCTTGTAACAGAAGAAAGTATAGTTATGTCTAATGGCAAGGATGTTGTAAAAAT
Source organism: Bacillus sp. TE8-1 (assembly GCF_008368855.1). NCBI lineage: Bacteria > Bacillati > Bacillota > Bacilli > Caryophanales > Bacillaceae > Bacillus > Bacillus sp. TE8-1. The sequence goes on along the minus strand of NZ_QPET01000005.1, from coordinate 149,011 downwards.
ACCAATTCGTTCTCTAGATGAATATAAGATTAGATACAATTATGATAAAAATAAACATGTTGGGCAAGGAAACGGTGACAGCAAAGTTGGTGATGTCGTTGCGAGAGATGGATCAGGTGGTCAAAAACAAAAAGGGCCAGGAAAAGGGCAAGGAGCAGGAGATGCAGCTGGGGAAGATTACTATGAAGCTGAAGTCTCTATTTTAGAATTAGAGCAAGCGTTTTTCAGAGAGTTAGAACTGCCTAATTTAAAGAGAAAAGAAATGGATGAAAACCGGATTGAACATGTTGAATTTAATGACATTAGAAAAACAGGATTATGGGGAAATATCGATAAGAAACGAACAATGATATCCGCATATAAACGAAATGCAATGAGTGGTAAAGCATCTTTTCATCCAATTCATCAAGAAGACTTAAAGTTCCGCACTTGGAATGAAGTATTAAAGCCAGATTCAAAAGCTGTTGTATTAGCGATGATGGATACGAGTGGATCGATGGGAATATGGGAGAAATATATGGCACGTAGCTTCTTTTTCTGGATGACAAGATTTTTACGCACAAAGTATGAAACAGTTGATATTGAATTTATTGCTCATCATACAGAAGCGAAAGTCGTTACAGAAGAAGAATTTTTCTCAAAAGGAGAAAGTGGCGGAACAATATGTTCCTCCGTATATAAAAAAGCATTAGAACTTATCGATAATAAATATTCACCAGACCGCTATAATATTTATCCATTCCATTTTTCAGATGGTGATAATTTAACATCAGATAATGCTAGATGTGTAAAGCTTGTTGAAGAGCTAATGAAGAAGTGTAATATGTTTGGGTATGGGGAAGTGAACCAGTATAACCGCCATAGTACACTCATGTCAGCCTATAAAAATATTAAAGATGATAATTTCAGATATTATATTTTAAAGCAAAAAGCAGACGTATTTCATGCGATGAAAAGCTTTTTTAGAGAAGAATCAGGTGAGAAAATGGCATAACCTCTTTTAAAGAGGTTCTTTTTTTGTAAACTTTTTATTTTTTCAGTTGACAATGATAATGAAAATCATTATCATTTATTCGAGAAATGATTACATTTCGAATTATATATTTCGGAGGAGATGTAAAGTTGAAACAAAATAAAAGAAAACGTATAAATGCAATGATTATAGCGGCGGCGTTATCACTTCCGTTTGCTGTGTATTCAACACCTGCTTTAGCGGCAGTAGCAATTGAGGCGAATAAAACTGGACAAGGTTTAGAAGATGGTACATATGACGCTGTTATTAAAGCGTATAAAGATAAAACGAATGAAGAGTCTATGGCAGCTGTTTATATAAAGGATCCGAAATTAACAATTGAGAATGGAAAGAAAATTGTAACAGCAACATTAAGTGATAGTGATTTCTTTCAATACTTGAAAACAGAGGATATTCATACTCCAGGTGTGTTTCATGATGTGAAAGTAATATCAGAAGACAAAAAGAAAAATGGAACGAAAGTGATTCAGTTTGAAGTAGGGGAATTAGGAAAAAGGTATAATATGCGAATGCATATTTATATTCCAACAATGGCCTATGACAATAAGTACCAAGTACAGTTTGAAGTAAATACATTGAATTTAGATAAAGATGTTCCAGAAGCACAAAAGGAAAATAAAGAGGATAAAGTGGATCAACAAGATGCGAATGTAATAGTAGATAAGCAATTACAAAGGCATATTAATAAATATAACTTGAATAGAGAGAATCTAGATACTCCAATAACTAAGGAAGATTTATTAAAAGTTAAATCCTTAATAGTCGTTGAAGCTAAAAGTAAAGGAATAAAAGACGTAAGTGGTCTAGAATATATGACGAACTTAGAAAACTTAACGTTGGAAGAAGTTAAGTTAAAAAATATAAAATTTATCTCGGACTTGAGACAATTGAAATCATTAAGTATAACCTATGGTGAACTTGAAGATATTGGGCCTTTGGCTAAGTTAGAGCATATTGAGTTTTTAACTTTGAGAAACAATAAAATCTCAGATTTAAGCCCATTAAGCCAAATGAAGAAGATTAAAATGCTAGATTTAAATAGTAATTATATAAAAGATATTAAACCATTATTTACAGTGAAATCTTTAAGGACTTTGACTGTAGCAAATAATCAAATTAGTAATGATAACCTTGCTGGAATTGAGCAATTGAAAAATGTAAAAAACTTATCTTTAAGTAACAATGGACTTACGAATATTGAACATATTACATCAATGAAAAAATTAGTAGAGTTAGATCTTGCTAAAAATGAATTAGAAAACATCGAACCTTTATCAAGATTATCTACTGTACAATCACTTAATTTAGAAGAAAACTATATTTCAGATATAACGCCACTTAGTCACTTAACAGACTTATATGATTTAAAGCTAGGTTCAAATGAAATTTGTGATGTTAGACCTGTTCAAGAGCTAGGAAAAAGAATATATATCGATATTCAAAGACAAAAAATCTTTTTAGATAATGTAGAAAAAGATAAGGAAGTTAAAATACCTATCTATAATTTACAAGGAGAGCCACTTGATACTATTCAATTGAAGAGTGAAGATGGGATAGTTAATAATGGTTCTGTTAAATGGGGGACTACTGGTGAAAAAACATACGAATTTACGTTGGATATAAAGCCAGAAGAGAATCGTATTAAGTTTAATGGAACAGTAATTCAAAATGTTGTTGAAAGATTAGACGAAATCAAGGAAACAATAAAAGAGGATAATGAACAAAAGGAAAATGTAATTCTCGATAAAACTTTACAACAACATATTAATAAAGAGAATTTAGGTAGAGAGAATGTAAATGCTCCTATCACAAAAGAAGATTTATTACAGATTAAAAAACTAGAGATACTTAAAGAAAAAGGAAATGAGATAAAAAATATAACAGGTTTAGAGTACATGACGAACTTAGAAAACCTCACTTTAGAAGGAGTAGGCCTGAAAAATATTGAGTTCATCTCAAACTTGAAACAATTGAATAATGTGAATGTATCTCATAATCAAATTGAAGATATAACACCACTATCTTCATTGGAAAATTTACAGTGGTTAAATCTTGCGGACAATCATATTAAAGATGTAACGGTTATTGGTTCCATGCTAAACTTATTTAGCTTAAATCTAGCTGGGAATGAGATTCGTGATGTAAGGCCGTTAATACAATTAGGTCAGTGGGGAACAATTGATGTTAGAAGGCAAAAAGTCATTTTGGATGATGCAGAAATAAATAAAGAAGTGATAATTCCTATATATGATTTAGAAGGAGAGCCAATTGAAAAGATTACACTAAAGAGTGAAGGTGGAACACTTACTGATGAGGGAATTATTTGGAGTACTCTAGGGGAAAAAATATATGAATTTGATTTAGATGCAGATCATTATGAGACTGGCATATTATATAGTGGCATTGTAATGCAGAATATAGTAGAAAAATTAATACCAAAAGAAGAAGTGAAAGAACCAGCAAAAGAAGTTGAAGAAACAAAAGAAGAAGTGAAAGAACCGATAAAAGAAGTTGAAGAAACAAAAGAAGAAGTGAAAGAACCGATAAAAGAAGTTGAAGAAGTAAAAGAACCGGTAAAAGAAGTTGAAGAAACAAAAGAAGAAGTGAAAGAACCGGTAAAAGAAGTTGAAGAAACAAAAGAAGAAAACCGGTAAAAGAAGTTGAAGGTACAAAAGAAGAAGTGAAAGAACCGGTAAAAGAAGTAAAAGAGGAAGTAAAAGAGCCAACGAAAGAAGTTGAAGAAGCGAAAGAGGAAGTGGACGAGCCAACAACAGGAGTTGAAGGATCGAAAGTGGAGGTAAAAGAAACAGGAAAAAAAATTGAAGGTTCAAAAGACGCGGTAAATCAATCAGCAGTAGTCCAAGAACAAAACGTGAATAATCAAGTTGTGAAAGAAAATAAACCAGCTGTTAATAAGCAAGAAGAAAGTAAGAAATCATTAGGAGCAACAGGTGGACAAGAGAATACATCAACATTACTTTCAGGCATAGCGTTAGTTCTTTCAGCACTGAGTATGTTTGTATTTAGAAAGAGATTATTTAAGAAATGAAAAACGTTTTATCTTATTATAACGTAAGATGATTATATGAGTTTTTGAGAAGACATTATCATGGCGATTTCATTTTGAAATATGCTTATGGTGATGTCTTTTTTAGAAGGATATAAATGGAAAAGGTGTGAATATATTAGTGAAGGAGGAGAGGTTATGTATGTCAGTTCTATTTTGAAAATTGAAGAGGTGGCAGCATTTATTGCGAATATGAATAAAGATGCTACTCATCATGTTGGCTATTGTGGAGATGAGAAAGAGGAGTTGTTACAGACAATTATTCATGATTTTTCAGATATAGGCTGGGAACAATCTTTTGTTGCTACTTATGAGAATAATAATTTAATAGGTTTATTAGGATTTGATGTGGATGAAGTAAAGAAATGTGCAGAGATATGGGGACCGTTTATTATCGCAGAGAATTGGGAAGAAGTTGCTTTACATATGTGGAAGGAACTTATAGAAAAGGTGCCTTTTCATATTGAGAGATTTTATGGTTTTTATCATGTGGAAAATAATAATTGTGCCCGTTTAATGAGGAATTTACATGCAAAAGAACAAGGTCGACATAGTATTCTCGTTTTAAATAATATTGTGGAGCACCGTATTATATGTAATGTAGAAGAGGCTTTACCACAAGTGTTTGAGCAGTTTATCGCTTTACACAATCATGTGTTTTCTAATACGTATTATGACGGAAACGAAATTATTGAACGTTTAAGTAATACGAATAAATTATTTGTAAGTATGAAGAATGATAAGTTAGAAGGTTATGTATATGTGGAAGTAAATCCAGAGTTTCAAGAAGCGAATATCGAATTTATTGCAACCGCTGAAAATAGTAGAAGAAAAGGTGTCGGAGAGCGGTTATTACAAAAGGTAATTCAGTATATTATTTCCTTCCAAGGAATGAAGGAGATAGAATTATGTTTGAATACGAATAATGATCGTGCGATGAAATTGTACAAGAAAGTAGGATTTGAGGAGAAGGCATGTTTACAACACTATATAATAGAGTGAAAACCCATTCGTATGAAAATTATATTTCATACGAATGGGTTTTATTAATCTACTTTTCCCTCAGTTGTTACGGATTCAGAAGTAATTTGAGGTGCTAATCGTTACATAACCTTTTTTATTTTTTGAGATACTTCTTTTGTTTGCAAATTAACATCTTCTTTTCGCAGCTCCTTAAAGAGCGAAATGACCATAAGAACGACTACGATAGAAAATGGTAGTGCTGCGATGATAGCTGCGATTTGTAGTGCATTTAATCCTCCAGCTTGTAATAAAATAGCGGCAATTATCGCGATTGTTAATCCCCATATAAGTTTTAAACTATTTTTCGGTGATAAGCTTCCGTTACTCGTTTGCATGGAAACGACAAATGTTGCTGAATCGGCAGAAGTAACGAAAAATGTGGCTACTAGAATCAACCCGATAATCGTTAAAAATGTAGAGAATGGTAGGTGTGAAATAACAGCAAATAATCCAATCTCTGTACCATTTTTTGCAATTTCATCAGCTATTCCAAGCGATTGGAACATTTCCATATGGATTGCGGTACCACCAGATACTGCAAACCAAAATGTACAGATAAGAGTCGGGACTAATACAACTCCAAAAATAAATTCTTTTATTGTGCGCCCTTTAGAAATACGTGCGATAAATGTGCCGACGAATGGAGACCAAGAGATCCACCATCCCCAATAGAAAATAGTCCAGTTTTCAATCCAAGAAGAAGATTTTTCACTAAATGCTCCTAAATTTAATCCCATACTAGGCAAAGCTCCAATATAAGAACCGAGTGTAGATGTGAAATATTTCATAATAAATACGGTTGGCCCTAAAAATAAAAAGGAGACGAGTAAAATACCTGCAAGAGAGAAATTTAAGTTACTCAAATATTTAATCCCACGATCTAAGCCAGTTTGTGCACTCGTTAAATATAAAACGGCGAAGATGGCGATAAGTACGAGCTGTGTAAGTAAAGTGTTATGAATAGAAGGGAATAAATAGCTTAATCCTCCAGCAATTTGTTGAGCACCAATCCCAACAGATGGTACAATGCCAAATACTGTGGCTAAAACAGCTAAAATATCGACTGTTTTTCCGATACGAGAATTTTTCGATCGATTACATAATGGAGTAACTGTAGCCCCGATAGTGCTACCTTTTTGTTTGCGGAATGTGAAATATGCAATTGTTAAAGCGACCATTGCGTATAGTGACCATGGAAAGAGACCCCAGTGGAAAAATGAATATTGCATAGCGAGTTTGGCACTTTCCTCTGTCCCCGCTTTTCCTGTTAATGGATCTGTAAAATGTGAAATCGGTTCAGCGATTCCATAAAAGAGGAGTCCAATTCCCATTCCTGCCCCAAACAACATGGATAGCCAAGATGGATAATTATATTTTGGCTTTTCTCCATCTTTACCAAGACGAATAGAACCGTACTTGGAAAATGCTAAATAAGCAGCCAAAATAATCATTGTAGTCATAAGTAGAGAGTAAAACCATCCAAATTTATTGAGGATAAATGAGTTTAAAGAAGATGTAACACTTTGTAAATCGTAGCCTTGTATCCAACTTGCTGGGGTAATTCCCCATATAATGAATAATGTTGTTAGCAAGAAGGAGATATAAAATACACTGTTTTCTTTTTTTATCATAGAATCCCACCCTTATTTAATAAAGTTAACAATTATAATAATCATAACAATTAAGTTTTTAATTGTCAAAAAATTCCCTTTTTATAATGTGAAAGGATGCAATTTGTTTTAGGGAGGTAAAGAGCAATGCGTTCACGATATGTACAAATTATAGGAAGAAATAATATGAAATATTGCATTTTATATTGTTACATCCAGATTTTATGTTAAATTCTTGAATGGAATATTAAAATAGGGGGCAAGGATATGAACAAGAAATCAAAGATCAATAAAGTGATGCTTAGCATTAGTACAATGGCTTTATCGTTAGGCGCACTTCAAACTCATGCAGCAGCGGAAGAAAAAGTACCGTATAACGTGTTAAAAACGAAACCGGTTGGAATTGAAAAGTCGGTAGATGAAGTTGGACATATTTCAAAAGTTGATGAAACTTTATCATTTCAAGAACGTTTAAAAGTAGGAGATTTTTCACAGCGACCAGCATCTATTAAGAAGAAAACTGCAGTAAAGCAGGTTAAAGAAAGCTATTCAATGGCTGATTTAAACAAAATGAATGACCAAGAATTAGTTGAAACGTTAGGCAGTATTAAATGGCACCAAATTACAGACTTATTCCAGTTTAATGAAGATGCAAAGGCTTTTTATAAAGATAAAGGAAAAATGCAAGTCATTATAGATGAATTAGCTCATAGAGGTAGTACATTTACGAAAGATGATTCAAAAGGAATTCAAACGTTTACTGAAGTGCTGCGTTCAGCTTTTTATCTTGCATTTTATAATAGTGAATTAAGCGACTTAAATGAAAGAAGCTTCCAGGATAAATGTTTACCTGCTTTAAAAGCAATCGCAAAAAATCCAAACTTTAAGCTTGGTACAGTTGAACAAGATACAGTCGTATCTGCGTACGGTAAATTAATTAGTAATGCTTCAAGCGATGTTGAAACGGTTCAATATGCATCGAATATTTTAAAGCAATACAATGATAATTATACTACTTATGTAAATGATCGAATGAAGGGACAAGCAATATACGATATTATGCAAGGTATTGACTATGATATGCAGTCGTACTTAACTGAGGCTCGTAAAGAAGCGAATGAAACGATGTGGTATGGAAAAGTAGATGGGTTTATTAATGAAATAAATCGTATTGCTCTTCTAAATGAAGTAACGCCAGAAAATAAATGGCTCGTTAATAATGGCATTTATTTTGCTAGCCGTTTAGGGAAGTTTCATAGCAATCCAAATAAAGGATTAGAGGTTGTTACACAAGCAATGCATATGTACCCGCGCTTAAGTGAACCGTATTTTGTTGCGGTAGAACAAATTACAACAAATTATAATGGTAAAGATTATAGCGGGAATACAGTAGATTTAGAGAAAATACGTAAAGAAGGAAAAGAGCAATACCTACCAAAAACGTATACATTCGACGATGGATCAATTGTGTTCAAAACAGGAGATAAAGTATCAGAAGAAAAAATTAAGAGACTATATTGGGCTGCGAAGGAAGTAAAGGCACAGTATCACCGTGTAATTGGAAATGACAAAGCGTTAGAGCCAGGAAATGCGGATGATGTATTAACGATCGTAATTTATAATAGTCCAGATGAATATCAGTTAAATAGACAATTGTATGGATATGAAACAAACAACGGTGGAATTTATATTGAAGAGACAGGTACATTCTTTACATATGAGCGTACACCAGAGCAAAGTATTTATAGTTTAGAAGAGTTATTCCGTCATGAATTTACTCATTATCTGCAAGGGAGATATGAAGTTCCTGGTTTATTTGGAAGAGGAGATATGTATCAAAATGAAAGGCTAACTTGGTTCCAAGAAGGAAATGCAGAGTTTTTCGCAGGATCTACTCGTACGAATAACGTTGTACCAAGAAAGAGTATAATTAGCGGATTATCATCTGATCCTGCAAGCCGTTATACAGCAGAGCGTACACTATTTGCTAAATACGGTTCTTGGGATTTCTATAATTACTCGTTCGCATTGCAGTCTTACTTATATACGCATCAGTTTGAAACATTTGATAAAATTCAAGATTTGATTCGTGCGAATGACGTGAAAAATTATGATGCATATCGTGAAAATCTAAGTAAAGATCCTAAGTTAAATAAAGAGTATCAAGAGTATATGCAGCAGTTAATTGATAATCAAGATAAATATAATGTACCGGAAGTAGCAGATGATTATTTAGCTGAACATGCACCGAAATCGTTAACTGAAGTGAAAAAAGAAATTAGTGATACGTTGCCTATGAAAGATACAAAAATGACAAAACATAATTCTCAATTCTTTAATACATTTACATTAGAAGGTACGTATACAGGTAGTGTCACAAAAGGTGAATCAGAAGATTGGAAAGCAATGAGTAAAAGAGTAAATGAATCTTTAGAACAATTGGCGCAAAAAGAATGGAGTGGCTACAAAACTGTTACAGCATACTTCGTCAATTATCGTGTGAATAGCTCAAATGAATTTGAATATGATGTAGTCTTCCATGGAATCGCAAAAGATGATGGAGAAAATAAAGCTCCAACGGTTAATATAAATGGCCCTTATAGCGGTCTTGTAAAAGAGGGAATTCAATTTAAAAGTGATGGCTCAAACGATGAAGATGGAAAAATTGTTTCTTATTTATGGGAATTTGGAGATGGAAGCACAAGTGTAGAAGTGAATCCAGTACATGTATATGAAAGAGAAGGTTCTTATAAAGTATCGTTAAGAGTAAAAGATGATAAAGGCAAAGAGAGTAGAAGCGAAACAACTGTTACGATTAAAGATGGAAGTTTAACAGAATCAGAACCAAATAATCGTCCAGAGGAAGCAAATCGTATCGGGCTAAATAGTACGATAAAAGGTAATCTTATTGGCGGGGACCACACTGATGTTTATACATTTAATGTAGCATCAGCGAAAGATATCGACATTTCTGTTTTAAATGAGTATGGAATTGGGATGACATGGGTACTTCACCATGAATCAGATATGCAAAATTATGCAGCTTACGGTCAAGCCAATGGGAATCATATAGAAGCGAAATTTAATGCAAAACCAGGCAAGTATTACTTGTATGTATATAAATATGATAATGGCGATGGAACGTACTCATTATCAGTAAAGTGAAACTTTAATCATTCATCCCCCAATGATTATTAGCCCACACCAATCGGGGGAAAATAAGCGCTTTTCCAATGTATGTTTAACTTTACTTTTTGTGGAAAATAGTATATTATATAGATATATAATATATCGGTTATTTTCTAGGAGGAGCCTGTCACAATAGGTTTCTCCTGTTCTTTTTTAGGGGCCTGTTTTACAGGCTTTTCTTTAAAGAGCAAATAACTGAAAATTAAGAACTATAATCTTTGAAAGAGGTGGGGCATACACATAACAAAAAAGGGATTGTTTAAGAAAGGGGGATAAGAAATGGTCTTGTTTGGTTATCCACTTGAAACAATTTATTTATATGGATTTATTATTGCTACTATACTCACTGTTATTTATATCTTCTTTGGAGATATATTTGAATCGATATTTAGTTTTGGGGGCGGATCTGTATCCGTTGTTACTTTATTACTTAGTTTCTTCGCCATGTTATGTGGGCTTAGTTATATAGGAGAGTACTTATTTTCCTTTAATAGTATTACTATTTTCGGGGCTGCATTTGCTATATCTTTTATCGGTGTTTTCATCATGAAAATACTAATTTTAAAACCGATTGCAGAAGCAGAACAAAATACGATGCAACGTATGGATGAATTTATTGGTTGCAAAGGAGAAGTCATTACGACAATTCCTACAGAAGGATTTGGTGAAGTATTAATTTTATCCCAATTTGGAAGTAATGCAATCCCAGCTAAAACTGTTGGAAAAAAAGATATTTCGCAAGGAACAGAGGTTATTATCGAGGGAGTCCAAGATGGTGTTTTACTTGTACAAAACATCGCTTATTCTTTAAAAAAACCAAAATTATAAGGGGGAATTTACATGACGATTCCATTAATTATCGGTGGAGTTTTACTGGCAATTTTAATTCTACTCATTTTAGTATTCATTACGAAGTATCGTACGGTTGGTCCAGATGAAGCGTTAATTGTTACAGGGAACTGGCTTGGTGGAGGAAAGAATGTTGTTACCACTGATGATGGAAAGAAGATTAAGATTATCCGCGGGGGCGGTACTTTCGTAGTTCCAATTATGCAAAGAGCAGAGCCTTTAAGCCTATTAAACTACAAATTAGAAGTTGGTACACGTGATACGTATACGAAGCAAGGTGTTCCAGTTACAGTAAATGGTGTTTCTATTATTAAAGTAGGTTCTACAATTGAAGAAGTATCTACTGCAGCTGAGCAATATTTAGGAAAAGAAACAGAAGAGTTAAAAGTAGAAGCAAAAGAGGTTTTAGAAGGTCACTTACGTGCAATCTTATCTTCTATGACAGTAGAGGATGCGTATAGTAATAGAGAGCAATTTGCTCAAAAGGTACATGAAGTAGCTTCTACAGATTTAAAGAAGATGGGACTTCGCATTGTTTCTTTCACAATTAAAGAAATAATGGATAAAAACGGATACTTAGATGCGCTTGGTCAGCCGCAAATTGCGACAGTTAAGCGTGATGCAACAATTGCAAATGCAGAGCGTGAAAAAGAAGCACGTATTGAAAAAGCACGTGCTGAAAAAGAGGCAAAAGAAGCAGAATATCAACGTGATGCACAAATCGCTGAAGCTGAAAAACATAAAGAATTAAAAGTACAGTCCTATAAGAGAGAACAAGAGCAAGCACGTGCAGATGCGGATCTTTCTTACGAATTACAACAAGCGAAAGCACAACAAGGTGTTACAGAAGAGCAAATGCGCGTTAAAATCATTGAGCGTGAAAAGCAAATCGAGTTAGAAGAAAAAGAGATTGCGCGTCGTGAAAAGCAATACGATGCAGAAGTTAAGAAAAAAGCAGATGCAGATCGCTATGCTGTTGAGCAATCAGCAGAAGCAGAAAAAGTAAAACAAATTAAAAAGGCAGATGCGGATCAATATAAGATTGAAGCTGAAGCGAGAGCTCGTGCGGAAGAAGTACGTGTGGAAGGTTTAGCGAAGGCGGAAATCGAAAAAGCGCAAGGTCAAGCGAAAGCGGAAGTACAAAAAGCGCAAGGTACAGCAGAAGCAGATGTTATTAGATTAAAAGGTTTAGCAGAAGCAGAAGCGAAACAAAAAATTGCTGAAGCATTTGAATTATATGGTCAAGCGGCAATTATGGATATGGTTCTTAAAATGCTTCCAAGTTATGCGAAGGAAGTTGCAAGTCCGCTTAGTAATATTGATAAAATCACAGTTGTCGATACAGGCGGCGGTGGTAAAAATAGCGGGGCCGGAAAAGTTGCGGGCTATGCCACTGATTTAATGGCAACGATGCAAGAAACGTTAAAGGCTTCTTCTGGAATTGACTTAAAAGAGCTATTAGAAGGATTTGCAGGAAAAGGAGCAGTGCAACAATTATCAAGTGATAAACCTGTTGTATCTGTAGTAGAAGATGAGAAAAAAGAAGTAGAAAAAGATAAAGAATAATAAGGTGGAAAGAACCTCTAGTAAGTGAAATACTAGAGGTTCTTCTGTGAATTATAATATTTCGAATAATATACATTTTTATACATTGTTTTAATTATTTAATTTATATAGAATGAAAAAGATATGTATCAATTCTTTATGATGTAGAAAAAGATAGAGAGTCTCATCGATACATTTAAATCGTATTATTTTTATAGAAAGATTAAATGTTAATTAATTACATTTAAAACGGTATGGAGGGGTAGAAGTATGTTTCAAGGGAAACTAAGGAGTAGTAGTTTAAAAACAAAGTTACTTGTATCATTTATTATTATTTTAGTTCTTCCAAGTATTGTAATTGGTTGGACGTCTTATCAACAGGCGAAGACGAATTTTAATGAAACGATTTTAAACTCGGCGAAAGATAATATAAAAATTTTGGATAATGTAATTAATAAAGAATTGGATAGTAAAAAAGTAGATGCAACTTATTTTACGAAATTATTCACACAATCAAGTTACCAAGCAGATCAAATTCAAAACATACAAAATAAACTAGAAGAATACAATAAACTGCATCCAGAAATGGAAGCAATCTATACAGGATCTAGTAATGGACAGTTCATTCAATCACCAGCTATTCAGATGCCAGATGGATATAATCCTACAGAAAGAGATTGGTATAAAGAGGCCGTGAAGAAAAGCGGAGAAGTAATTGTAACTGCTCCATATAAGTCAAAAACGACAGGGAATATTGTTATTACACTAGCAAAGCAAAACGAGGATAAAAGTGGAGTTCTTGGGATTGACTTAATCATTAATGATATTGTTACTACTTCCAAGATGGTTAATATCGGTAAGGAAGGATATGTAGCGATATTTGATCAAGATAAAAATGTAGTAGCGCACCCGAAAATGAAGCCAGGAGAGAAATTAGAAGAGAAACTTAGTAAAGAATTGTATAAACAGGAAGCTGGGGATTTTCATTATTCATTAGATGGTGAAGATCGCAATATCACTTTTAAAACGAATAAGAAAACTGGGTGGAAAATAGCAGGAATTATGCCTTCCAAAGAAATTATCGAAGCGGCTGAACCTATTTTCTATAAAACAGTAACTGTTCTTGGAATTTCACTAATAATCGGTGGGATTGTAATTTACTTCATAATTGCGTCTATTATTAAACCGTTAAAACAACTTGTCATATCATCGAAGAAGATTAGTGAAGGTGATTTAACAGAATCAATTACAGTTCATTCTAAAGATGAAATTGGACAGCTAGGAGAAAGTTTTAACGAGATGGCTGCATCGTTACAAAGTGTCATTTCCAATATAAACACTTCAGCAAGTCATGTAGCGGCATCTTCAGAAGAATTAACAGCTAGTATGAAGCAGACAAGCGAAGCGACGGAACAAATTACACAGGCGATAGAGCAAGTATCAAGTGGTGCAGAAATACAAACGAAAGAAGTTGAAGAAGGAGCAACATTGTTAGAAGAAGTTACAGAAGGAATTCAGCGTGTTGCAGATAGTTCTTCATTAGTATCTACAGCCTCTATGTATACGAAGAAAAAAGCTGAAAATGGTGGGAAGTTAGTTGAACAAACTGTGAATCAAATGCAATTAATTCATGAGTCTGTTTCACAGTCAGACAAAATCATTGGTTTGTTAGACGATAAGTCGAAACAAATTGGAGCAATCCTTGAAGTGATTCAACATATTGCAGAACAGACAAATTTATTAGCGTTAAATGCGGCAATTGAGGCTGCGAGAGCTGGAGAGCAAGGAAGAGGATTTGCAATTGTAGCAGATGAAGTGCGAAAGCTAGCAGAACAATCAGGACAGTCTTCTACGGAAATTGGGAAACTAGTGAAAGAGATTCAATTTGATATAAAAGAAACAGTAAGCTCTATGAATCAAGTTGGAGCAGAAGTACAATCAGGACTTGTAGTTGCAAATGAAACGAAGCAAAGCTTTGCTGAAATATTGAAATCTACGGATGATACAGTTGTACAAATTGATAACATGGTAGATGTAGCAAAACAAATGACGGTAGATGCAAAACAAGTAAGTGCATCTATTAATGAAATTGCAGCTACAATTGAAGAAAATGCAGCAAGCGTTCAAAATATTGCTGGTTCCTCTGAGGAACAATTAGCTTCAGTAGATGAAATAAATGCAGCAGCAGTCCATTTATCACAAATGGCAGAAGAATTACAAGAGATGATTAGTAAGTTTAAAGTGTAATAACGAATGTTAAGAAACGAGGTAGTAATTTTACTTCGTTTCTTTTTTTATGAAGAGAAAAAGAAAGAAATATAGAGTAACCGTGTTATGATTAAGTATAATTAAAGAGACTGTATATTCTTTAAATTCTATCTTTAATCATGTTAGGGGAATGGTTTTGAAATTAAAAAAATTAAAACTCCAACCGAGAATTACATTAACTATTAGTACACTTATTTTAGTTGTACTTATGCTAACGAGTTATTTATTTTATTACATATTATCTGAAACGGTAGAAGAGCAAATTGGCAAAAGGGCTTTGCATGTTGCGAAAACAGTTGCTGCTATACCTGAAATAAAGGAAGCTTTTCAAAAAGAAAACCCAGCTTCTATTATTCAGCCGATTGCAGAAAGAATTCGAATGGATACAGAGGCTGACTTCATTGTAGTTGGAAATAAAGAGGGGATTCGATATGCACATCCTGAGCGAGATAAAATAGGAGAAGCGATGATTGGTGGAGATAACAAAGGCGTTTTATTAGAAGGAAAATCATATGTTTCGAAAGCAACTGGATCATTAGGCCCTTCATTACGCGGAAAAGTTCCAATCCGTAATCAGGAAAATGAAATCATTGGTGTGGTGTCTGTTGGATTTTCAATGGATGATATTCATGGAGCGGTAGAGGTGTATGGAAAGCGTGTATTTTGGATTACAATAATAGGGCTATTAATTGGAGTAATCGGCTCTATATATTTAGCGGCAAGTATAAAAAGAATGATGTTCGGTATGGAACCAGAAGAAATTTCATCTTTATATGAAGAGCATAGTACAGTGATTCAATCTGTACGTGAAGGGATTATTGTAATCGATAAAAATGGCATGATTAGTTTAGTCAATCAAGCAGCTTATGATATTCTTTCGCTAGATAAACAACAAAATATTATTGGGGAATTTATTTTAAATGTAATTCCTAATTCAACGATACTAGATGTACTTCAAACTGGTGAAGAACAGTTTGATCGCCAATTAAATATAAAAGGACAGGCTGTTATTGCGAACCGTCTACCTATTAAAGTAAAGAATAAAGTAACTGGCGTTGTATCGAGCTTACGTTTGAAATCTGAAATGGATCAGTTAACAGCAGAATTATCTCAGACGAAGCAATATACAGAGGCATTACGAGCGCAAGCGCACGAATATAACAATTTATTGTATACGCTTTCAGGTCTTATCCAATTAGAATCATATGAAGATGCTTTAGAGCTTATTCATAAGGAAACAGCGGTATATCAAGATTTTGTTCAATTTATTATGAAGCGGATTCAAAATCCATGGCTAGGTGGAATTTTAATTGGATTTTATAATAGAGCACGAGAGTTGAAGATTGATTTTATGCTAGATAGAGAAAGTGGTTTAGACAAATTAAGTCCACATATTGAGAGTAATTATGTCGTTTCTATTTTAGGAAATTTAATTACGAATGCATTTGAAGCAATTGAAAAAAATGAAGAGAATGATAAGAGAGTAAGGATGTTTGTAACTGATATTGGAGAAGAAATATTAATTGAAGTGGAAGATTCAGGACAAGGGATTCATGATGAAATAATTACTAGCATATTCTATAAAGGCTTTTCGACGAAAGAAGGAGGAGAGCGAGGATATGGATTAGCAAAAGTGAAAGAGTTAGTAGAAGATTTAAATGGAAGTATTGCAATTGAAAAAGGGGATTTAGGTGGTGCGTTATTTATTATTGCACTACCGAAAGAGAGAGGCGAATAGTAATGGGTGAGGAGATTGAAGTATTAATTGTAGAAGATGATATTCGGATTGCTGACATTCATCGTCGTTTTACTGAGAAAATTGAGGGATTTAAAGTAATTGGAACGGCAACGACTGGAGAACAAGCGAAAGAATGGCTAGAGCTTGTGAAGCCACAGCTTGTTTTATTAGATGTGTACTTACCTGATATGCAAGGAACGGAACTTGTCACATATATTAGGCATCATTTGCACGATACAGATATTATTATGATTACAGCGGCATCGGAAACAGATGTAGTGAGGCACGCCCTGCGGGGCGGAGTAACAGATTATATCGTAAAGCCACTAATGTTTGACCGATTTAAAGCAAGTCTGGAAGGCTATCAAAAAAAGATTATACAGTTAAAGAAAAATAATCAATTATCTACGGAGCAAATTGAATATTTATGGTCTCAAAGAGGGGTGAAGGGAGATCAAATAGAATATGCCCCGAAAGGGATAGATCCTTTAACTTTAGCGAAAATAAAAAAGCATATGTTAACAGTTAATGAAGAAGGGATTACAGCAGAGGTGCTAAGTTCAATGGTAGGCGTAAGCCGATCAACTGCAAGGCGTTATTTAGAGTATTTGATATCTGGGAAGAAAGTCCACGCAGAGCTAATATATGGAAGTGTTGGGAGACCGGAGAGACGTTATTTTCTTGTTTCTTCATAATAAAAAACAGTGGAGGATTTTATTCCTTCTACTGTTTTTTTTGCATCTTATATTGGAATAATCCCAATTACAATTCCGGTAATTAACATAACCATTGTCGTTCCAACGGCCCATAATAAAGTGAAGCGTTGATGTTCACCGAAATCAACTTTTGCCATTCCGACCAATAAATAAGTGGAAGCGACAAGAGGACTTAATAAGTGAACGGGTTGCCCAAGTAAGGAAGCACGTCCCATTTCAGCTGCACTAATTCCGTAAGTAGCAGCAGCCTTAGTTAAAATAGGTAATACCCCAAAGTAAAATGCATCATTGGACATGAAAAATGTGAATGGCATACTAAGAAGAGCTGTAATAATTGGCAATTGTGGTCCAAGTGCATCTGGTATAAGAGTTACTACACTGTTAGCCATGGCATCTACCATTTTTGTTCCAGATAAAATACCAGTGAAAATACCGGCAGCAAATACGAGAGAAACAACTGCTAATACATTCCCAGCATGAGAAGCAATACGTTCTTTCTGTTGCTCTAAGTTTGGATAGTTAATCATAACAGCGATAGCAAAAGCGACTGTAAATAAAACAGGTAACGGCATAACTTCTAGTATGAGACAGACAAGTAATGTGGCGGTTAATAAAAAGTTAATCCATAGAAGTTTAGGGCGTTTATGCACTGCTGCTTCGACAGTTGCAGCTTGCTCATCCATTGTTTGCATTTGTTTTAAATATTGTACATCCATAATTCCTAAACGTTTTCTTTCTTTTTTTCCAAGATAGTAGGCAACGAAAACAACCCAAATTGCACCAGCAATCATTCCTGGAATAAGAGGTGTAAATAATTCGGAAGCCTCAAGTCCAAGTGCGCTCATAACACGAGCTGTCGGTCCACCCCAAGGTGTAAGATTTGTTACCCCTGCCCCTAACATAACAACTCCAGCTAATATGAGGGGGTTCATTCCAAGGCGCTTATATAGTGGATACATTGCGGAAACTGTAATCATGTATGTTGTTGTACCATCACCATCTAGAGAAACGATAATAGTCAATATAGCCGTTCCGACAACGATTTTTAAAGGATCTCCTTTTACAAATTTTAAAATCTTACTAATGACAGGATCGAATAAACCGCTATCAATCATAATCCCAAAATATAAAATAGCGAACATAAGCATAATCCCAGTAGGTGCTAGTTTTTGAATTCCCTCTAACATCATAGGCCCCATATTTGCATAAAATCCTCCAATTAATGCGAAAGTAATTGGAATTAATATTAATGCTACTAGTGCTGACATACGTTTCGTCATAATTAAAAACATAAAGACAAATACCATCGCAAATCCAAGTAGTGCTAACATGTAATCTCCCCCTCAAAAATGATTACGCTTTCAAAATAAAATAAAAATTCAGAAAAAAGTTTTTTTGTTTATCATAAAAGCATCTATTTGAAAGGTAAATAATTTGAAAAATAACATCATTAGAAGCATAATTTTTATTTTGTTCATTTTGTTCACGGTAGTTAATTTGAATTTTTAAAAAGTAAGCTGCTTCTCGTAAGAATGGTAGAATAAGATGAAAATAGTGAAGTGTGAAATAGGGAGTAGATGTTATATGAAAACGAGAATTGAAGAGATTTATAGCTCTTATGAAGGAAAAGTAGAGGAGATTTTTATTAATGAATCTTCTTACGTATATGAATGGGAAAAATTACTGATGATCCGAAAAAATGACGGTGAGCTTAAAAAAATTGCAGTCGGGATTAGTGGAAATATAAGATTGGTAAATGTAGAAGTTGGACAGGAAATTAGTGCGGATACATTATTAGTTAAATTAGAAGATGATTTGTTAATTACAGGTTGCGAGTGATGAGAGATGTGTAGAAATAACTACACATCTTTTTTTGTTTCCTATATTACAAAAAGCACATTGTTTTTTCACAAATCTCACACAACCTTTTGGTATTCTTTTCGTGGAGTATACGGTTTCTAGGGAGGAATATTGATGAAAGTAAAATATGTCGTACTTGCTATATGTTTATGTTTCGTATTTACGGTAGTCGGGTGTGGGAAAAAGGAAACAGCAGCTGTTGCCATTGATGAGAAACATGATAAATGTGATATTTGCCAAATTGGGGTAACAGATAATCAATTTGCAACAGAAATTATTTTAGAAAATGGAAAAGCGTTAAAGTTTGATGATATCGGTTGTATGTATAAATGGATGGAGATCAACTCAGATGAAAAGACGAAAGAGAAATTTGTCCGAGATTATGATTCGAAAGATTGGATTTCGTTAGAAGACGCTACTTACGTATATGATAAAACAATAACGACACCGATGGCTTATAATGTCATCTCATTTAAAAATAAAAAAGATGCAGAGAGCTTTGTATCTAACTATAAGGGGAAAGTTCTTTCGTATAAAGAGCTAGCAGAGCATAAATGGGAAATGAATAAAGAGATGATGGGGAAACCGAAGGCAGGAAATCATGGTGGACATCATTAATAATAGAAAAAGACAACTATATAGTTGTCTTTTTCTATTATTACTCAGGTGCAAATATAGAAAAGGTGTAAAATTTTTAGAAGAACGGTTACAATGGAATATAGTAACCTAAAGCAATCATTTATCCCGCATTAACGGGCGGTAAGATCCCCACCTCAAAATTTAGTGAAAGCAAAGAAGTTAGGTGGAGTCGGGCTGCCCGTAAAAGCCCAACTGGTGTGGGCTAATAATTAGTGGTGGATGAACAAAACCCCCACTAATTAAAGTTTCACTTTATGTACTTTTTAGAAATGTATACAAATGCGGTAAAAACGTGCTAAACTAATTGCTTCATAATGTTAATGATGGGGCCATCAGGCGTATCATTTCAATAGGTTGAGAAACATAGTATAAGCTTAAGATAATCCGATTAAAGAAGGAATCTAAAGGGCTTATGGATAAATGTACTCAAGAAGAGTTATTGTATGTGATGGAGGAATGGTTAAGAAAACATTATCTTTCATAGGAGCTGTAGTTGTGAGAAAACAAAAAATTTTATTATGTATTTTATTAGGACTTTTAATGACGGTAGTGGCTTGCGATAAGCAAGAAGAACCAGAATCGAAACCGGTTCATGTGAAAAATGAGAAGAAAAAAGAGAAGCATAAAGAACAGGAAGAATCTAAAGAAGAGAAAAGTATAAATTTAATGGACAAACAGTTGTTACTTTCAGCTACTCTTGGAGACACAGAGACAGCTATGAAGTTGATTCAGGATGGAGCGAATATAAACGTAGAAGGTGACAACGGAGAAACGCCTGTCCTTGCAGCGACGTACCAAAATCATGTAGAGACAGTTAAAGCATTAATTGGTGCAGGTGCTAATATTGAAATTAAAGATGAGAAAAAAAGTAATCCACTTCTTTATGCAAGTAGAGAAGGATATACGGATATTGTAAAAGTATTAATTAATGCAGGAGTTAATACGAAAGAAACGACTAGGTCAGGTGGGACAGCACTTATTTCTGCATCTGAGCGTGGCCATGTAGAGGTTGTTAAAGAATTATTAGAGCATACAGATATTGATGTGAATTATAAAAATGAACGTGGTGGAACAGCGTTATTAGAAGCAATTGTATTAGGAAATGGTAGTGAAAACCATAAGAAAGTAATTCAATTACTTATTGATCACGGTGCAGATGTAAACATGGCTAACAAGGAACATCTGACACCACTGCAATACGCTGAAAAAAGAGGTTTTAAAGATATTGTAAATATGTTGAGGGTAGCTGGAGCGAATGAAGTAGTACAGCCACAACAACCAGTAGAGTAAAAAACGAAAAATAATCCCATTTAGATAGACAGAATGAAGAAATCAGTTAGTATGATGGATTCAGTAATGTGTATTTGAATGGGATTTTTATTTTGAACATGAAAAATAGATTATGAATGGATGGTAAATGGAGTAAATAAGGAGGCAACCTTATTTGGCAATTGTAAAAAATGAAAAAGTAGTTTCTGTTTGTTGCATTGCCAGAAGTACGCCCGTAGCTGCTGAGGCAAGTGTGGAAACTTTAGCTGAGTTTCAAGGGAACGGATATGGTACTGATGTTGTTACAGCCTAGGCCATATCAATACAAGAGAAAAGGCGCATTCCACTTTATAGTACTGCTTGGGATAACTTTAGTTTGCAAGCAGTGGCAAGCAAACTAAAAATCATTAACTATGGAATGAATTTACATATTGATTGAATTTTAAGTATTGTTTCGTTCTATTTATTTATATTTTAATATCTAGATTAATGTAAATAATGATATGGTGAATATTAACATTCGATTAACACCTAATTAACAATCTATCAAAACTGACTTAATAAATGCGTAATATAGTAAAGGTAACAAAATAACTAGGGTAGAGAACATTTGAGAACACCCACTTACATATAATGTGCCACTTTCTTAGGTGTGCTCTATTCCCTAGAGTTCAAATAAGGAGAAAGGCGTTCTATGTAAGTAGGTGTTTTTAGTTTGGATAAAAATAGAACAGTTAGGTGGAATAAATGTTTAAAGAACCTTATATTGCGATGATAAAGGATTGGAAAGGATACAAAGCATACAAAAAATTGCCGAAAACAGTTTTTCTTATGACTGGTTCAATGCTGGAATTACCAGAGCGTGTATATGAATTGCAGAAACATGGACATGATGTATTTCTTCATTGTGATTTTATACAAGGCTTAAATACGAATACAGAGGAAGCGCTTTTGTATATTCAAGATGTTATCGGGGCACAAGGTATTATTTCAACAAAGGGTTCAACAATTCGAAATGCTAATAAAATTGGATTGAAAACAATTCAACGTATTTTTATTGTAGATACTTTATCTCTTACTAAATCAATTGAAAATTGTAAAACGACTAAACCAAATGCAGTAGAGATTATGCCGGGGATTATGCCTTCTATTATTAAGCAGCTAGTAGAGGAAATAGAGTTTCCTATTATTGCAGGAGGGCTGATTCAAACGCGAGAAGATGCGGAAATTGCAATTCGTGCAGGAGCAAGTGCGATTTCAACAAGTCATTATGAAGTATGGATACAAGAAGAAAAAAGGAGTGCAACCTTGTGATTGAATTGAAAAATGTTTCAAAGGTATATAAAAATGCAGAAGAGACAGCGGTTAAAGGCGTATCGGTTCATATTAAGAAGGGTGAATTTTTTGTTTTAGTTGGACCTTCGGGATGCGGGAAAAGCACATTATTACGAATGATCGCTGGCTTAGAAGAGATTTCTTCAGGAGATTTAATTATTAATGAACGTGTTGCAAATGATCTAGAGCCGAAAGACCGTAATCTATCAATGGTATTTCAAAATTATGCATTATATCCACACTTATCTGTAGAAGAAAATATTTTATTTGGACTTAAGGTAAGAAAAGTACAAAAAGAAGAGCGACAAAAGCGATTAATGGAAGCTATTGAAATGGTAGGACTGAAAGAGTATGTGAAAATGAAACCAGGCCAATTATCAGGCGGACAAAGACAGCGTGTTGCACTTGCCAGGGCAATTGTGAGTCAAGCGCCAATCTGTTTAATGGATGAACCACTTTCGAATTTGGATGCGAAATTACGTGCGCAAATGAGAATTGAAATTAGAGAAATTCAGCAGCGATTAGGAATTACGATGATTTACGTTACCCACGATCAAATAGAAGCGATGACTATGGGTGATCGTATCATGGTTTTAAATAAAGGAAGTATACAGCAAGTTGGAACACCACTTAACATATATAACGAACCAGCAAACGAATTTGTTGCAAGCTTTATAGGTTCTCCTTCTATGAATATAAATGATGGGGAAGTAAATAAAGAAAAAGGTGTATTACATATAGGACAATTGCAAATTCCATTATCTATTAGACAGTTAAAGCAATTACCAGAAGGAACAATTCGCATAGGCATGCGCCCTGAGCATATTGCACTGTCTGAGGAGGGACAAGAAGTGACGTTGCAATCTGTAGAAGTATTAGGGAATGAATCTATATTGAACTTTGCGGTAAATGGAACAACTTGGAGTGCGAAAGTTATAGGACAGTTACTCCTGAACAAAGGTGACAAAGTAAAATTATTATTCTCGCAAGAAAAGTTATGCTTCTTTAACGAAAACACGAATGAACGCTTAAAAGTGGTAGCTGAAGAAGAGTTGAAAGTGGTGGCGAAATAATGATCGAAGTAAGTAAGTTACCAGTTCAAACAAAGGTGTCAAAAAAGAAAAAATTATGGGAGAGAACGAAAGATTTAAGAATAGGATTATTGTTTTTGGCGCCATCTATTTTGCTATTTTCGATTTTTCTGTTCTATCCATTGTTTAGGACGATTTATTATAGTTTTTATTTAACCGATATACATGGAGAAGCTAATCTTTTCGTTGGCTTAGAAAATTATCAATATTTATTCTCTGATCCAGCCTTCTACAAAAGTATAAAATCAACTTTATTATTTGTTTTATATACAGTTCCTACGAGTATTATATTTGCTTTGTTTCTTGCATTGATTGCAAATGGAAAGGTAAGAGGTATTGGGTTATTCCGAGTTCTGTTTTCTTCGACGATGGGAATATCAGTAGCTGCTAGTGCAGTGATTTGGCTATTTTTATTTCATCCAAGTGTAGGATTATTTAATAATATATTAGCCTCTATGAACCTTCCTGCAATCGCATGGTTAACGAGTCCGGACTGGGCACTATTCTCTGTATCAGTTACAACAGTTTGGGTGAATACAGGTTTTGCATTTTTAGTTATATTAGGTGGTTTACAAAATATTGATACGTCTTTATATGAGAGTGCATCTATAGATGGCGCTAGTTATTTATATAAGCTTCGCCGTGTTACATTACCGATGCTATCACCAACTTTATTCTTTATTGTAACAGTAACATTAATTAGTGCGTTCCAAAGCTTTGGACAAATTGATATTTTAACGCACGGTGGACCAAATGATGCAACGAATTTAATTGTGTACTCGATTTACAAAGAGGCGTTTGTGAATCATCAATTTGGAACAGCAAGTGCACAAGCGATGGTATTATTTGTTTTCATTTTCGTTGCTACATTACTTCAATTTAAGTTTGCTGAGAGAAAGGTGCATTATAAATGATTGTTAAACAGTGGAAACAAAATTTCCTATTATACATGCTACTCATTATTAGTGCAGTGATGGTATTTTTTCCTGTACTGTATGCTTTTTTAATAAGCTTTATGACACCAGACGATATTCAAATGAGAAGGTTATTTCCGACCCAGTTTACTTTTGATAATTTCATTAATATTTTTCAAAAAGTACCGCTTTTTACATACTTATATAACAGTTTAATTGTATCGACAGTCGTTATGATTGGACAACTTATCGTATCAAGTTTAGCAGCTTATGCTTTTGTTTTTCTTCAGTTTAAAGGGAGAAACTTAATTTTCTTCCTGTTTATTTCAACGATGCTTATTCCGTGGGAAGCAACGATGGTGCCTAACTTTTTAACGATTCAAAACTTTGGCTGGATCAATAGTTTCGCCGGGATGACAGTGCCGTTTTTTGCAACAGCTTTCGGTATTTTCTTGTTACGCCAACATTTTATGACACTCCCGAATGAACTGAAAGAAGCTGCTTTTATTGAAGGGATTGGAAATATAAGATTTTTATTCAGCGTTGTAATACCGTATTGTAAAACGAGTTTTATTACGCTTGGAGTATATAGCTTTTTAACAACATGGAATATGTATTTATGGCCACTTTTAGTGACCACTGATGAAAAAGTAAGAACAGTGCAAATCGGTGTAAAGCAGCTTCAGTCTCAAGAAGTTGCAACTGATTGGGGAAGCGTAATGGCCGGTGTTACGGTTATCGTTATTCCAACATTGATTTTACTATTTTTAGGGCAAAAGCAATTACAACAAGGATTAACAAAAGGTGCAATTAAATAACTAAGAGAAGGTGGGATTTAAATGAGTCTAGTTAAAAAAGGTGCTGCTCTATTAATGGTAGCAACAATGGCATTATCTAGTGCAGCTTGTTCAAATAGTAAAACAGAGGGAAAACCTGAAGCACAGGCAAAAGTAGCACCAGTTGAAAAAAATGGTGATAAAACTGTAATTCGCTTCTGGCATGCGATGGGTGGAAAAACACAAGGAGTATTAGATGGTCTTGTTGCAGACTATAATAAGTCGCAAAATAAATATGAGATAAAGGCAGAGTTCCAAGGGACATATGAAGAGTCTTTAACGAAATTTAGAACGATGTCTGCAACGAAAGAAGCGCCAGCTCTTGTTCAATCGAGTGAAATTACAACGAAATATATGATTGATAGTAAAAAAATCACACCAATTGATAGCTGGATAAAAAAAGATAAGTACGATACGTCAAAATTAGAAAAAGCAATTACAAATTATTATTCAGTTGATGGAAAAATGTATTCTATGCCATTTAATTCATCTACACCAGTATTAATTTATAATAAAGATGCTTTCGCAAAGGCGGGCTTAGATCCAGAGAAAGCTCCAAAAACATATGCGGAATTACAAGAAGCAGCGAAAAAGTTAACGATTAAAGAAGGCGGAAATGTAAAACAATATGGATTCTCCATGCTTAACTACGGTTGGTTCTTTGAAGAATTGTTAGCGACACAAGGTGCTTTATATGTAGATAACGAAAACGGCCGTAAAGATGCTGCAAAGAAGGCGGTATTCAACGGTAAAGAAGGACAGAAAGTATTTGGAATGTTAGATGATTTAAATAAAGCTGGCGCCCTTGGAAAGTATGGAGCAAGTTGGGATGATATTCGTGCCGCGTTCCAGTCTGGACAAGTTGCTATGTATTTAGATTCTTCAGCAGGTGTTCGTGATTTAATCGATGCATCTAAGTTTAATGTAGGTGTTTCATATATTCCGTATCCAGAGGATTCGAAACAAAATGGTGTTGTTATTGGTGGAGCATCATTATGGATGACGAATATGGTTTCAGAAGAAACGCAACAAGGTGCTTGGGACTTTATGAAATATTTAACGAAGCCAGACGTACAAGCAAAATGGCATACTGCAACAGGTTATTTCTCAATTAATCCAGATGCATATAATGAGCCATTAGTAAAAGAGCAATATGAAAAATATCCACAGTTGAAAGTAACAGTAGATCAATTGCAAGCGACGAAGCAATCTCCAGCAACACAAGGGGCTTTAATTAGTGTATTCCCAGAATCACGAGATGCAGTTGTAAAAGCATTAGAAGCGATGTATGACGGGAAGAATAGTAAAGAAGCGTTAGATGAAGCTGCCAAAGCAACAGATAGAGCAATTAGCATTTCAGCTCGTACGAGTCAAAAATAAGAGAAAGCCGTATCCTTAAAAGGGATACGGCTTTCTTTATAGGGAGATAAGGGATCAAAGAAATGATGAAGTCTTATCTCTTTTATATGAGTAAAGGGTCTAGAGTGAATGTTGTCCTTTTCATTATTTATTTAACTCCATTGCGACTTGTTTACCATTTACGAAAACCTCTACTACCGCTACTACAACTTCCATTACTTTTTTCATCTCTCATCTCTCCTTATTTTTTGTTTCATTTCTTACTCTCAGTATAAGGAAATACAGTAATTACAACTATCGAATTGGATGACAAGAGACTTACATTGTTGTAAGGATAATAGTTTAGTTTGTAATAAAGTGAAACTGTAATCAGTGGGGGGCTTACTGCCCGTTAATGCGGGATTTCAATTCTGAACTTTCTGTCGTTTTGAACTATAATTAGAAAGAGGGGGGATAATATGAAAAGAATTCTTGTTATTAGTGATATTCATGGAGAGATAGAAAAGTTCGAACAGTTATTGGAAGAAGCTCAATATGATGCGAAACAGGATCAATTAATCTTACTGGGAGATTATGTAGATCGTGGTCCAAATGCGCGTGCTGTAATTGAAAAGGTAAGAGAATTGAAAAAAGAGGGAGCACTCATTTTAAAAGGAAATCATGAAGATATGATGATTAAGGCGTTAACGACAAATGAGGAACGTTCATGGAACCATTGGGTAAAAAGAAATGGTGGAGATAAGACATTATATAGCTATGGATTTGTAGAAGAAGATATTGCGGTTAATGAGAAAGACTTCCAAAAACCGATTTTACACTCTCGTGTATTAGAGGAACATATAAAGTTTATTCAAGAATTAGATCATTACATTGAAACAGAAGAGTATATATTTGTACATGCTGGGGTTGAACCGATGAAACGAGTTTCTGAATCTGAACCATATACATTAATGTGGATCCGTAATGAATTTCATAATGGATATAGCGGTGAAAAGGTTGTTGTATTTGGGCATACGGAAACAAAAACGCTTCATGGTAGTGAGGATTGCGGAGTGTATTTTGGTAGTAATCGTATTATTGGGATTGATGGCGGGGCTGTGTATGGCGGTCAGCTAAATTGTTTAGAGTTGCCGAGTAAAAAGGTATATGTAATAAAAAATTGAAAGAGATAAGAGGAATCTTATTTCTTTCAATTTTTTATTAAGCTAAATTTAAGACAAAGTTTTTATAATAAAACTTCAAAATTTTAGAAGGAAATAGTTAAAAATGAAATTACGTAATGTAACTACATTCTTTTGTTATAAAGAGAAGAAATGTAATAATAAATAGAATTGAACTATTTGATGGAAGGTGAGAGCATGCGTTTACTTGTAGTAGAAGATAATGCTTCGTTATTAGAGTCTATCGTACAAATTTTACGTGATGAATTTGAAGTAGATACGGCAATAAATGGAGAAGATGGATTGTTTTTAGCTCTTCAAAATATATATGATGCAATTTTGCTGGATGTGATGATGCCAGGGATGGACGGATTTGAAGTGATTCAAAAAATACGAGATGAAAAGATTGAAACACCAGTCCTGTTTTTGACAGCGAGAGATTCTTTAGAAGATCGGGTGAAGGGATTGGACTTTGGTGGAGATGACTATATTGTTAAGCCATTTCAGGCCCCTGAATTAAAAGCGAGAATTCGTGCTTTACTACGCAGAAGTGGTAGTTTAACAACGCAGCAAACAATTCGTTATAAAGGGATTGAATTGTTCGGAAAAGATAAAGACGTTCAAGTAGATGGACAAAGTATTAAGTTGACATTGAAACAATATGAGCTACTAGAGTATCTCATTCAAAATAGCGGGAAGATTTTAATGCGTGAACAAATTTTTGATCGTGTTTGGGGATTTGATTCAGATACTACAGTAGCGATTGTAGAAGTATATGTGCATCATTTGCGTAAAAAATTAGAACCATTCGGTTATCAGAAAGATATTCAAACCGTTCGAGGTATTGGATATATATTAAAAGAACAATGAAAAAAGGAAGTATGTTTCAAAAAACACGCATTCGTTTGACTATAGTGAACTCATTAGTATTTATTCTATTAATAGGTATATTAGGTAGTATTATTTATTCATACACATATAAGCGTATTTATAATGAAGTGGATCAATCTATAAAAATGATGGCTCAGTATAGAGAAAAATTAGATGTTAAAATACCACCAAGAAAACGCATGGAGAATATCCAAATTGGAGATCCGCGAGTAACTAGAATAACTTGGAATGGAAAAATAGTGAAAATAGAGGGCGATAACCGTAAATTCCGTTCTATTTTTGAAGAGAATTTGGAAAGTTTTTCTCCCGAAAAATTAGAGGAGTTACAAGATATTGAAATACAAGGACGATATTTTAGAGCATTTTCGCTTCAAAAAGATGGAGAAATAGTTCAAATCGTGCGAGATATAACAGCGGAAGAAGGAATGTTAAATACTTTATTTTTAATTCTCGTTATAGGTTGTAGCATAGGAAGCCTCTGTGCGATAGGTATTGGCTTTTTCCTAGCTGGTAGAGCACTTGTACCTATTCAAAGTTCATGGGAGAAACAGCAACAATTCGTTTCTGATGCATCACATGAACTCAGGACACCACTTGCAGTTATTCAATCAAAAACGGATGTTTTATTCCAGTCACCATCCGCTACGATAGAAGAAAAAGCGATGGATATTTCTACAATTTCAAAAGAATGTAGGCGGTTATCGAAACTCGTTAGTAATTTATTATTGCTAGCACGTTCTGATTCTAATCAAATTGAGATGGATAAGAAAACATTTGAACTTGATAAATTGTTAGAAGAAATAGTAGCTCCATATAAAGAGATTGCTTCTTATCAAGAAAAAGAAATGATGCTAAAAGTAGAACGTGGTGTATCTTTTATGGCTGATAGAGAGCGGATTCATCAAATGATGGTCATACTGTTAGATAATGCGATGAAGTATACAAACGAAGGTGGGCATATTCAAATTGATTGCACGCAAACGAGTAGTTCAATTCGCATACAGGTGAAAGATGACGGGATAGGAGTGAAAGAAGAAGATATTCCGAAATTATTTGATCGTTTTTATCAAGGGGATAAAGCAAGAAGTACGTCAGAAGGAGCTGGATTAGGTCTTTCAATCGCAAATTGGATTGTAGAAAAGCATTACGGAAAAATATCAGTAGAGAGCAAATGGGGAGATGGCACTTGTTTTGAAGTGATTTTCCCTAAAAACCAAAAAATATAAGTAAGAAGACGACCTTGTTTTTACAGGGTCGTCTTTTTTTAAGGTAAAGTTAAGAAACTATTTATATTATGTATGGCATAAAGAAAGTTCGTTACATGAAGAAGAGACTAGGTGTATGTGAGTGGGGGTTATCAATCATAATGTTATCTCAAGCAGCGATGAGATGTATGTATAGTATTAAAAAAACTAGGGGAATGATGGGAAAGAAAGTATAAGAGGGAGGAATTAATTTTGAAAAAGAAAATGATGACGGTATTCACTATTGGAGTAATGAGTTTAAGTATATTAGGGGGTGCCTCTCCTTCTGAAACACAAAAAGGAAAGACAGATTACACGCAGCGCAGTAAAGAACAATTGAACAATGGTAAGATACATGCAGTGCATACAGAAGAAAAAGCAGAGAAACTAGGTATTGAAACGGAAGGAAAAGAACAAATTACACTAGAAAAAGAAATTCATGAAACAGAAGTAGGAAGGGAAGCAGAGCAGTTAGGCATATCGATTGAAGGAAAAGATGTTGGGACGCTGTCAGAAGAAATCTATGAAACAAAAGTAAAGCAAGAAGCGTTAAAGCTAGGTATATCTATAGAGAATACATCAATTGTAGATTTAATTACTCAAATTAATACGATTAAAATTAAAGATGAAGCAGATAAATTAGGTATTTCGACAGATGGAAAAGAAATCGAAGACATCGCGGAAGAAATCTACGGAAAGAAAGTAAGAGAAGAAGCAGAAAAGCTAGACATTTCTCAAAAAGGAAAAGAAATTGAAGAGTTAGCACAAGAAGTGTACGAACAAAAAGTACAAGAAGAAGCAAAAAAACATCATATTGATTTGTATGGTAAAGATATATATCAAATATTAAGAGAAATTAATGAACAAAAGGTGCTACAAATGGCAGATGAGCTTAATATGGATAAAATGAATATGAATATTCAAGAGTTAGCGGAAAAGATAAAAAAAGATCAGCCTGAAAAAGGAAAAGAACTAAATTTTGTACCGATGGTACGAACGGATGCTGACGCATTTTATTCTTATTTAACGAATTAATAAGGGTGTGAAAGCGATAAGAAAATTGAAGTGGTATATATGTACAGCTTTACTAGGTGCAGCAATATGGAGTGTATATACAAATGGAATTCCAAAGTATGTAGAGAAGTTAACATTCTCAAATATACAAAGAGGAAAAGAAACGGAGTTTAGTAATAACGATGAAAAAGTCATCTTATCAAATGTTCCCTTAATTCAGCAGTTACCAGAATTGGATAGAGGCTGTGAAGTGACGAGTTTAGCGATGATGTTACAATACGCTGGTGTTTCAGTGGATAAGATGACATTAGCAAATGAAATAAAAAAAGTTGATTTTATAGACGATGGTGTGCGCGGGAATCCAAATGAAGGATTTGTAGGTAATATTTATACATTTTCTGAATCGGGATATGGTGTATATCATGGGCCACTTTTTCAGTTAGCGGAAAAATATTTACCTAATAAAGCTGTAGACTTAACAGGGAAGAATATAGAAGAAATTTATAAGAGTATAAAAGCAGGGCAACCTGTAGTCATGATCACAAATGCAACATTTGCACCATTAGATGCAGATGAATTTACTACATGGGAAACAAATAGTGGAGATGTTTCTATTACGTATAATGAACATTGTATTGTACTTATCGGGTATGATCAGGAATCTGTATATATTCGAGATCCACTTGAGGGTAGCTTAGATGTAAAAGTACCGAGAGAAACCTTTGAACAGGCATGGGCGCAAATGGGAAGTCAGGCAATTAGTTATGTAAAGAGCGTCAAATAAATTAGGACGAAGAGTTTTAGTAATATGACTATAAGGCGAAGGATAAAGATTTGAGGATTATAAGAGAAGTTTTATAGAGTATAAGCTGTTAAGAAATAAGAGAACTTTAGCATATATAATGCTAAAGTTCTCTTATTTTTATGATTAAAATACGTATAAGGAGTGAATATGCAAAAATGCATAATTGACGAAAAAATTACATGTTATCATTATATATTGTTT
Organism: Bacillus sp. TE8-1; assembly: GCF_008368855.1. NCBI lineage: Bacteria > Bacillati > Bacillota > Bacilli > Caryophanales > Bacillaceae > Bacillus > Bacillus sp. TE8-1. The sequence continues at coordinate 117,355 of NZ_QPET01000005.1, read as the reverse complement.
TATATATGTTAATTGTATAAAATGACACAAGTATCCACATTACATAAAGGAGGCTTATTATGCAAAAAATATTTAACTGGGTTAAATGTATGAGTATCAATAAAAAATTAATCATTTCATTTTTTATTATTTTAACTATACCAGGAATTATTATCGGTGGTGTTTCATATCAAACTGCCAAAACAAATTTTGAACATCAAATGACAGCTAAAGCAAAGGAGAATATTTCGATTTTAAATACTGTTATTTCTCAAAATATAGAAGAGAAATTTGTTGATGCGACGTACTTTGCAGACATCTTAACAGAGGATACATATCCAAACGGACAAGAAGAAATAGTAAGAACGAAGTTAGCGCAATATATAAAGCTTCATCCAGAAGTAGAAGGTATTTATATTGGAACAGAGACGGGAAAGTTTATAAGAGAACCATTTATCCAGATGGCTGATGGGTATAATCCAACAGATAGATCTTGGTATAAAGAAGCACATGAAAATAAAGGAAAAGTAATTGTTACTGCACCATATCAGTCAGCATCTACAAAAAATATGGTAGTGACAATTGCAAAAGAAGTAAAAGATGGTAAAGGTGTTATAGGAATTAATTTAAACTTAGATAACATCTTAAAAATTTCCAAAATGATTAACATTGGTGAAAAAGGTTATACAGTTATTTTAGATCAAAATAAGCAAATTGTTAGTCATCCATCTAGAAAACCAGGTGCAAAAGTTACTGATCCTTGGATTAAACCAATTTATGAAGATAAACAAGGAAATGTGTCTTATACAGAACAAGATGATAAAAAGAATTTAATCTTTGCAACAAATGAGAAAACGGGCTGGAAAGTAGTTGGCGTTATGTTCGATGAAGAAATTACCCAAGCTGCCAGTCCAGTGTTTTATAAGACTTTGATTGTCATTGCTATCGCTATTGCATTTGGTAGTATATTAATTTATTTCATTACAAAGTCTATTACAAGGCCATTACGAAAAATAGCTGAATCGGCATATAAAATTAGTAAGGGAGATTTAACAGAGAAAATTACAATCCATTCCAAGGATGACATAGGGAAATTAGGGAATTCATTTAATGAAATGTCTACGTCTTTACAAGATGTTATTACCCAAATTAGCTTTTCAGCAGAACATGTTGCAGCATCGGCAGAAGAGTTAACAGCGAGTGTACAGCAAGCAAATGATGCGACAGATCAAATTACAATTGCAATGGAACAAGTATCAGGTGGGGCTGAATCACAAAGTCAAGGTGTTGAAGAAGGTGCGGCTACATTGCAACAAGTAAATACAGCAATTCAAGATGTAACTGGAAGCGCAGAGTCAATTTCTATTTCCTCATTACATGCGCGAGAAAGAGCTGAAGAGGGAGAAGATTTAGTTGAACAAACTGCAAAACAAATGCAGTCTATTTCTAGGTCGGTATCCGAGTCAGATGCTATTATTAAACTGCTTGATGAGAAATCAAAGCAAGTAGGAGCTATTTCTGAAGCAATTCAAAACATCGCAACTCAAACAAACTTATTAGCTTTAAATGCGGCTATTGAAGCAGCAAGAGCAGGTGAACAGGGACGAGGATTTGCTATTGTAGCAGATGAGGTTAGAAAATTAGCAGAGCAATCAGGAGAGTCATCTGGAGAGATTGCAAATTTAATTGCAGAAATTAAGGCGGATATTGAACATACTGTTAAGGCGATGGATAATGTGAATGGAGAAGTTCAACAGGGCCTTGATGTTGTAACAAAAACGAAAGTAAGTTTTACGGAAATTTTAAGTTCTACTACACATATTGTTTCTCAAGTTAATCAAATGGTAGAAACAACGAAGAGAATTGCTGGAGATGCAAATGAAGTGACAAATGCTATTGATGAAATTGCAGCTGCTGCAGAAGAAAATACAGCTAGTATGCAAAGTGTTGCAGCTTCAACAGAAGAACAGGTTAATTCCATGGAGGAAATTAGTTCAGCTTCGCAAAACTTAGCTGAGATGGCAGAAGAACTACAAGCGATGACTAGTAAATTTAAAGTATAATAACAGCAGATAAGTAAGGTGAAAATAATATCACCTTACTTATTTTTCTATTCAGCAATTAGGGGAGTCATTAACGGGATGAAAAAAAGAAGAAGACTATGGAATTTATGGAAAACGATTACATTGTTAGTTTGTACAGTTGTAATTTTTTCTTTACTTGTGACAGATATATTAATTAGTCATAATGTAGAACGGACGACGGAGGATAGCCAAGCAGAGAAGGCAAAAACAATTGCACACATTGTGGCGAATGATTCGATTGTAATCGATGGTTTGGTTGGGAAAGCAGATACCTCTGCAATCCAAACGTATACAAATAGAATATTACAAAACACAGGTGTTCAGTTTATTGTAGTTATGGACATGAATGGAATAAGAAAGTCACATCCAAATCCTCAAAAAATAGGGCATCATTTTATTGGGGGAGATGAAGGGCCTGCATTGAAAGGAAAAGAACATGTATCGTTAGCAGAAGGAACTTTAGGTATTTCCATGCGAGTGTTTGTACCAATATTTTCTGAAACAGGTGAACAACTTGGAGCTGTGGCTGTTGGTATTTCAGCAGATAATGTAAAAGAGAGAGTTAAGGAAAGTAGACATATCATTTATATTGGTGTCGGAGTTGGTGTATTAGTCGGAATTATAGGAGCAATATTGCTAGCTAGACATATAAAGAAAAGTTTATTCGGTCTTGAGCCGCACAGGATAGCAAAAATTCTTGAAGAAAGAAATACGATGCTACAATCTGTAAAGGAAGGTATTATTGCTGTAGATAAAGAGGCTAGAGTAACATTAATTAATAATGAAGCGAAACGTCTATTTAAAAAAAGCGGACTTGAAGAAGATTTTATCGGTAAAGATGTTGAGTTGTATATGCCAAATTCACGTATAAAAGAAGTATTGCAAACGGGAGAAGTACAATTAAACGAAGAACAAAATATTTATGGAATTACGATTGTGACGAATCGAGTTCCTTTATATGTAAAAGGAGAAATAGTTGGTGCAATTGCAACATTTCGTGATAAAACAGAGATTAGAAAACTAGCAGAGGAACTAACTGGTATTAGACTATATGCAGAAGCATTACGGGCACAATCTCATGAGTTTATGAATAAGATGCATGTCGTATTAGGGCTTACACATATGAAGCAGTATGAAGAATTACAGAAGTATATAAGCGGCATGGTATCAGAGCATCAATATGAAATTGGTGGAGTTATGAAAAGAATAAAAAGTCCAGTATTTGCTGGTTTTTTACTAGGTAAGCTCAGCTATGCTAGAGAGAAAAATATAAAATTAATTATAAGTGAAGATTCTTATATGCCGGAAATAGATGATGAAAGTATTACTCATGAACTTATTACGATTGTCGGAAATTTAATTGATAATGCATTAGAGGCAGTTACGAATTGTGAAAAGAAGCGAGTTGAAGTTAAGATACAACATGGGGATATACTAACTATTACAGTACAAGATACGGGAAAAGGTATACAAGAAAAAGAAATAGAGGAATTATTTACGAAAGGTTATTCCACAAAGGGAGATAACCGCGGTTATGGTTTGTATCTTGTAAAAGAAAGTATACAGCGAATAAATGGGGAAATTCATATGCATTCATTAGTAGGAAAGGGAACAACGATAACAATTGAAATACCTAAAGGTAGGGATGAGAGGCAAATATGATTAAAGTTTTAATTGTAGAAGATGACCCGATGGTAGCAATGTTAAATACGCATTATTTAGAGCAAGTAGGAGGGTTTGAGCTTGTTCAAGCAGTTAACTCAGTAAAGTCGGCGATAGAAATATTAGAGAAATCACGAGTAGATTTAGTATTACTTGATATTTTTATGCCTGAAGAGACTGGTTTTGAGCTTTTAATGTATATCCGGAACCAAGAAAAAGAAATCGATATTATAATGATTTCAGCTGTACATGATATGGGAAGTATTAAAAAAGCATTACAATATGGCGTAGTAGATTATTTAATTAAACCATTTACATTTGAACGATTTAAAGAGGCATTAACTATATATCGAGAAAAACTTACTTTTATGAAAGAACAACAAAAAATTAGTCAATCGGAATTAGATTCGTTAATTTTACAAAAAGAAAAAAGGGCGCCTACTGTCACGAAAGAGCTTCCGAAAGGGTTAACGAAGCAAACATTGCAATTAATTTGGCAGAAGATCGAGTCGTTGAATGGAAGGGTGTTTACAACAGATGAAATGGCACAATTAGTTGGAATTTCAAGAGTTTCTATTCGAAAATATGTAATGTTTTTGACTGACATTGGGGTGTTAGAAAACGAAATGATGTACCAACATGTGGGAAGACCTGTAAGTAAATTAAGATGTGTTGATCAAAAGAAAATAGAGTTTTACGTATAAGCGACTTAGTATAAGTCGCTTATACTTTTTTTAATTACAAAATCAATTACAAAACTTACAAAAACTATTTTTACTATTGAAAGCGTTTTAATATTGTTATTAAGAAAACGAGGGGGTGCCATATGGGAATTCAAAAGAATGTGGAAGCGGTATCATTTTCTGAAGGAAATGAAGTACAAAGAGAATCTTTCGCTTCTAAAATTATGAATGTAAAAATCGGTGTTATACCTTTACCGTTATATGTAGTATTGGCTGCTATTATTTATGGGGCATCTGTATATAATAAATTGCCAGCAGATATGATTGGTGGATTTGCAGTTATTATGATCATGGGGATTTTCTTAGGCGATATTGGGATGAGAATTCCAATTTTAAAAAATATCGGCGGTCCAGCAATACTTTCGTTATTTATTCCATCATTACTTGTATTTTTTAACTGGATGAATCCAGCTTCAATGGAAGCTGCGACTATGTTAATGAAAAAATCGAACTTTTTATATTTATATATTTCTTGTTTAGTAGTCGGAAGTATTTTAGGAATGAACCGTAAAGTGTTAGTACAAGGTTTCGTTCGCATGTTTATTCCTTTAGTAGTAGGGACATTAGCTTCTGTAGCAGTAGGGTTATTGGTCGGTTCATTATTTGGATTTGAAATGAAGCACACATTCTTCTTTATCATCGTACCAATTGTGAGTGGTGGTATCGGGGAAGGGATTTTACCATTGTCGCTAGCTTATAGTGATATTTTAAATGAATCATCAGCGACGTTTGTATCACAGCTTATTCCAGCAGCTATTATTGGAAATATGTTCGCAATTGTAAGTGCAGGGTATATGAAGCGTTTAGGTGAGAAGAAACCGGAGCTTAGTGGTAACGGTGTATTAGTGAAAACAGACAATCAAGCAGAATTATTAAAAGAACAAAATACAGAGAAGCCAATTGACTTCTCATTAATGGGAGCAGGTTTATTAATTGCGTGTACGTTCTTCATCTTCGGAGGATTTGCTTCTAAGTTCATCGGTATTCCTGGGGCAATCATTATGATTTTTTCAGCAGCACTTGTGAAATACTTTAAATTAATGCCAGCAAAAATGGAGCAAGGAGCATTCCATTTATATAAATTTATTTCGAAGAATTTAACTTGGCCTTTAATGGTTGGATTAGGATTGCTATATATTCCGTTAAAAGACGTAGCAGCAGTTCTTTCAGTAGGATATGTTGTTGTGTGCGCATCGGTTGTTCTTACAATGGTAGCATCAGGTTTTCTTGTAGGGAAAGTGATGAAGATGTATCCAGTTGAATCGGCGATTGTAACTGGATGTCATAGCGGTTTAGGCGGAACTGGAGATGTTGCTATTTTATCGGCTTCAAATCGTATGGAATTAATGCCGTTCGCGCAAATTTCAACTCGTTTAGGCGGGGCGGCAATGGTTGTAACGGCGACAATATTATTAAAAATGTTTTCATGATCAAACAAGCTAGCTATATTCGTATAGCTAGCTTGTCAAATTAAGGGGAGATTATAAGTATGTTAGCAAATCAAATTAATGAAAGATCATTGTTATTGCATAAAGAATTAGTAGGGAAAATTGAAATTACAAGTAAAGTGGAGGTAAATTCAGCGGATGATTTAAGCCTGACGTATACACCAGGTGTAGCGGAGTCGTGTAAAGCGATTGCGGCAGATGAAGAAACAGTGTATGACTATACAGCACGTGGCAATATGGTGGCAGTTGTTTCAGATGGAACAGCGGTACTCGGTTTAGGAAACATTGGACCGAAAGCCGCTATGCCTGTTATGGAAGGAAAAAGTATTTTGTTTAAGAAGTTTGCGAATGTAGATGCTTTCCCATTATGTTTAGGCACAACGGATGTAGATGAAATCGTTACCCTTGTAAAAAATTTAGAGCCTACATTTGCAGGGATTAATTTAGAAGATATTGCAGCACCGCGTTGTTTTGAAATTGAAAAACGATTAAAAGAAGAAACGAATATTCCTGTATTCCATGATGATCAACATGGAACAGCTATTGTCGTTTTAGCAGCTGTTATTAATGCATTAAAAGTTGTTAGCAAACAAATGGATAATGTGAAAATCGTTATTAACGGTGCGGGTTCGGCAGGAATTGCAATTGGAAAATTATTATTAAAGGCTGGTGCAAAGCACATTACGCTAGTTAGCCTAGAAGGTATTGTTTGTGAAGGTGAAACATGGATGAACGAAGCACAAATTGAAGTTTCAAAAAAGACAAATCGTGAACATGTGCGTGGAACGTTAAAAGAAGCAATTCACCAAGCTGATATTTTTATTGGCGTATCTGCTCCTAACGTATTAACGAAAGAACTTGTACAGACGATGAATGAGAAAGCAATTGTGTTTGCAATGGCTAATCCAATTCCAGAAATCTTCCCTGAGGATGCATTAGAGGCTGGGGCAGCTGTAGTAGGAACTGGACGCTCGGATTATGCGAATCAAGTAAATAATGTATTGGCGTTTCCCGGAATATTCCGCGGTGCGTTAGATGTGCGCGCAACTGATATTACAGAAGAGATGAAATTAGCGGCAGCATATGGGATCGCTAACATCATTACTGATGAAGAACGTAATGCGAATTATGTAATTCCGAATCCATTAGATAAAAGAGTTGTTCCAAGTGTTGCAGAAGCAGTAGCGAAAGCAGCTATTGATTCAGGCGTGGCACAAATTACGAAAATACCACGTTATTAATAGCGAAAAGCAGTGCCTAAAAGGCACTGCTTTTTTGAGATAAGAAATCAAAATAATGAAGAAGTGTAGAATTATTTATGTTTCTTCACTATTTATTTAATTCCATTGCAACTTGTTTACCATTCACTAAAACCTCAGTTACTGCTACGATCACTTCTATCATTTTTTTCATCTCTCATCTCTCCTCGTTTCATTTCTTACTTTAAGTATAAGAGAAGAGAGATAATTCAACTATCGAAGTACATGACGTAGAAATTACATTGTTGTAAGAAAGTGGTTTATTTTTGTCACTTTACTCAGCAGTGATTACAAACTGATCATAATATTTTTCATTCACATATATATTTAATAACCATAATCCAGATGAAGGTAGTGACATAGTGAGAGGGAGTTCGTTTGTAGTAGAATCGATTGTATTTGAAGTAGTCCAAGTTTGTTTGGAAGTTTCTTTTTGAAAGAGTACTTGTGTCGGAGTTACAGATCCTTGTTTTAGCGCAATAATAGACAATTTTCCAGTTGGTATTTCAGAATCTAGAAAGTGCCACATTATTTCATTTTGTTCATTTGCGATAATAGGACTATCAGCCATTGCGACTTTACCCTCGATGCCTTTTAAAGGCATTTTTCCTTCTACGAAAGAAGGTGTTTCTTCCCAATTTACATCTTTTAAAACACTAAGGTGAAAGAAGGAAGGTGCGTTCACTTGAGTGGATGACGTTGCTATTACGTCTTTTTTTTGTTCTTTTGAATCCGGTTGCGTTTGTGTGCATCCGGTGATGAGGAAGGAGAGAAGTAGCATAGTTCCGATTTTTTTCATGGTGCCACACTCCTAGTTTTTATTGTTAGTGTAATTGTATTTGCTAGAAGGCGGGACAATTCCTTTAAAGTATAAAAAGAGGTCGTAAGTTTTGTACGACCTCTTTTGACATTTTTTATCCCGTAAAAGCCCGATTGGTGTAGGTTAATAATTAGTGGGAGATAGCCCCACTAATTAAAGTTTCACTTTATACTTGCTCAGTTGTATAGGTTGGTTCGGTTTCTTTTTGAGGCATCGTCAAAAAAATAACGGACAGAACGATACATATGCCGCCTAATAATTGATATGTTCCAAAAGATTCATTTAGCCAAGTGATTGAAAAGATGGCAGCTACAAGGGGTTCAATGCTAGATAAAATGCTTGTTTCTGTTGCTGCTAAATATTTAAGACTACCGATATATAGAAGGAAAGAAAGGGTACCACTAATAATGATAAGAATAAGCATAGAAAAAGTTTTTAGTGTAAGAGTTTGTGAAAATTGATTCCACCCGAATGAACGATTATAAATAAGTAGTGCAATTCCTCCGATTAACATCCCCCAACCAATTACTACAGTTGTCCCGCATTCTTTAATGAGAGAAGCCGGATGAAGGGTATAAAATGCAAATCCGATTGCTGTTAATAGTCCAAAAATAATAGCTTCTTTGGATAAAACAATATTTTCAATTGAGCCATTTGTAATAATAAAGTATGTTCCTATTAGCGCGGCTATAATTGCGAATAGTTGCATGGAAGCAGGGAATTTTCTTTGTTCAAATGCAACATACATGGTAATAAGAACAGGACCTAGAAATTGAAATAGCGTTGCTGTGACTGCATTACTAATATGAACCGTTTCGATAAAGGCGTATTGCGCACCGAGCATGCCGAGAATAGAGAAAATAATAAGTTGTATAGAATATCTAGGGTGTTTCCAAATTTGAAATATGTTTTGTTTCTTTATAAGTAAGAAAGACAAAATAAATATTCCTGCAAGCAACAATCGAATTGTTAAAAAATCAATTGAGGATACATTAGTATGTTGAAATAGCCACTGAATCATTGGACCAGATAATCCCCATAATGTAGCCCCTGTAATAATCATAATGAGTCCGATACGTCTACCATTGTTCATTATCATGTTTCTCCTCTCCAGTATTTGATTTTTTATGTGTGACATGATAAAAGGAATTATATATAACTTCTGGTACTGTAAAAAGTATCAGATTTTAGTTTTATTAAGGGGTCAGATATTATGTTAGAATTAACGCCTAATTTAAATATGAATAGTAAAAAGGCATTGTATGTGCAATTGTATGAGTATATAAAAAAAGAAATTAAAGATGGATCGATTGTCCCTTTTACGAAATTACCGGCTAAGCGAAAGTTAGCGATACATTTACAAGTAAGTAAAAATACAGTAGAGGCAGCGTACGAACAATTACTTGCAGAAGGTTATATTGAGTCGATATCGAGAAAAGGTTATTTTGTATGCAAGATTGAGCAAATGGTTCATATAGAGGATAGCGGAGATAGAATAGAAGAAGTACCGTTTCAGGAGAAGAGTTATAAATTTGATTTTACACAAACAGGAATTGATACAAATGCTTTTCCATTCAATATGTATCGGAAAATTGTAAATGAAATATGGCAGCCGCATAATAACGAACTTCTCTTTCTAGGACACCCTCAAGGAGAAGCGAGCTTAAGAGAAGAGATTACGAATTATTTGTATGAATCTAGAGGTGTACGTTGTTCAGCTAGTCAAATTGTATTAGGAGCGGGAACACAAATATTAGTGAAACTATTGTTTCAATTGTTAAAGGGAAGCAATTATGCAGTTGAAAACCCAGGGTATCATAGAAAGATGGTTGTTTTTGAACAGGGAGAAGCAAGAGTCCAAATGTTATCTTTAGATAGAGATGGAATTTGTATTGCAGATTTAGAAAATAGCAATGCGAATGTTGTATTTGTTACACCTTCCCATCAGTTTCCGTATGGAATGATTATGCCTATTACGAGAAGGATGCAGCTTTTACAATGGGCCAAGAAAGAAGAGAGCAGGTATATTATTGAAGATGATTATGATAGTGAATTTCGCTATTCTGGAAAGCCTATACCGGCGCTGCAAGGGTTAGATACAGAGGGGAAAGTTATTTATATGGGGACGCTATCTAAAGCATTATTACCATCGCTACGGATGAGCTATATGGTGTTGCCGAAGAAATTAATTAAAAAGTATCAACAGCAATATTTATTTTATACACAAAGTGTTTCAAGAATGGACCAAGAAGTGATTAGAAGATTTTTAAATGAAGGCTATTGGGAAAAACATATTCATAAAATGCGTGTCGTCTACCGAAAGAAGAGAGATCGACTTGTTTTTGAAATAGAGAAGTATTTCTCTAATCGTGTTGAAGTGATAGGAGAAGATTCGGGATTACACATTTTATTAAAATTGCATAATGGAATGCGGGAAGAAGAATTAATTCAAGAAGCTGCGAAACATAGTATCAAAATATATCCTGTGTCTACGTACTATAAAGACGGTACGGCGCCTGAGAATGTAGTTTTACTTGGGTTTGCGATATTATCAGAGGGCGAGATTGCGAAAGCGATTCAATTATTACACACGGCATGGTTTACAAGAAAGTAAAAAACATCCTCCAAACATGAGGATGTTTTTTATTATTTATTTTCATCTAAGAATAAGACCATATGCTCTTCGTCCCAATATTGTCCGTTATATTTTAATGAACGTTCTTGTACACCGAATGTTTTAAAACCTAATGATTCATAAAGTTTTTTCGCTCCATCGTTGCCAACAACAACATCAAGCATAACTTGTTCTACTTCTAAAGATTTAGCAAGCTCAAGACATTCTTTAATAAGTGCTTTTCCTGCTCCAAGTCCGCGTGCTTTTGGAGATACATATACAGAACCGATTTTAGCTTTATGTTCTTGTTTTACATATGGTTTCGTTTCCAGTGTTGCAACCCCGATTAATTTTCCATCTTTAAATGCACCTAGCGTATAGTTTTCGTCTTGTGCTAATTTTTGTGCTTTATATTCAATCGCACACTCTTTATTAATAATATCTTCATAAGAAGAGCTGAATGCTTCAGGGTTTTGCTTTAATCCTTCTACGCGAAGTTCTAAGTAAATTTCTGCTTCGTCTTTTGTTAATACATGGATATCCAATTATATCACCCTCCAAATCTTTGCAAATGTACCTTTATTTTATATTGAAATAAGAATAATTTCAAAAGCTTAGCTTATATGAGCTGTTGTTATGAACAAAATAACACCAGTAGTGTTTACTACTACTGGTGTTTTCACACGCATATTATTCAAAAGGTAGCTCGATTATAAAGTTTGTTCCCGCTCCTAATTGGCTTGTTACTAGAATAGAACCGTTATGCAATTCTACAATTTCTTTTGCAACAGCTAGCCCGATGCCTTTTCCGCCTGTAGCTCGTGTTCTAGATTTATCAACACGATAAAAACGGTCAAAAATATGCGGGATATCTTCTTCAGGAATACCTTCACCTTCATCTTGTACACTTATTGTAAAAGAATCTGTTTCCATGAGTACACGTATCGTAATAGATGTGTTTTCTGGCGAATGTTGATAAGCGTTGTGTAATAAATTTAACATAACTTGTTCCATACGTCTTTCGTCTATGCAAACTTCTAAATCATCTTTGCAATATACATGAAGTTGCATTTGCTTATTTGTTAATGTTGTTTTTGTTTTTTCAACCATTCGTTCTAAAAATGGCTGAAGAAGCACTTTTTGTTTTTTTATAACAAATTGGTGTTGTTCTAATTGTACAAGCATAAATAAATCTTGGACGAGATCGGTTACACTATCCGTTTCATCCTCAATAATTTGTAAGTATTCTTCTCGCTCCTCTTTTGTTAAAGAGTCTCTCTTTGCTACCTTCGCATAACCTTTCATATAGGTCAATGGAGTTAATAGTTCATGAGCGACACTAGCGAGAAATTCATTGCGCTCTTTTTTCATATACGTAAGTTCACTCGATAAATCTTCAATTGTTTTTGCTAAACTTCCAAGTTCATCATTTCGTTTAATACCTAATTGAATTGGCTTGTTTAATTTTGACATTTTTTCTGTCGCTCTCTTCATTTTTACAAGTGGTTCTGTAATAACGCGTGAAAAAACAAAGACAGAAATTGTTGTTAAAATAATTGTTAAAACGCTAATGATAAGAAATTGGTTCATGAGTTTAAGTAACATATTTTCTAGGAAAGATGTTTTTAATAACATATATAGCTTTCCTTGAAACTTTGTTGTGTTAAGTGGGCTTACTGTTGTGATGAACTTTGATTTTTTCCAGTTCCTTTCAACGACCAATCCGCCGTCTGGGACAGTTTCTGTTTTACAAGTAAGTTGTTTTTGCATATCTTTTGTTACGGGTTCTGAGGTGGAAATAATTTTGCCGTTATGGTCAGTAATAATGATAGCTATATCGGAGTTAGAAATTGATTCCGATTCAACTAAGTGTGCAGCCTCATTCGTAATATCGAACTCAGGGTACACAGGACGTTTAGGATTTTTATTATGTTCAGCGTGTTTCATTTCTTTATAATATTCATCCCGTCTCTCGCGGCTTTTAATTTTTTTACTATAGCGATTACCTTTCTCTAAAAGAGCATCTGTTTCCTCTACAATACGCATTTTTGAAAGGCTTTTATAAAAAGATACGAAGGCAATTGTTTCAATACATAAAGCTAATATTAAAAAGTATGTCCCAATTTTAAGGGAAAGTTTACTCATTTTTTCACCATACCTTATTCATAATAAAGAGTCAGTGGTATACGATTTCCCACTGACCGAAGTAATTATTCACTTTTCCATTTATATCCGACTTTATAGACCGTTTCTAGGTAATCTTCAATAGGAAATCCTTTTTTGCGTAGTTTATCACGGATATTACGAATGTGTGAATCAATTGTTCTATATTCGATATCTGTTTCATAGCCCCAAATTTTTTCGATTAAATCATCTCGGCTATAAGCACGGTTTGTATTTTGTAAAAATAGTCCGAGTAACGAAAATTCGATAGGAGTTAATGAGATTTTTTCATCATAAACTGTGACAGTATGTTTCGTTTTATCCCACTCAATACCATTGAAACTAACAAAGCCATCTTTTTTTGTACGGCGTAATATAGCCTCGATTCGTGCGACTAATACATGCTCATCAAATGGTTTTGTAATATAATCATCTGCGCCCATCGTGAGGCCTTTCACCATATCGTAGTTTTGGTTGCGAGCTGTTAACATAATGATAGGAACGTTGGAAATTTGACGAATTTGATAGCAAGTATCCCATCCATCCATACTTGGCATCATAACATCTAATAAAATAATATCGAATTCTTTTTGTTCGATTAATTTTAGTGCTTCAAGGCCAGAGGTAGCTTTCATACAAAAATAGCCGCGAGGGCTTAAGAACAGATCTAATAATCGTAACATACGTTCTTCATCGTCTACTAATAAAATTTTTACCATAATCTTGTGCACCCCAAACTGTTCATTCTACTTGTATAGTTTACATGAAAATAATAAAAAACTCTTTTTATGTGATTGAATGGAGGGCTGATTTTTTCGCTCAGAGTAATTGACATAAAAAATGCACTAGTTTTGCACAACTATTTTTTATAATAGAAAACGTAGCGACACAAAATACCCTATGTTGCGACATAACGTCATGTCATTTTATTTATAAAATGACAATTCCATTCTATTGTGTATGTGAGATAGAGAGGGTTTTCGTATTCACCTCGCATCGGATAAGAAAAATTTCCTATCTCACACTTTTTTTAAAAGGAGATCATACACATGAATTCAAAAGAAGAAATTTCAAAAAAAGAAAAGCAAGATCGTAATACGGTTGTCATGTGCGTTGCCGTATCTATGGTTATTATTATAAGTTGCGTAAATAAAATTTTGGGGATTTTATAATATAAAAAAAGCTGATTGCTTCTTAAGGAGCAATCAGCTTTTTTCATTGTTAGGGGGAGTGTTCATATAATAAACCAAGGTAAAATTGCTAACCCAGAAGTTACAATTGCTGTAGTAAATATTAAAAGCATAGCTCGTTTGTTTTGTTTCATGTCACATTCTCCTCTACATATCAAGTACATGCGATCAGCGTGGGATGTAGTTCCCCACTGAGTAAAGTTTCACTTTATATTTTTAGTATAATGAATGGAAAGGTTTGGTACGATCGATAAAGGTGACATGAAGATTACATTGTTGTAATGAAAAAAACATCTTTCTTATTAAGAAAGATGTTTTTGGAAAACTCCCCCACTGAGTAAAGTTTCACCTTATATTGAAGTATTAATCATTTAAGAACAGAACCATATGTTCCTCGTCCCAATATTGACCGTTATGTTTTAATGAACGCTCTTGTACGCCGTAAGTTTGGAAACCTAATGACTCATATAATTTTTTTGCTGCATCGTTACCAACTACAACATCGAGCATAAGTTGTTCTACATGTAATTTATCGGCATTTTCAATAATTGCTTTAATTAGAGCTCGTCCTGCTCCAAGGCCACGCGCTTTTGGGGAAACAAAAACGGAGCCAATTTTTGCTTTATGTTCTTGTTTAATGAAAGGCTTTGTTTCTAAAGTAGCGATACCAATTAAATCGTTATCTTTGAAGACCCCTAGAGTATACTTATCCGGATTGCTTAATCGTTTTGCCATAGCAGCTACAGGATCCTCATGTTTAAGAACATCTTCATAAGAAGAGCTAAAAGCTTCCGGGTTCTTCGTTAAACCTTCCATACAAACTTTTAAATATATTTCTGCGTCCTCTGTCGTTAATAAGCGAATTTCCATCGTTGTAACCTCCTTGGTCGATTTTAAATAAAATAAATCCATTGCTTTTATAAGAATGTGTATGCGTTTTGTTAGAAGTCTCTTTTAATTTGTAAAAGAATGAAAAGATATATGCTACAATGTTTTGTTTTAATTATGTAATGAAATTATATATTAACTTTATTAACTATTCAAGTGTTTAATATGTTACATTTTTATAACTAAAATAACTCCTCGATTGAGGAGTTATTTTTTAAACATTGGATTGATAGCCATCAATTCGTGTTGGATGTGTGTAAATATTACAAGAGTCATTTCTAATAAACCCTACGACTGTAATGCCTAAATCATGGGCAAGTTGCAATGCTAGTTTTGTTGGGGCAGATTTAGATAGAACAATTTCACATCCGATTTTTGAAACTTTGAGTAAAATTTCAGATGAAATACGTCCGCTAAATGCGATAATTTTTCCTTTAACAGATATATCATTGCGTAAACAATGACCGTATATTTTGTCTAATGCATTATGTCTTCCGATATCCATTCTTGATAGAAGGATATTATTTCGATCACATAGCGCGGTATTGTGAACACCACCAGTTTGGCGAAAGGTAGTGGAAGATTGTTGTAAAGTATTCATTAAGTAAAAACATTCTTCAGGAGTAATTTTTACATGTATATCATGTAAGTCTTTTGCTTTTGCTGCGTCGTTTACGAAAATAAAACCTTGTCTACCTTTTCCGCAGCAAGAAGTGACGTATCGTTTATTATATAAAGTTTGATAGAGCGGATTCACTTTTGATGATTTTACATGGACAATTCCGTTATCTTTTTGAACCCATAGTTCTTCAACATCGTTATAGGAAGAAATAATCCCCTCAGAAATTAAAAAACCAATTACCATATCTTCAATATAATTTGGTGTGCATACGACTGTTACATATTCTTCACCATTCAATTTAATAGTAATAGGAGATTCTGTAACAATCTCATCCGGTTGTTTTGAAAATGTACCAGATTGATAACGTACAATTGTATAAGTCTCTTGCGTAGGCCCCATATTTAATTCCCCTTTTATATGTATTTCTCTCCCACATTTATCATAAAACAATGGGAAAAATAAAAACACCTATTAACAAGAAGATCACAGATTATTTTGGTTATTATTGTATATGTACGATATAATAGAACTGTAGAATAGTGATATTTTCAAGCTTTCGTAGTTATACCTTATAACATCTAGAATCGACTTCATAAGAAAGTATTTGGGTAGAGCGTTTCAAAAATATGTACAGTAATGCGATTTTGAAAACGGATTCATGATTGTGTTGTACAGTTGGTTGTAAGGAGAGGGGAAACTATGGCAGAACAGACAGTCCGTGTAACCGTCGATGGTAAAGAATTTTCTGCATCAGGTGAAAAGACGATACTACAATTATTTAACGAGAGTAATTTGGAACATCCTCAAATTTGTCATGTACCAGAAGTAGATCCAATTCAAACTTGTGATACGTGTATTGTAGAAGTAAATGGAAAGTTATTGCGTGCTTGTTCAACGAAATTAGAGAACGGTATGCATATCGAAAGACAGTCCCAGCGTGCAAAAGAGGCACAGACTGAGGCAATGGATCGAATATTAGAGAATCATCTACTGTATTGTACCGTTTGTGATAACAATAATGGTAACTGTAAAGTCCACAATACAGTACATATGATGGGAATTGAGGAACAGAAATATCCGTATGAGCCAAAAGTAAGTGCGTGTGAAGTGGATATGTCACATCCGTTTTATCGATATGATCCAAATCAATGTATTGCTTGTGGACAGTGTGTAGAAGTATGTCAAAACTTACAAGTGAATGAAACTATATCGATTGATTGGAGCTTAGACCGTCCACGTGTTATATGGGACAATGGTGTAAGTATAAATGACTCATCTTGTGTAAGTTGCGGGCAATGTGTAACAGTATGTCCATGTAATGCGTTGATGGAGAAATCAATGTTAGGTGAAGCTGGATTCATGACAGGATTGAAACCGGATGTGTTAGATCCGATGATTGATTTTGTAAAGGATGTAGAGCCGGGATATAGTAGTATTTTAGCAGTTTCAGAAGTAGAGGCTGCGATGCGTAAGACGAAAGTGAATAAAACAAAAACAGTTTGTACATTTTGTGGTGTAGGTTGTTCATTTGAAGTATGGACGAAAGACCGCCACATTTTGAAAGTGCAGCCTGTTTCAGATGCGCCGGTTAACGGTATTTCAACATGTGTAAAAGGCAAATTTGGATGGGATTTTGTAAACAGTGAAGATCGTATTACAAAGCCATTAATTCGCCAAGGAGATATGTTTGTTGAAGCTTCATGGGAAGAGGCTCTTGAAGTTGTTGCATCCAATATGCAGCATATTAAATCGGAATATGGAAGTGATGCATTTGGGTTTATTTCTTCTTCGAAAGTAACGAATGAAGAAAATTATCTTATGCAAAAACTAGCCCGTCAAATATATGGAACGAATAATGTAGACAACTGTTCCCGTTATTGTCAATCTCCAGCAACAGACGGTTTATTTAAAACTGTCGGTATGGGCGGGGACGCTGGAACAGTGAAAGATATTGCGGAAGCAGGCCTTGTCATTATCGTTGGAGCAAATCCGACAGAAGGACATCCTGTACTTGCAACGCGTGTAAAACGTGCTCATAAATTACATGACCAAAAATTAATTGTGGCGGATCTTCGTAAACATGAAATGGCAGAGCGTGCGGATTTATTCATTCATCCGCGCCAAGGAACTGATTACGTATGGCTCGCTGGTATTACGAAATATATTATTGATCAAGATTGGCACGATAAAAAGTTCATAGCTGAAAATGTGAAGAATTTTGATGAATATAGCAAAATGGTAGAAAAGTATACGCTTGATTATACAGAAGAAATTACGGGGATTTCGAAAGAAAATCTGAAAGAAATGGCACGTATGGTATATGAAGCAGATGGTACTTGTGTACTTTGGGGAATGGGTGTAACTCAAAATACTGGAGGAAGTACAACTTCAGCAGCAATTTCAAATCTATTGCTTGTTACGGGTAACTATCGTCGTCCTGGTGCAGGAGCATACCCATTACGCGGACATAATAACGTACAAGGCGCTTGTGATATGGCAACATTACCAAACTGGCTTCCAGGTTACCAAGCGGTTTCAGATGATGTGCTTCGTGCGAAATTTGAAAAAGCATACGGTACTACAATTCCGAAAGCACCAGGCTTAAATAATATTGCAATGTTACTGGCAGCAGATGAAGGAAAACTGCGTGGTATGTATGTTATGGGTGAAGAAATGGCTTTAGTAGATTCGAATGCCAACCATGTACAACATATTTTAGCGAATTTAGATTTCCTTGTTGTTCAAGATATGTTCTTATCGAAAACAGCTCGTTTTGCTGATGTTATTTTACCGGCAGCACCAAGCTTAGAAAAAGAGGGAACATTTACGAATACAGAGCGCCGTATTCAAAGATTATATGAAGTATTGAAGCCGCTTGGTGATTCAAAGCCAGACTGGTGGATTTTACAAAAAGTAGCTCGTGCGCTTGGCGGGGACTGGAATTATGAAAGTCCAAGTGAAATCATGGATGAAATTGCATCGCTTGCACCTTTATATTCTCAGGCAACATACGATCGTTTAGAAGGATGGAATAGTTTATGTTGGGGTAGCCATGATGGTAGCGATACACCGCTATTATATGTGGACGGATTTAACTTCCCGGATAAACTAGCTCGTCTATCATTAGATGAATGGGTACCACCAGTTGTAGCGCCAGATGAGTATGATTTACTTTTAAATAATGGTCGTATGTTAGAACATTTCCACGAAGGGAATATGACGAATAAATCGGCTGGTATTTTATCTAAAGTATCTGAAGTGTTCGTTGAAATCTCGCCTGAACTTGCCCTAGAGCGCAATGTGAAAGATGGTGGCCTTGTAGAATTAGCATCACCATTTGGGAAAATTAAAGTACAGGCACTTGTTACAGATCGTGTAACGGGGAAAGAGCTATATTTACCGATGCATGCAACGGTAAATGAAGAGGCAATCAATATTTTAACTGGAACGGCGACAGATCTTTATACGTGTACACCAGCGTACAAACAAACAATGGTAAAGATGCGTGTATTACGTGAAAAAGGGAATCGTCCGTTACCATCTTCAAACCCGAGAGATAAAAAGCGTAATCCGCAAAACGGTGTTGAAATCGAGCGGAAATGGCAAAGAAAACAATACGTATCACTTGTGGACTAGGGGGCGGAGATAGTGGCGAAAGAAATTACTGTAATTAAAAAGAAAGTTGTAACAGAGGAAGAACAGAAACAGCAAGTAGCAGATGAACTTCTAAATGAGCTATCTAATAATCGTGAAGCAGTAGAAGAAACAATGCAGCTTTTAGCACAGTTGCAGAAGGCTGGTATATTAGATGCGGCAATTAGTTTACTTGCTGCGAAGGAAGATGTTTCAAAAATCGCTGTGGAGCAACTAAATCGTGAACCAGTTAAAAATGCACTCAACAATATGATGGGGGCAGGAGAAGCGTTATCTTCAGTTGACCCAGAAATAACGAAGCAAATTACGTCAAGTTTAGTTACAGGATTGCAATTTGCAACAGATGAATTAAATAGTGGTAAAAAAACAAAAGTGATGGATTTCTTTAAAGTATTAAAAGATCCAGATATCAATAGAGCTATTACATTCGGTTTTAGCTTCTTGAAAGCATTTGGACAAGGGCTAGAGAAAAAATAGAATAAATGAAAAAGTGATGGGAAGTAGCCATCACTTTTTTCATTATATGTATAAGAGTGTTCATGTTAAGCGGAATATATTATTATTAAAAAGATGGATTAGGACTGGAAATATGGAATCCATCTCAAATACCGTTTTAGAATTTGGAGGAATATATGCAACACCGTAAAAAACTATCTATACCAGGAGTAATGAGACATTCCTTTCAAACAGTTAAATTTGCTTTTTGGAATGTATTAACTTTTCAACTTGCTTATAAATTATTAGCAGCGATTGTGTTTGTTCCACTATTTGGAATTATTTTTAATAAGTTATTGTATTTTGGTGGTTATGCAAATGCGACAAATGATGAATTATTAGCGTTTTTAAAGACGCCTTATGGCATCTTAGCAATCGTAATTTTATCATTGTTAGCACTGTTTCTTATCTTTACAGAATTTGCGGTGCTTATTATTATTTCGTATTTCGCTCATAAAAGACAGAAGGTGAAATTACGTCCGATTTTATATAAAACGGTAACGTATTTACCTACTCTTTTCACATATTGCTTACCAGGATTTATTTTATATGCTGTCGTATTGTTGCCTCTTTTAAATATGGGATATGAAACGGCATTAATCCCGCAAATTCAAATTCCTAACTTTATTACAGGAGAACTGTTTAAGACAACGATGGGACAAGTTGGTTATTACACGTTCTTTGCTGTAGTCGCGTATTTGAATCTTCGATGGATTTTCGTTCTACCTATTGTTGTTTTAGAGCAAAAACCATTTCGCGTGGCAGCACGTAAAAGTGCAACTTTAGTAAAGGAAAGCTTTTTTAAAGTACTATTCTTTTTAGTAGGATTTTTTATCTCAATTGGAATTGTATATGTCGTGTTTTTGGGAATGTATTTATTGTGCCTATGGGGTGTTTATGAATTTACAAACCCGAAAGGAACATTTGCATTATTAGCTGAATCAACGATTTCTGTATTTTTAACGAGTACATTGTATTTATTCAGCTTTATCGTGACGCCATTTTATATTATGGCGATTACGCGATTATACTTACAAAAGGTTCCAGTTGAGGATGTTTTATTAGAAGAAGGATTAGATTATTCGAAAACGAAAGCAGATAAATGTTTCTTCCAAAAACATCGTTGGAAATTCATTGGCGTATACATTGTAGGAATTATTACTGCGGGAATGGTCGTTGCCTTCATTGTAACGTTTATTTCAAATTCGTATAAAGAACCGATTATTATGGCGCACCGCGGGTATATATCAAAAGGCGTAGAAAATACGAAAGAAGCTGTGCAAGGTGCTATTGATGCAAAAGCAGACTACGCTGAAATAGATGTATTACAAACGAAAGACGGTGAACTAGCGGTTATACATGATTTGAAGCTGAAACGTCTCGCAAATGCCAATGTGCATGTGTCAGATTTAACGATGGCGGAGTTAAGGCAGCTTACCCTTAGTCAAGATGGACTTTCAGGACAAATAAGTACACTTGATGAAATCATTAAGCTAGCAAATGGCAAAATCAAACTTAATATAGAAGTGAAGCTTCATGGGGGCGAAAAAGATTTTGTAAACAAAGTCTTAAAAACGATTAAAGATAATGAATTTGAGAAGCAATGTGTAATTCAAACGTTACACTATCCACTTATTAAAGAGTTTAAGCGTGCAAATCCAGATATAAAAGTAGGGTATATACTGTATGCAAGTAGAGCTAACTTAAAGAATGTGAAGGCTGATTTTTACGTAGCAGAAGAATATATGTTAAATAAGAAATTAGTAAAAGAAGCAAGGAAGTTAAACAAACCAATTTACGTATGGACAGTAAATGATATGGAAAATTTAAAGGCATATTATAAGTTAAACGTAGATGGTATTATAACCGATTACCCTGAAGATGCACGTGAAACAATTAAGATGTTAAAAGAGCAAGAAGCGGAAGAAAGTGATCTGTTTGATAAAATTACTGAAACGACAGATGATTTATTTTCTAAGTTATTTATAAGTTACCCAGCTGCTAGCTAAATGCTAGCAGCTGTTTTTTTTGTGAAAAGAATATATCTCTAAAGTATTGAGTAAAGTAATAACTGTATATGTATACGTTATCGCTTAGGTTTCTTACATTGTTACATTATTGTCAAATAATAAATGATTGCTGTTTATTTTGAAGCAGTATAATAAAAATAGAGTGAAAGATAATGGAATGACACGAAACCCCTAATAGAATCAATGTTTTATATATTTACACTATTCTAAATATAAAAACTTTAGGAAAATGATATGTTAGCGTTTTCATAACTTTTAAGTTATGCTAGAATAAGGACATAAGTTATTAATTATTACAAAAAGAAAAAAGAATCTCTTTTTTCTGTTAATTATAAGGGGGCATTTCATTATGCGTATTGGGGTACCAGCAGAAATTAAAAACAACGAAAACCGTGTGGCAATGACACCAGCAGGTGTTGTACATTTAATTCGTAACAATCACGAAGTATTCATTCAAAAGGGTGCAGGTTTAGGGTCTGGTTTCACAGATGCTCAGTATGTTGAAGCGGGAGCAAAAATTGTTGATACAGCTGAAGAAGCTTGGAATATGGAAATGGTTATGAAAGTTAAGGAACCAATTGAAAGCGAATACAAACACTTCAGTGAAGGCTTAATCTTGTTCACATACTTACACTTAGCTCCAGAGCCAGAATTAACAAAAGCTTTAATCGAGAAAAAAGTTGTTTCTATCGCATATGAAACAGTACAATTAGAAAACCGTTCATTACCATTACTTGCGCCTATGAGTGAAGTAGCTGGTCGTATGGCTGCACAAATTGGTGCACAATTCCTTGAGAAAAACAAAGGCGGTAAAGGTATCTTACTTGCAGGTGTTCCAGGGGTTAAACGTGGTAAAGTAACAATCATCGGTGGTGGACAAGCTGGTACAAATGCTGCTAAAATTGCAGTTGGACTAGGTGCGGATGTAACAATCATCGACTTAAGTGCAGAACGTCTTCGTCAATTAGATGACATTTTCGGAAACCAAGTAAAAACTTTAATGTCTAATCCTTACAATATTGCAGAAGCTGTTAAAGAGTCTGATCTTGTAATCGGTGCAGTATTAATCCCAGGTGCAAAAGCTCCAAAACTTGTAACAGAAGAAATGATTAAATCAATGGAACCAGGTTCTGTTGTTGTAGATATCGCGATTGACCAAGGTGGTATTTTCGAAACAACTGACCGTATTACAACTCATGATAACCCAACTTACGAAAAACACGGCGTTGTTCATTATGCAGTTGCAAACATGCCAGGTGCGGTTCCACGTACATCAACTCTTGCATTAACAAACGTAACAGTACCATATGCAGTACAAATTGCTAACAAAGGCTACAAAGAAGCTTGCCTAGGTAACACTGCATTACTAAAAGGTATTAACACATTAGATGGCTATGTAACATTCGAAGCAGTTGCAGAAGCTCACGGTGTAGAGTACAAAGGTGCTAAAGAATTATTAGAAGCAGAAACAGTATCTTGCTAATAGAAGCATTATACAAAACAAAATCGAACAATATATAAAACAACATGATAAGAGCTAAGAGTGAAGATCTCTTAGCTCTTCTTGGCAAAAGGGGGCATACATCGTGGCCAACCTATTTAAAAAGAAATCCGTTACGCAATTGTTAGGGGAAAGTAAAAGTAAAACTTTGACGAAAACGCTAGGGGCATTTGACCTAACAATGCTAGGGATTGGTGCGATAATTGGTACAGGAGTTCTAGTATTAACTGGATTAGTAGCAGCAAGAGATGCTGGTCCAGCAGTTATTTTTTCATTCATGATTGCA
This sequence comes from Bacillus sp. TE8-1, assembly GCF_008368855.1. Lineage (NCBI taxonomy): Bacteria > Bacillati > Bacillota > Bacilli > Caryophanales > Bacillaceae > Bacillus > Bacillus sp. TE8-1. The sequence continues at coordinate 93,917 of NZ_QPET01000005.1, read as the reverse complement.
GCCATCGTTTGTGGATTTGCAGCATTATGTTACGCAGAGGTTGCTTCTACACTTCCTGTTTCAGGTAGTGTGTACACATACTCATATGCAACAATTGGTGAGTTTGTAGCTCATTTAATGGGATGGACATTACTATCCGTATATGTTGTAACGACTGCCGCAGTAGCTGGCGGATGGACTGGTTACTTCCATAACTTAGTGAGTGGATTAGGGCTTGAAATTCCAAAAGCACTGCTAACGATTCCGTCTCAAGGTGGTATAGTGAATTTACCAGCAGTTATCGTTACATTAGTTATAACTTGGTTATTATCAAGAGGTACGAAAGAAAGTAAACGAGTGAATAACATAATGGTATTAATTAAAATTGGTATCGTTGTTTTATTCATTGCAGTTGGTGTATTCTACGTGAAACCAGAAAACTGGATACCATTTGCACCGTACGGTTTAAGTGGAGTTTTCGCGGGGGGAGCAGCAGTATTCTTTGCTTTCTTAGGATTTGATGCATTAGCAACTTCTGCTGAAGAAGTAAAAAATCCGCAACGTGATCTACCGATTGGTATTATCGCTTCGTTAGTCATTTGTACAATCATTTATGTTGTAGTTTGTCTCGTTATGACGGGTATGGTTTCATATAAAGAGCTAGATGTACCGGAAGCGATGGCGTATGTGTTAGAAGTTGTAGGACAAGATAAAGTAGCTGGTATAATCGCAATTGGAGCTGTAATTGGTATTATGGCAGTAATTTTTGCTTACATTTATGCAACGACACGTGTATTCTTCGCTATGAGCCGTGACGGTTTATTGCCAGAATCTTTCGCGAAAATTAATAAAAAGACAGAAGCACCAACATTTACAGTTTGGTTAACAGGAATTGGTAGTGCTTTAATTGCTGGATTTATCGATTTGAAAGAATTGTCGAATTTAGCGAATATTGGAGCGTTGTTAACATTTGCGATGGTTGGTGTGTCAGTTATTATTCTTCGTAAAACACATCCAAAATTACAACGTGGATTTATGGTACCACTTGTACCGATCTTGCCGATTATTTCAATTGCATGTTGTCTATTCTTAATGGTAAACCTACCATTAAAAACATGGATGTACTTCGGTGCTTGGTTAGCAATCGGAGTAGTTGTATACTTTGTTTATTCGAAAAAACATAGTCATTTAAAAGACGATGGAAGTTCGCAGGATAATTTAGAACAAGCTAATTAAAAGCTTAATTAAAAGGGATATAAGTATAGTAAGCCTTGTGCGTCTAGGGAGCGCGCAAGGCTTTTTCTTTTGTTGAAATAAAGGGAATGTATATTACTTTGTTGAATTTTTATGTCGGAATATGAAAAAGGGTGGGAGCAAAATGGAAGAAACAAAAGTTGTAGTTGGAGCAGAGGGTTATAATAATAACCCTGGTTGGTTACATACGAATGAAGAAGAATTAAATTTATTACGGAGAGAAACTTGGCTTGATAAATTTCAACCTAATTCTTTATCAGTAATTTTGGCAGAACATGTATGGGAGCATTTATCATATGAAGAAGGAATTGAAGCTGCAAAAATTTGTTATGAGTTTTTAATGGAGAATGGATATATTCGTTGTGCAGTACCAGATGCATTTTTTCCAGATGAAGAATATCAACAAGGGGTACAAGTAGGTGGACCTGGTCCATTAGATCATCCTGCAGCAAGCCATAAAATTGTTCATAACTATAAAACAATCACGTCCATGTTTGAATCAGCAGGTTTTCAAGTGAGGCTCTTAGAATACTGTGATGAGAATGGTAAGTTTCACTATAATGATTGGAATGAGAAAGATGGATTTATTTATCGTTCGAAACGTTTTGACCATAGAAATCGGGATAATCAGTTAGGATTTGTTTCTTTAATTGTGGATGCGGTGAAAATGAAAAGTAAGTAAAAAGGGGTGTGCGAATTGTGCATCCTTTTTTGTATGAGAATATAGAGGGTGCGGAAAATATGTATACGACTTATTAAAATGTGAACGGAATGTTCATAAAAAAAATTCAGATTTCATTGACACATATGAGTAGGCGCTCATATAATAAGAGTATAAGATATATGAATGATTGTTCATATGTTCAATTAAAGAGGTGAGCTATAATGGCTGGAAATAAAGTAGAAACACCACAAGAGACATGTTCTCAAACGATAATTCATGAAGAAGTTGTAGAGCAAGTAAAACAAACAATTCCAACTGATGAAAGTTTAAGTAAAGTAGCAGAACTATTTAAAGTATTAGGTGACCGTACACGTACGAGAATATTACATGCACTATTTGAAGCTGAAATGTGCGTTTGTGATTTAGCTTATTTATTAGGAATGACACAATCATCTATTTCGCATCAGCTTCGTGTGTTAAAGCAAGCGAAACTTGTGAAGAATCGTAAAGAAGGAAAGGTTGTTTATTATTCGTTAGCTGACCAGCACGTAATTCATATCTTCGAGCAAGCGTTTGAACACGTAAACGAAGAAGAATAAAAAGAACGCGAGGAGGGAGAACGATGGCTGAAGCGTTAGTGAAAAAGAAACTGATGCTAGAAGGTTTAGATTGTGCGAATTGTGCAATGAAAATTGAAAAAGGTGTTGGGAATATAGAAGGAGTAAATTCTTGCTCTGTAAACTTTGCAACAAAGACAATGATTTTAGAAACGGCACAAAATAAAGAAAACGAAGTTGTTACGGAAGCAAAACAACTCGTTACAAAATTAGAACCGCATATTAAAGTGCAAGAAGAACAAAAAAATAAAATTGCTAAAGAAGTATTTATATTAGAAGGTTTAGATTGCGCGAACTGTGCAATGAAAATTGAAAATAAAGTGAAGGAAATGCCAGCTGTCTCAGAAGCAACTGTTGATTTCGTATCGAAGAAACTACGAGTAGAAGTTGCGAATAAAAGAGAACTAGAAGCGACTGTAGCAAATATAACAAATGTCGTTCAAAAGTTAGAGCCAGACGTGAAAGTTGTTCGTGAAGAGAAGAACGGTCATGACCACGGGCATAGTCATGATCATGGTGAAGCAAATGTGAAAAAGATGGTAGGGAGATTAGTGGTCGGCGGAATTTTGACAGCAATTGCTGCATTAGCGGGCTTACCACAAATGGTAACAATTCCGTTATTCGTCCTTGCTTATTTATTAATAGGTGGAGATATCGTTTGGAGAGCGGTAAGAAACATAACTCGTGGCCAAGTATTTGATGAAAACTTCTTAATGGCAATTGCAACTGTAGGAGCTTTTGCAATTCAACAATACTCAGAAGCTGTAGCAGTAATGCTATTTTATCAAGTAGGAGAACTATTCCAAAGCATTGCGGTAAACCGCTCTCGAAAATCAATTACTTCATTAATGGATATTCGTCCTGATTATGCGAATGTAAAGGTTGGAAATGAAACGAAACAAGTATCACCAGAAGATGTACAAATTGGCGATTATATTATCGTTAAGCCAGGTGAGAAAGTGCCGTTAGACGGAAAAGTAATTGAAGGAACATCAATGGTAGATACTTCAGCATTAACAGGTGAATCTGTACCACGTGAAGTTGAAGTTGGAAATGATGTATTAAGTGGCTTTGTGAACCAAAACGGTGTGTTGACAATTGAAGTTACAAAAGAATTCGGTGAATCAACTGTATCGAAAATTTTAGATTTAGTTCAAAATGCAAGCAGTAAAAAAGCACCAACGGAAAACTTTATTACGAAGTTTGCACGTTACTACACTCCAGTTGTAGTTATTACAGCGGCAATCATGGCGTTTATTCCACCACTTATTTTAGAAGGAGCTACATTCTCTGAGTGGATTTATAGAGCTTTAGTGTTCTTAGTAATCTCTTGTCCATGTGCGTTAGTTGTATCCATTCCTCTTGGATTCTTTGGAGGTATTGGTGGTGCATCTAAAAGTGGTGTGTTAGTAAAAGGTAGTAACTATTTAGAAGCTTTAAATGATGTGAAATATATTGTTTTTGACAAAACAGGAACATTAACAAAAGGTGTTTTCAAAGTTACAAAAATGGAACCGAGCGAAGGTACTACAAGTGAAGAGTTATTAGAGTATGCGGCATTTGCTGAAGTATATTCTAACCATCCAATTGCCCAATCTATTCGAAAGGCATATGGAAAATCAATTGATGAAAAAATAATCGATGATTATAACGAAATTTCTGGTCACGGTACAGTTGTAAAAGTACAAGGAAAAGAAATTTTTGCAGGTAATGCAAAATTAATGAGAAAAGAAAATATTGAATTTAAGCAACCAGAAACAGTAGGTACATTAGTTCATGTTGCTGTAGATGGAAGATATGCAGGTTATATTGTTATCTCTGATGAGGTAAAAGAGGATTCGAAACAAGCGATTCAAAAATTAAAAGAACTAGGTATTAAAAAGACAGTAATGTTAACTGGTGATGCAAAACCAGTTGGTGAAGCTGTCGGTAAAGAATTAGGCTTAGATGAAGTTCATGCGGAATTACTACCGCAACAAAAAGTAGAAGAGATTGAAAAAATTGATGCAGCGAAGCACGGAAAAGAAAAAATTGCCTTCGTTGGTGACGGTATTAACGATACACCAGTATTAGCCCGTGCAGACGTTGGTATTGCGATGGGTGGTTTAGGGTCAGATGCAGCAATTGAAGCGGCAGACATCGTTATTATGACTGATGAGCCTTCAAAAATTGCGACAGCTGTAAAAATTGCAAAACGTACAAGAAGTATAGTGTGGCAAAATATCATCTTTGCTTTAGGTGTAAAAGGGATCGTTTTATTACTTGGTGCTTTTGGTATTGCAACAATGTGGGAAGCTGTTTTCTCAGATGTTGGTGTGACACTACTTGCAGTGTTAAATGCAATGCGTGTATTAAGAGTGAAAGATTTATAAAAAAGAGGACGCGACCCGCGTCCTCTTTTTTATTGGTGATTTTGTTGAAATTGACTCAATAAAATAATACCAAATATTATTTTAATTTTAAATAGTATTATATTAAAATTTACAAATTAAAAACATTCGTCTTATTATTTTAATATATTTTTTACAAATATCCATATAGTATTGAAAAAACCAGAGAAGGAGAAACTTCTCTGGTTACTTTTGTATGTTTTTTTCAACTTGTTCTCGAACAGTTTGAATGTAATTCATTTTATGATCCCAACACTCTTGGCTTAAATCGACAGGGTATTCTTCAGGATTTAAAGTTCGCATATATTCTTCCCAAAATAGAGAGAGACTCTGTTCATTATATTTTTGAATATCTAATATACTTGGTAGTTCATATGTTCTTTCACCGTTAACGAAAATATCTTTATGCAGTTCACGGGCTTCAAAGTTTGTTACGAATTTACTTATATATGTGTGAACTGGATGGAACATTTTTAAGCGCTCTTCTTTTCCAGGTTCTTCAGAATCTAACGCAATATAATCGCCTTCTGCATGATCGTTTACCCGATTGATAATACGATAAATTCGTTTCAGTCCTGGAGTGGTAATTTTTTCAGGGTTAGATGAAATTTTAATCGTATCATTTAATTTTCCGTCAGTATCTTCAATCGCAACTAGTTTGTAAACAGCCCCCAATGCAGGTTGCTCAAAGGACGTAATTAATTTTGTCCCAACGCCCCATACGTCAATTTTTGCTCCTTGAGATTTAAGGTGCATAATTGTGTATTCATCTAAATCGCTAGAAGCGATAATTTTTGTATTTGTAAACCCTGCTTCATCTAATAGTTTTCGTGCCTTTTTCGATAAATAAGCCATATCACCACTATCAAGACGTATGCCATAGAAATCAATACGATCCCCAAATTCTTTTGCAACACGAATCGCATTTGGAACACCAGATTTCAATGTGTCATATGTATCAACGAGAAAGACGCACTTTTTATGAGTTTCAGCGTATTTTTTAAACGCGACGTATTCATCGCGATATGCTTGAACGAAAGAGTGAGCGTGTGTGCCAGCTACAGGAATCCCAAAGCGTTTCCCAGCACGAACGTTGCTTGTAGAGGAGAAACCACCAATAAAGGCAGCACGCGTCCCCCAAAGGGCAGCATCGAACTCATGGGCACGTCTTGTGCCGAACTCTAAAAGCTCATCATTACTTGCAGCATGTTTCATACGTGCTGCTTTTGTGGCAATTAATGTTTGGTAATTCACAATATTTAAGAGGGCAGTCTCAATAATTTGTGCTTCACCAAGTGGTGCATCAACACGTAATAAAGGCTCGTTATTAAATACAACTTCACCTTCTTGCATACTGCGAATCGTCCCAGTGAATTTCATATTTTGTAAATAATGAAGGAATTCTTCTTCAAATTGTAATTCTGCTAAATAAGCGATATCGCTTTCAGTAAAACTGAAATTTTCAATGTACTCTACAATTTTCTCAAGGCCAGCAAAAACAGCGTAACCGTTCTCAAATGGAAGCTTTCGAAAATATAAATCAAAAACAGAACGGCGATTATGAATACCATCTTTCCAATATGTATAAGCCATGTTGATTTGATATAGGTCTGTATGTAAGGCATAACTATCGTCTTTATAATGAGTCATCGCGAGAACACCTCCATAATTTGGTTATAGTATACCAATTTTTCACCATTCGTAGCAAAGAAGAGATATTGATGTGAAGTCAAGAGAGAAAAAAATGAAATTATGCATATTTTTTAGAAAATTTATATTTATCAATTTATATTTCTCCAAATTTTATGTATTATTAGAGTAATGGGGGTAATGAGAATGGAGGAGGACAATGCAACAAACATTAGAAAAAATAGGCAAACAAGTCTTTTATAAACGGCTCCAGCAAAAAATGACACAAGAAGAATTATGTCAGGGCATTTGTTCTGTCTCATACTTAAGTAAGATCGAAAATGGAAAGATCGAAGCATCAGAAGAAATTCTACAATTGCTCTGCACAAGACTAGAAATTGCTGTGACGGATTTGAGAGATGTAGAAGAAGATGTGAAGGGGAAGCTGGATGAATGGTTAAATGCACTAGTTCATTTAGACAAGCAACAAGTAGAACGTATATATGAAGAGTTGCAAGGTGAAATGAAGCATGTGTTGGATTTTGAAATTATAAATTATTATAAACTGCTGTATACACGTTATTTAATTATGAAAAGGGATTTTCCTGCTGTCGAAAAAGAGTTAGAGAGCTTAAAGAAGATGTACAAAAAGTATTCACCATTCCAAAAATTATTATATACGTATAGCAAAGGGTTATATTATTTTTTACAACATAGATATAAGAAGGCATTGGAGTATTTGACTCGAACAGAAGTAATGGCAAAGGAACAAGGTTATCATGAGAATGGAATATATTTCAATTTAGCTCTTGTTTATAATGAATTAGAAGTTGAACATATGACTTTACATTTTGCTAATGTAGCAATGGAAGGATTTAAGAATGAATATAAATTCCGTTATGTGATAAATTGCCAGTTACTTATTGCGTTGAGTTATATACAAAAAAAGCAATATAATGAAGCACTATCTATTTATAATAATATTTTGAGGGAAGCAAATTCTTTTGCTGATAAAGAAAGTATAACAGCTATTGCTTTAAATAATTTAGGCTTTTTGTACTATAACTTAAAAGATTATGCAAAAGCAAAAGATTATTATTTACAATGCCTAAAGTACAAAAAGGAAGAGGATTTAAATTATATTGATGCAGTGTATGAGATCGCTTTGCAGTGTATTGAATTAAAAGAATTTGAAGAAGCGAAAGATTGGATTAATAAAGGGATAGATGTTGCCAAGAGGGATGAAAAGTATAAAAGTATGCTATATATACTTTCAATGCTTAAGAATAAATACTTTGAAACGAAAGATGTTTATAAAAGATTTTTAGAAGTTGAGGCAATCCCATTTTTTAGAGGCGAAGAAAATAAAAAGGAATTAAAAATGGTGTATTTAGAACTAGCAGGATATCACGAGGAATTACTAGAATTTAAGGAAAGTAATAACTACTATAAATTAGCAATTAATTTATTAGAAGAAAAGGGAGGAAAATAATATGAAAAAAATAATTATTGGTGCTTTGGCTTTGGTAGCTGTATTAGTGGTATTGGAACCGCAATATGCTTGGACATCGGATATTTATGGTCAAGGAGAAAAAGTAGTAGAATTAATAAATTCTTAACAGAAACCCCTTTCCAACAGGAAAGGGTTTTTTCAATATTTGTTCCTCAAAATTCTACAAAACTTGAGAAAATAATTATTTGAATTTTTAGTATATTAATAGTGGAAACATAATGCTAATATAAAACTACTCTTTTTCAAAAAAATTTTTTATTAGGGGGAAGGTTCATGAAAAAGAAAAGTTTAGCGTTAGTGTTAGCGACAGGAATGGCAGTTACAACATTTGGAGGGACAGGCTCTGCATTTGCGGATTCTAAAAATGTACTCTCTACGAAGAAGTACAATGAGACAGTACAGTCACCTGAGTTTATTTCTGGTGATCTAACTGGAGCGACTGGTAAGAAAGCGGAATCTGTTGTGTTTGATTACTTAAATGCAGCAAAAGGTGATTACAAGCTAGGGGAAAAGAGTGCGCAAGATTCTTTCAAAGTGAAACAAGTGAAGAAAGATGCTGTAACTGATTCAACAGTAGTACGTATGCAACAAGTTTACGAAGGAGTGCCTGTATGGGGTTCTACTCAAGTGGCTCACGTAAGTAAAGACGGTTCTTTAAAAGTATTGTCTGGAACAGTTGCACCTGATTTAGACAAAAAGGAAAAGTTGAAAAATAAAAATAAGATTGAAGGCGCAAAAGCAATTGAAATCGCGCAACAAGATTTAGGGGTAACACCGAAATATGAGGTAGAACCAAAAGCGGACTTATATGTATATCAAAATGGTGAAGAAACAACATATGCATACGTTGTAAATCTAAACTTCTTAGATCCAAGTCCAGGAAACTACTACTATTTCATTGAAGCAGACAGCGGTAAAGTATTAAATAAATATAATAAATTGGATCATGTAACAAATGAAGATAAATCACCAGTTAAGCAAGAGGCTCCTAAACAAGAAGCGAAACCGGCTGTAAAGCCTGTAACAGGAACAAATGCAGTGGGTACTGGTAAAGGTGTATTAGGAGATACGAAGTCACTTAATACAACGTTATCTGCATCTTCTTACTACTTACAAGATAATACGCGCGGAGCAACGATTTTCACATATGATGCGAAAAATCGTACTACATTACCAGGAACTTTATGGGGAGATGCAGATAATGTTTTCAATGCGGCGTATGATGCAGCGGCAGTAGATGCTCATTACTATGCAGGTAAAACATATGACTATTATAAAGCTACATTTAACAGAAACTCTATTAATGATGCAGGAGCTCCGTTAAAATCGACAGTTCATTACGGAAGTAAGTATAATAATGCATTCTGGAACGGCTCACAAATGGTATACGGAGATGGTGATGGTGTAACATTCACTTCATTATCTGGTGGAATTGATGTAATTGGTCACGAATTAACGCATGCTGTTACTGAAAATAGCTCGGACTTAATTTATCAAAATGAATCAGGAGCGCTAAATGAAGCAATTTCTGATATTTTTGGTACTTTAGTAGAATTCTATGATAACCGTAACCCGGATTGGGAGATTGGTGAAGATATTTATACGCCTGGTAAAGCAGGAGATGCGCTTCGCTCTATGAGTGATCCAGCGAAATACGGTGATCCAGACCATTATTCTAAGCGTTACACTGGTACTAGTGATAACGGTGGGGTTCATACAAACAGTGGTATCATTAACAAACAAGCTTATTTATTAGCAAATGGTGGTACGCATTCGGGTGTAACTGTAACGGGCATTGGTAAAGATAAGTTAGGTGCAATTTATTACCGTGCAAACACACAATATTTCACGCAATCTACTACATTTAGCCAAGCTCGTGCTGGTGCAGTACAAGCTGCAGCTGATTTATATGGTGCGACTTCTGCGGAAGTAGCAGCAGTTAAGCAATCATTTAGTGCTGTTGGTATTAACTAAGGATTAAAAAGGATAGCTATTAATAAAATACCTCAAAAATAAAGAAGGAGCCTATGCTCCTTCTTTATTTTTTTTTTCTCCATTTTTTCCACAAATAAAACAATCCAATAGCGCCTGCGATTGTTACAATCCACTTTGCTTCATTTGTTCCGTTCATGACATGATAGGCAGAATATACTTCGATTAACAATGCCGGTATTTTCCCTATTGTGCTGGCAATACTGAAGGAGAGTAATGAGATCTTACCTAGAGCCGCAAATAAAGTCACGATACTTGATGGGATGAAAGGTATCAAGCGAAACGATAGAACGAGTAGAAAGGCCTCTCTACCTTCTACATAAAGAAGACGCTCTACCTTTGGGTATTTATTTACTTTATCGTGAGTGAACTTTTGAAGGCCCATGCGGTAAATATAAAACGAGATAATAGCCCCTAATGCTTCGCCTACGATCGAAATAACAGTACCATTTGTTACGCCAAAGAGCTGTATATTAATGGCGGTTAAAAAAATACTAGGGATAAAACCTAAAAGACTAATGATGATGTTAATTAAGATACTAAGTGGAATTGCGATTGAATAGTATTCTGTTAAGAAATTTTGAATCGTTTCAGCCATTGTTTAAAATCCTTTATCTTTTTTTGCATTACACCACATTTCGTTTGTATAGGCAAGGGGAAATTTACATAATGTAGAAAACGTTGATAAGAAGGGTATTTTATACCTTATATGGGTATTAGGTATAAAAAAATAGGGGTATTTTAAAATGTTTTTAAAAATACTATAAAAACCTTTGTATAAAAGAGTTTTATAGTTATGTTATCGGTGATTTTATCTGGGAAATAATCGAAAAATATAGGGGGTATATATTATAAAAGGCGAAAAATAGAGGGTTGATGAAATTGCTGGGGTAAATATGGAAAAATAGATGAAAAAAATGAAAACTGATAGATTTTTTCGTTGTGAAATTGACTTTTAGTGAAGTTGCGATAATAATCATGGAAGAGGTGATATGATGAAACGAATAAGTAGTCTTTTCTTCAGTAGTTTATTGGCATTAATGCTGATCTTAAGCGGATGTGCAGGAAAAGAACAAAAAACAGAGAAACAGACAGGGAATCAAGCTACATCGGTAGAAAAAATTAGTGATAATATTTTAGATGAAATGGAAGGACCACCTAAAAATGGTCATACGATTGAAAGACATGTAGGCAAGTCAGAAGAGGATTTGAAGAATCGCTTGAAGACAGATAAAGTGTCAGCCGCAAGTACATACTATGATAAAGAAACAGCGACGAAAGCTGTAAAAGATAGCTTGAAGCAACATGACAAGGAAATTCAAGATTGGTTAAAAAATTCTAAAGAGGCTCGTCTCGTATTAAATACAACTCATTCATTTCCTGTTGGAAAAACGGTAATAAAGAAAAATATGAGTGTAAAAGACAAGTTAGTAAAAACTGTTACTGTTTTAGCAAGAGATAAGTCAGGAGAATTAGGGTTTAAGATTATTACTTCTTATCCATCTGATAAATAAGAAGGGGGAGTACATTATGTATACGACATTACAATACTTTCTTAAATCGTACTGTACGTTAAGTATTCATGAGGATGAAATAGTAAGCGTGATGGAAGAGTTTATTGAACAAGAAGACGAAGAAATTGTTTTGAAATTACGTGATGAATTAATAAATATGAAGAAAAAGAACGCGTGGGAAGAGGCGTGTGTATTAGCTGCGAAGCAAGGAAATCGTATGTGGTCTTTAGAAGAAACGAAAGACCATCTTGAAACTTTTTTACTATTACTGCAAAAGAAAAAGGCGTGATTTAATCACGCCTTTTTCTTTATGCTATTCGGTTGATATTATCTATTCTTTTGGAGCGCTTTTATATACGCTTTTTGAAATTTGTCCATTTGATATTACTTCCCCGTTTTGTGTTACTTTTTTATACGTAACCGCGGTGATTTTATCACTAGTTCTACTAATTACTTGAGAAGAAACTTCAACATTTTTACCAGTATTTGTACCGAAAATGCGTGTAGTAATACTACCTCCATTTGAAAATGCTTGAATATAAATATGATTGCCTGTATTATTTTTAAATTTTAAATCTGGACCATAATCTGCTACTGCTGCATCTTGCCCAAGTGGTAAATAATTTACTGGCATAGAATGATTGCTTCGAGAAACAATGCCTAAATCTGCCCTTAAAGCTGCACTGTATAATGTACTACTGACTTGGCAAACTCCTCCGCCTGCACTTTGTATTACTTTACCTTGTGAATATACTGCTGCAGATTTATAACCATGTGCAGCATCAGTTACGCCAACGCGACCGTTAAAACTAAATGTTTCATCAGGTGCGACAATAACCCCACTTAAAGTATTAGCTGACTTATTTACGTTAAATGATTGATTTCCGTTACGGCCAGCCATTGGAGTAGAATATTCAGCAATGACTTCTTTAATACCCATTTTCTGTATGTCTTCTGTAGAACGTTCTGGTTTTATGAATGTAACTGGTAATGTAACATCTGATTTACCAGTAGTAATAGCTTCATTTGTTAAACCGCTTAGTTTCCCTTTATCAATTTTTTCTCCGTTTTGGCTTTGACTAATATTTACTGTTGAGCCTTCAATACTTAATTCTGCGTTAACAGGATTTTTTAATGTTTCATTATATTTATCTTTTATAAAGGTTTCATAAGCTGTTGCATTTAATTGTGGTGTTAATTTATAGTCACGTTTTAATTCACCGTTTTCAGCTTGCTTACGCATTTTGTAACGATTCATTACGTTTCCTTCTTGTTCTTTGAAGATTTTGTCAATAATATCTTTCTCTTTATAATTTATCCCTAAATCTTTCCATGTGTAAGTTTGTTTATCGTTTTGGAATATGTAGGTAAGGGATTTTTGATCTAACTCAGTTACCTTTTGATTAATAATTGCTTGAATATCCTTCTTATTTTTTCCGTCGAGAGAAATACCTTCAAATGTAGTATTTGGTAATGCAGTAGTATCTAATTGATTATTTAATTTGGATACATATTGATATCCCCCAACACCGCCTACACAAAGTAATATGCCCCCAGCAATTGCAGAACCAATCAGTATTTTACTTAGCTTCATTTATTTCCCCCCAGAAATTTATGTATAAATATATGTATTACATTTTTTGTATAAAAATGATGAAAATAACATTATGTACGTACTAGTATACTATTATTTTCACTGTGTGTGTAATGTTTTCATAAAAAATGTTACACCACTGTAATAATTGTCACTTCTTGTCACAATGTGTATGAAAAATATGTTGAAAAATATAATAAAAAGGCTGTCTAGAAAGATCTAGCAGCCTTTTTATTATAATTTTTTATGTTCATTTTTATTCGTAACACCGAGATGTTTTTGAAGGGTAGTTGAAATAGTATCGACGCTTTTTTCATTTGGAACGTAATAATAAATACCACCTATATATTTATCTGTACCCTCTACTTGCATTTTTTCCATTTTTAAATTTGAATCCATTGAATTTTTTGTAATTGTCATCATATCATCAAAAGTTAAATTAGTTTTTAAATCTTTATCGACAGCGTCTAGTAGGCCACCGATTTTATTAATGGAATTAAGAGATAGTGCCTTTTCAGCAATGGCCTCTAATACAAGCTGTTGACGTTGACCACGCATATAATCACTATCGATATGACGAGTTCTAGCTAGTGCCAGTGCCTCTTCTCCATTTAAATGTTGACGTCCTTTTTTTAGATGAATGGCATCTGCTTCATCTTTACTATTTTGCTCTGTGAACTCAACTGGAACGTCTACAGTAATACCACCAAGAGAATCAACAATTTTAATAAAGGATTTAAAATTGAATTTTACATAGTAGTCAACTGGAACATCTAAAAAGTTCTCTACCGTATCAATTGTGCTGTCTACACCACCGAATACGTGCGCATGTGTGATTTTATCGTATTTATCACGTGATTTAATGTAGACGCGTGAGTCACGTGGAATGCTTACAAGTTTAACGGATTTATCGTTTTTATTAATTGTTGCAAGTAATAACGCATCTGTTCGAGTTGCTTTTCCATAACCTTTTTCCCTAATATCACTTTCATCAACACCCATAATTAGTACGGAAATATTGTCGGTCATAGGTTTAACAGCTTTTTCACGTTTACTGGACTTATCTCCTCGACCTAGTTCAGCATAAGCATTATTTAAGACGGACTTTGCTTTACTGTATATATGGAAGGAGTAGCCTCCTGCTCCAAGTGCTACAATTAGTAATGGAATAAGAAGGAACCAAAGTAGGCGTTTTTTCTTTGAGCGTCCTTTTTTGGCTCGCGTATTGTTGTTCGTGTCGGATTTCATCATTTTTTCTCCTTTAAAACTATCAAAGTGTATACATTTAGAAGTGTATTCAAACACATAAAAAATATTTTACGCTAAATAAAAGCGATTGTACATGTATAAAAAATAGATGTCTTGATTATTTATAAGACACCTATTCGTTATTGTATACAAAAGATAGGGATAAGAAAATGATAAAATTTTACCTAATTACAACATAATGCTTACGATAATTGCAGATAAAATACTAACGAGAGTAGCTCCATATAGTAATTTAAGGCCAAACCTCGCAACAACGTTTCCTTGTTCTTCGTTTAGTCCTTTTACCGCACCTGAAATAATACCAATGGAAGAAAAATTGGCAAAAGATACAAGGAAAACAGAAATAATACCAACTGTACGGGGAGAAAGGCTATTAGAAATTTTACTAAGGTCCATCATTGCGACAAATTCATTCGTTACAAGCTTCGTTGCCATAATGCTGCCAGCCGCGACAATTTCAGAACTGGGTACACCGATAAGGAATGCGATAGGTGCAAATACATAGCCGATTAATTGTTGGAACGTAATACCGAATATAATGAGGAACAGGTCATTAATACAACTAATTAATGCGACGAATCCGATGAGCATAGCGCCGACAACAATGGCTACACGAAAACCATCAAGAATGTATTCTCCAAGCATTTCAAAAAAGCTTTGTTTTTCACCTTTGATTTCTAAAATATCTTCGTCATCTTTAACGTCGTAAGGGTTAATGATGAGTATGATAATAAAACCGCTAAATAAATTGAGAACGAGTGCAGTTACTACATATTTAGGTTCAATCATTGTCATATAGGCACCTACGATAGACATAGATACGGTTGACATAGCAGAGGCACAAAGTGTATAAAGACGGTGTTTTGGAATTTGAGCTAATTGTTTTTTCACTGTAATAAAAACTTCTGATTGGCCGACAATGGCAGAGGCGATAGCGTTGTAAGATTCTAATTTACCAAGACCATTTATTTTACTAAGAAAGTACCCGATCCAACGAATAAAAAATGGTAATATTTTAAAATGTTGTAATATGCCAATTAAAACAGAAATAAAGACGATTGGTAATAATACAGTAAGGAAAAATGGCATTTCACCTTTATTTGCAAGACCACCAAATACGAAATTTATTCCATCAGCAGCATACTCGAGTAGCTTGGTAAACAAACTGGAAATGATTCTAATAAGTATGAGGCCGATTTCTGTATTTAATAGTAAATAGGTTAAAATTAACTGTATAATAAGCATGATAAAAATTGGTTTAAATTTAATATGCTTCTTATTATTGCTAGCAATATAAGCGAGCAAGAAAACAACAATTAGTCCGACGAAAAAAGTAATGAATTTCATGGTAAGCCCCCTAAAAGAGATATTCTGCTATATATGTTTTTCATTTCAAGGGAGAATATGCATCTTTGGTAAAGAAAGGAATAGAGAGAGCATGAATATATGTAGAGTGCATCACGTTGCAATTATTTGTTCGAATTATGAGACGTCAAAGGATTTTTATACTAGGATATTAGGGTTTGAAGAGATAAATGAAGTATATAGAAAGGAACGAGATTCTTATAAATTAGATTTATGTGTAGGAGAAGAGTATCAAATCGAATTATTTTCATTTCCAAATCCGCCTGAGCGCAAAAGTTTTCCAGAAGCAGCCGGTCTTAGACATTTAGCATTTGCTGTTACAAATATAGAAGAAGCTGTGAAGCATTTAAACCAATGTGGTGTTGAGACGGAACCGATCCGTATTGATGAAATAACGGGGAAGAAATTCGTCTTTTTCCAAGATCCTGATGGTTTACCTTTAGAATTGTATGAGGTTTGAAAATTGGTGGATTTTATATAGAGTTGCTTTCCAATAATTGAAGAAACTAAAGTGAAACTTCTTTTTAAAAGGAGGTGTAACTTTAGCTAAGAAAGCTAAAGAGCATATGTGGATATTTTAAAATTATTGATGGTAGTCATTCTTATTGGGTTAACAGCATTTTTTGTGGCTGTTGAATTTGCAATTATTAAGGTACGTAGCAGTCGTATTGATCAACTCGTTAGCGAAAAAAGACGAGGTGCACTGGCAGCTAAAAAGGTAACTTCAAATTTAGATGAATATTTATCGGCCTGTCAGCTAGGTATTACAATTACTGCTTTAGGGCTTGGGTGGTTAGGGGAACCAACCATTAAACATTTACTCGAGCCGTTGTTTTTAAAATTAAAATTCTCACCTGCAATTTCCAGTACAGTTTCATTTATTATTGCCTTTGCAGTAATTACATTTTTACATGTTGTCATTGGGGAACTTGCTCCAAAGACATTTGCTATACAAAAAGCAGAACAAGTTAGCTTATTGTTATCGAAACCACTTATTTATTTTTACCGAGTTATGTATCCGTTTATTTGGGCTTTGAATGGTTCAGCGAGGGTTGTAACTGGTTTATTCGGATTACATCCAGCTTCTGAACATGAAGTAGCTCATTCAGAAGAAGAATTAAGGTTAATCTTATCTGAGAGCTATGAGAGCGGAGAGATTAACCAAAGGGAATTTAAATATGTAAATAATATTTTTGAATTTGATAATAGAGTAGCAAAAGAAATTATGGTACCTCGTACGGAAGTTGTAGGCTTATATGAGGACGAACCATTTGAAACACATATTAAAGTAATCGCGCAAGAAAAGTACACGAGATATCCTGTATTTGGTGAAGATAAAGATGAAATTATTGGGATGGTTAATGTAAAAGATTTATTTATTCGTTATATGGATGGTAATCGGGACGAGGAGTGCTCAATTATGCCATATACAAGGCCAGTTATTGAAGTGCTAGAAAATATTCCAATTCATGATTTACTATTACAAATGCAAAGAAAACACATTCCATTAGCTGTATTGTATGATGAATATGGTGGTACAGCTGGGATTGTTACACTAGAAGATATTTTAGAAGAAATTGTTGGAGAAATTCGAGATGAATACGATGAAGATGAGAATCCCCCTATAGAGCATATAAGTGAAGGTTATAAAATCGTAGAAGGAAAAGTGCTTATTAGTGAAGTAAATGATTTGCTTGGCATACATTTAATTGCTGATGATGTAGATACAATTGGTGGCTGGATTATGGTACAAAAACAAATCGTTGCTGAAGGAGATATTATTGAGAAACACGGTTTTTATTTTAAAGTCCTTGAAAAGGATATGCATCAAATTAAACGAGTGGAAATAAGGAAAGTAGAAGAATGATTTTCTATAAACTTTAATAAAAAGGATATACAGAAAAATAAATGTTTGCGCTTTCAAAAAAGGTGCTATATAGTGAAGGTGGATACTGAAAAATTCTTCTGAATGATACTCGTGTTTTTAGAGGGCGGATTTTTTGGATAAGGATTTAGAATGAAAAAGTATAGGTGATAAAAATGATAGCAACGAAGGATATACGTATAGAAAAAGATTTTTTAGGTGAAAAAGAAGTACCAAGTGCAGCTTATTATGGTGTACAAACATTACGTGCCGTAGAAAACTTCCCAATTACAGGATATCGCATTCATCCATCACTCATTACAGCAATGGCAATTGTGAAAAAAGCGGCGGCGCTTGCGAATATAGATACTGGTTACTTAGCTAAAGACATTGGACATGAAATTGCAGAAGCAGCGCAAGAAATTGTTGATGGAAAGTTTCATGATCAATTTATCGTGGACCCTATTCAAGGTGGAGCCGGAACTTCTATTAATATGAATACAAATGAAGTAATTGCGAATAGAGCGTTAGAACGTATGGGATATGAAAAAGGGGCGTATGCGAAAATTAGCCCAAACACTCATGTGAACATGGCCCAATCAACGAACGATGCGTTTCCAACAGGGATTCATATTGCAACTCTTATGATGTTAGAAAAGCTTCTTATTACAATGGAAGAACTTCATTCTGCTTTTCGTAAAAAAGCAAAAGAGTTTGATCATGTTATTAAAATGGGACGCACACATTTACAAGATGCAGTTCCAATTCGCCTTGGACAAGAATTTGAAGCGTATAGCCGAGTGCTTGCGCGTGATATAAAAAGAATTAAACAGTCTCGTCAACATTTATATGAAGTGAATATGGGCGCGACAGCTGTTGGTACAGGATTAAATGCAAATCCTATGTATATTGAACAAGTGGTAAAACATTTAAGAACGTTTAGTGGATTCCCACTTGTTGGTGCAGAGCATTTAGTTGATGCAACGCAAAATACAGATGCATACACAGAAGTATCTGCAGCACTTAAAGTATGTATGATGAACATGTCTAAAATTGCAAACGATCTTCGTATTATGGCGTCTGGTCCACGTGTTGGGTTAGCTGAAATTCAATTGCCAGCACGTCAGCCAGGTTCATCGATTATGCCAGGAAAAGTAAATCCAGTTATGGCAGAAGTGATTAACCAAGTCGCATTCCAAGTAATCGGAAACGATCATACAATTTGCTTAGCATCAGAAGCAGGACAATTAGAGTTAAACGTAATGGAGCCTGTGCTTGTATTTAATTTAATTCAATCTATTAGTATTATGAATAATGGATTCCGTGTATTCCGTGAATATTGTATTGAAGGAATTACGGCAAATGAAGAATTGCTGAAGCAATATGTTGAGAAAAGTGTTGGAATTATTACAGCAGTTAATCCTCATATTGGTTATGAAGTAGCATCTCGTATTGCACGTGAAGCAATTGAAACAGGGAAATCTGTTAGGGAGTTATGTTTAGAACATGGTGTACTGACAGAAGAGGAATTGGATATTATTTTAGATCCATTCGAAATGACTCACCCTGAAATTGCTGGAGCTTCTTTATTAAAAAATAAAAAAATGTAATGTGAAAAACACCGATCCACTTGGATCGGTGTTTTATTTTTAAAAGATATTAAATACAGCGTTTAATTGAAGTAAGCTAATAACAGCTAAGAAGATTAAACTGTATTTCATTGCTGTTTTAAATAGAGCAGATTCTTTACCAACTAGCCCAACTGCGGCACAAGCAACTGCTACAGATTGTGGTGAAACCATTTTTGCCATTGTACCACCTACTACGTTTAAGGCAACGAGTGTAGAAGGAACGATGTTTAACTGGTCTGCTGTTACTGCTTGAAGTGGTGCGAATAAAGAACCACTTGAAACTACTGAACCTGTAATGAATACGCCAATCCATCCTAAGATTGGAGAAAGAACTGGGAATGCATTACCAGTAGAAGAGAATGCAAGTCCAAGTGTAGATGACATACCAGAGTAGTTTTCTACGTAAGCTAAAGCGATAACGCTACAAATTGTATATACTGGAGCTTTTAATTCTTTCATTGTTTCAATCATTAATTCTTTAACCATTTTACCTTTTACGCGGTAAACGATAAGTGAAACGATAATTGCTAGTACAATCGCAGTAGTTGTAGAAGAGAATACATCAAATTTGAAAACAGCTGCGAAAGGTGTATCAGCTTTTGTAATTGGTGTAGTTTTCATAACAGCATTATGAAGACCAGGGAACTGAATGTTAAATACTAAGTTTGCTAACGCACCATCTGGAGCAAATAAAGCTTTAATCGGTTTTAAGTTAAAGATTGTTACAAATGCAGTTAAGAATACGAATGGAGACCAAGCGTATAAAATTTGATTGAATGTATGTGATACTTTAGTTTCTTGTTTTTCTTCTTTAGTAGAAGATTTTGGTTGCCAAACACGTAAGAATAATGCAAGAGCAATCATACTTACAACTGCTGCGAAAATATTAGTAAGTTCTGCACCTAAGAAGTAAGTCACAGCGAATTGAGTAATAGCGAAAGAAACACCACTTACAAGAATACCTTGCCAAGTTTCTTTAATACCTTTAATTCCATCGACCATTGAAACAAGTAAGAAAGGTAAAATAATACTAATGAAAGGTAAAATAAGAACAGTTTGACGACCAATAGTTAATGCGTCAAGTTGAGTTAATTGTGCTGGCACTGTAACTGGAATACCCATAGCACCCATAGCACCACCAGCAATATTAGCTACTAAACAAATACCTGCTGCTTTTAATGGATTAAAGCCCATACCTACAAGTAGTGCGGCTGTAATAGCAACTGGAACCCCTAGACCAGCTGCACCTTCTAAGAAAGCACCGAAAGAATAAGCGATTAATAATACTTGTAAACGTTGATCATTTGTAATGCTTGAAATACTATCGCGAATAATATTGAATTGCTCTGTTTTAACAGTTAATTTGTAAAGGAAAATTGCGGCGATAACGATAGTACAAATTGGATAAAATCCAGATAAAACACCGAATCCAGCAGATGCTACAGCTACTGTTGCTGGCATTTTATAAACAAATATTGCAAGGATAATAGCGACAATCACACTATAAAGACCAGCCATGTAACTTTTCATTTTGAATCCCATTAAACAAATGATGAAACAAAAGATTGGAAGTGCTGCGATTAGTGCAGATAACCAAATATTGTTTAATGGGTCATAAATTTGTGTCCAAGTACTCATAATAATGACAACTCCTATCTATTATATGTGAAGAAATTCACATTATTTGTGAAACTATTCACAATCAACTTACATGCTTAGTATATTCTCCTTCAACACTATTGTCAACGTAAAAAAGTATAATTATTCCATAATAGTGTTAAAAGAAAAGCTTTGTTCATAAAGTAGACAAAAAACACACTCAAATGAATTTAAGTGTGCTGTATAAACTATTTGCATATTATTTTGCTTATTCAGATGGCGTGTTTCCTATAAGTGTATATTAGATGCCGTCTTTTATATCGAGTATAAAGTTTAATATATGCACCTATCTGTCCTATTTGATCTAGTGTGAGGGAGGATTGGTGAGTGGATTTAAATAGGAAGTTTTGCACAACAGTCCAACCGCTTGCAATACGAATAAAAAATTAGAAACAAACTTTTAATATCACATCATCTCTTTTTACTGAAAATTCCTTTTAGCGTAACAAAGAGGTTAATTATAGTTCAACTACATTACGATAGGTTATCAATTATAGACGGTATTTTACAATACCGTTACTGTGCGTTTCAATGAGGTGAAAATATAACAAAAAGCTTGATAAAACAACGTTTGCAAGCAAAGTATTCGTAGGCCATTATTTTGCTTTTTCGTTATATCATATAGTATAATATTCAAAATCAGCAAGGATTTTTTCCTGAATTTTTGCTGATAAAGATGGAAAAATTTTTCGGCTTTATAGGTTGATAAAGTTATGTCGTAACAGGAAATATAAGAACAGATATATAAATAAATAAAAAGAACATAAAAACGCAAATAAAAACGAAAATGAGGGGAACTTTATGAGCCAAAATCAATTCGAATGTCGTATTTCAGAAGAAGATGTACAAATGTTAAGAGCGTTAGCTCACCCACTTCGTCTACGTCTAGTAATGGAACTTATGCAAAGAGGAACATGTAATGTAACACAACTACAGGAAGTATTAGAAATTCCGCAATCAACGGTTTCACAACATTTAACGAAGTTAAAGCAAAATAAAGTAGTGCGCTTTGAAAGACGAGGATTAGAAGTGTATTATCAAATCCATAATGATAAAGTAAGTGCGGTAGTAAAAACATTATTTTCTTAAAATTTGAATATTATGGAAAAAGACGTATGGAATATACGTCTTTTTTTATTTGTCAGAAAGGTAGCGAGAGAGTAAATATTAGCATGTGAGGAAGAAATGACTATCAATCAACATGCTGCCTTACGGAATATATTCTAAAAGGAAAAGAAAAAATAGAAAGGAGTGTAGTAAGCAAAAGGAGGGACAGTAGTATGGATGTGAAACGTGTGAAACAAATTTTATCTTCTTCAAGTAGAATTGACGTTACATATGAGGGCGTACCAGTATGGATTGAGAGCTGTGATGAGCAGAAGGGGAGTGCTCAAGTGTATGATGTATCTAATCCTGGTGAGAGCGTTCATGTGGACGTGACAGCTTTAGAGGAGAAATAATAAAAAAGACGCTTCTAATTTTAGAAGCGTCTTTTTGTTATTCCATCATACTTGCAACTTTTTTAGAGCATAGAAGAAGTACAAATCCTAAGACGATAACGATAATCCCGATACTTGCAAATACTTCAAGGTATCCTAATGATTGTGTAAAGGAAGCAAGTTTACCAGCTAACCAGTTAGCCATACCTGAACCAGCTAACCATACACCCATTAATAATGATGCTAATTTAACAGGTGCAATTGCACTTACCATAGATAATCCGATTGGTGATAAGAATAGTTCTCCAATTGTATGGAACATATAAGTGATAACGATGAATAATAAGTTTGCTTTAACAGTTATATCAGCTTCACTACTTCCGGTTTTTAGAACCGCTAATGTTAAAACCAGGTAACCTATACCTAGTAAAATCATACCAAATGCCATTTTTGTTGGTATTTTTAAATCACCACGCTTTGATTTAGAAAGTTTTAACCATAGCATAGATACGAATGGTGCAAGGAGTACGATGAACGCTGGATTAACGGATTGGAACCAAGATGTTGGCACTTCCCATCCGAAAATTGTACGATCAACAAATTTATCTGTATAAAGTGTTAAAGAACTACCAGCTTGTTCAAAGCCTGCCCAGAAGAATACTACGAAACAAGTTAAAATTACAATTGCCCAAGTGCGATTTTTTTCTTGTTTTGTTAAAGGTTTCTTTTCAATTGTAGGTTGATTTTTTGATTTTTTACCGACAACTGTTGTTCCAGCTTTACCAAGGTAGCGAGGAGCTAATAAGTTGAAAACAATTTGCCCAACAATCATACCGATACAAGCTGCTAAGAATCCGTATTTATATCCCATAACCATAACGCCATCAACGCTTGTTTTAAAGAAGTCTTCTGCTAAAAATCCACAAATAAGTGGAGCAAAGAAAGCACCTACGTTAATACCCATATAGAAGATAGTAAATGCACTGTCACGACGTGAATCATTTTCATCATACAATTCACCTAACAGTGTAGAAATATTTGGTTTAAAGAATCCATTACCAATAACTAATAATATTAATCCAAGGAAAAGTCCTGTTTTTGTGTTCATTGAGAATAGTACAAAGTTACCGATTGCCATAATAATTCCGCCGAGAGTAATGGCATGACGTCTTGTAATGTAATGATCAGTTAGCCATCCGCCAAGAATTGGCATGAAATATACTGCTGCTGTAAAATAACCGTATAATTGCACTGCAAATGCCTTATCAAATCCTAACCCGCCACTAACCGCAGCAGTTGTTAAATAAAGAACTAAAAGGCCACGCATTCCATAATAACTAAATCTTTCCCACATTTCTGTTAAGAACAACAAGTACAACCCTGGTGGATGTTTTTTTGGTGATTGTTGCTCTCCAGCTTTGTCTAATTTTAAAGCTGCATCCATTTTTGTTTCCCCCTAATCCTGTATAACGGATATTTATGTAATCATTTTAATTTACAAAATATTTAGAAGTCAATAGAATTATATGGAAATAGAAAGAAAATTTCTAAAAAAGTTCTATTTTTCTTCAACCGTTACTGTATTTTGCCCTGAAAACGAGATGATAAGCGTTTTCAAATGTAATAATTGAATTCTAAAAGAAAATAAAATAGTGATTAATCAGAAAATTTAGATTAAAATATTTATTCTGATATAAAGAAAATATATTCTATTTACTTTCTCAATATAACATATTGGGAATAAAAATACAAAACGAAATAATGTGACATTTAAGTGAATTGAAAAATAACCAGCTCCACAGAAGGGAGCTGGTTAAGGAAATATTATTTAACAAAGCGTTTTTCGATGTCATCTAGTAATAGGTTAGCAGCAATTACACCGCCAGCTGTATTCCAAATAACGTCATCCACTTTGTATGCTTTACCATTTTTTACTGCATTTAAATTTTTAAATAGAGGATCGTTTATATATTCTTTTTCTAGTTCAGATCCTTTTTTCTCATTTCCTTTATCGAATGTGAAGTAGAATAATACGTCACCATCCATAGCAGAAATACGCTCTTTAGATACGTTACGCTCTGCAAAATCATCTTTATTTTGATCTCCAGGACGTTTAAATCCAAGTTCTTTTAAAATAACACCAGAGAATGTATCGCCATGATAAATACGAACATCACCAGGCATGAAACGAACCATAGAGATTTCTTGATTTACTTTATCGCCAAGTTTGCCTTTTAAATCTTTCATACGTGATTCGTAATCAGCTACAACTTTTTGACCTTCTTTTTCTTTATTTAATGCTTTTGCATAAAATTTGAAGTTATCTTTCCATTCACCACGTAATGTTTCTGAGAACACAGTAGGTGCAATTGCTTTTAATTGTTCGTACACTTTTTCGTGGCGCATTTTGTTACCGATAATTAAGTCTGGTTTTAAAGAAGCGATTGTTTCAACGTTAACTTGTCCTTCATCACCAACAACTTTTACATCTTTCATTTTATCCTTAATATGTGGATACCATGGGTCACCAGTCCAAGACTTTACAGCACCAACTGGTTTCACACCTAATTCAAGTAAAGCTTCAGTTCCTTCATTTGTTAAGATAACTACACGTTTTGGATTAGCAGGAACTTCTGTTTTACCCATTGCATGTTCTACAGTAACCACTTCTTTTTTATTATCTTCTTTTGTAGATTCTTCTTTGTTATTTGATTTTCCACAAGCGCTTAAAAGCATTGAAAATGCTAGTAAAAATACAAATACTGTAAACGATTTCTTCCGCATGAAATTCATTATGTACCCCCTATATGTTGAGAATATTTTTCAATAGCAAGCATGATATTAAGCCTTTATCTTTTGATTGTCAATACATATGGGTGAAAATAATTCTCATTTCCGTTGACAATGAGAATTAAGTTGAAATACACTAACAACGTATCATTATACATTGAAGGGGAAACGCTGCATGTTATTAAAAACAAATCGAGCAAAATGGATTGGATTATTTGTTGGAATCATTGCAGTCGTTATTTGTATTTGGGGAAGTATTATTTTCGGATATACAAATACGAGTTGGAAACTAGCATTGGATGCTTTTTTCCATTTTAACGGTTCCAATGAACATATTATTATTCAAAATGTACGTCTGCCTAGGGCGTTAATTGCAGCTAGTGTTGGTGCTAGTTTAGCCATTGCTGGTTGTCTTATGCAAACTTTAACTAAGAATCCACTTGCTTCTCCAGATTTTATTGGATTAAATTCAGGTGCTGCGTTCTTTATAGTTGTAGCAATTGTAATCTTTTCAGTAACATCATTATCAGCTTTCACATGGATTGCCTTTTTAGGAGCGGCGGTTGCAGCTGTACTTGTATTTGCTTCTAGTTCTTTAGGAAAAGAAGGGACTACTCCTCTTAAGTTAACGTTAGCAGGGGTCGCAATTAGTGCATTATTTTCATCATTAACACAAGGATTACTTGTGTTAAATGAAAAAGCACTTGAAGAGGTATTATTTTGGCTTGCTGGATCTGTGCAAGGGAGAAAGTTAGAAATTTTACAATCTGTATTCCCATATTTATTAATAGGATGGATTGCATCTCTTATGATGGCAGGGAAAGTAAATACATTGATGATGGGAGAAGACGTCGCGAAAGGACTTGGACAACGAACAATTTTAATGAAATCATTCGTGTTACTTATTATTGTACTATTGTCTGGTGGTTCAGTTGCGGTTGCTGGCCCAATTGGATTTATTGGAATTATTACTCCGCATTTTGCGAGATTTCTTGTTGGAGTTGACCACAGATGGAGAGTGCCTTATAGCGGATTGTTAGGTGCAATACTACTAATATTGGCTGATATAGCAGCAAGATATGTCATTATGCCACAAGAAGTACCAGTAGGAGTTATGACAGCATTTATTGGAGCTCCATTCTTTATTTATATTGCACGTAAGAGAGGGCTTAGCAAATGAAGAAATATATTCCGTTTCGTATAGGAAAAGGTGAGCTCTCGTTTTTAATGTATAAACGAGCTTGTCTCGTCTTGTTAAGTTTACTAGTTGTTTTAATAGGATTATTCTTTGCGAGTGCAGGTATGGGGGACATGAAAATTGCTCCTTATGACGTATGGCAAGCAATTACTGGAAATGGCGATGCGATGTCAAATATGGTTGTAAATAAGTTTCGTATGCCACGTATTTTAATTGCTATCCTCGTAGGAATTGCGCTTGCAGTAGCGGGCTGTATTTTACAAGGGCTCGTTCGAAATCCACTTGCTTCTCCTGATATCATCGGGATTACGGGCGGGGCAAGTGTCGCAGTTGTATTATTTTTAGCGCTATTTAGTGATAAAAATAATGCGCTAACTGTAAGCATTCATTATATGCCGTTAGCAGCTTTTGCAGGAGCAACGATTGTAGCGGTTTTTGTATACTTATTTGCATGGAAAAATGATGGATTATCACCAATTATTCTCGTTTTAATTGGTGTTGGATTTTGGGCATTAACGAAGGCGGCGACAACATTATTTATGTTGTTAGCACCAATTTATCAAGCGAGCCAAGCGAATGTATGGATTACGGGTACCGTTTATGGCTCTTCTTGGCAAAATGTTATGGTACTTGCACCGTGGGTTCTCATTTTAACGGTAATATCATTTATAGCTGCTAGACATTTAAATGCGCAAGAGCTGGGGGATGATATTGCGGTAGGACTTGGTGTTCCTTTAACGAAGTCACGCGTATTCATGTTATTACTTAGTACGGCTTTAATTGGGGGAGCAGTTGCCTTCGCCGGAGGGATTGGATTTGTCGGTTTAATGGCACCTCATATTTCACGAAGGCTAGTTGGTTCTTTATACGGTGCATTGCTCCCAGTTGCAGCTATTGTCGGTGCAATTCTAGTACTTGCTGCAGATTTAATAGGGCGTACAATTTTCACACCACTTGAAATTCCAGCAGGGGTATTTACATCAGCAATTGGTGCACCTTATTTCATTTATTTACTTTATAAAAGTCGGAATTCATAAAGGGAGATGAATATGCAAAAAGCATTGGAGACGAAACGCTTGACGTTGTCTTATGGTGAAACAATTATTATTGATGAGCTGAACTTAGAAATTCCAAAAGGAGAAATTACAATTTTTATTGGTTCTAACGGTTGCGGGAAATCAACTTTATTACGTTCACTAGCCAGATTATTAAAGCCAACAAATGGTGATATTTTGTTAGATAATCAAGCAATTCAAAGTATGCAAACGAAGCAAATTGCTCGTCAAATGGCGATTTTACCGCAAGGACCACAAGCACCAGAAGGACTTACAGTATTACAACTTGTAAAGCAAGGGCGTTATCCATATCAAACATGGCTGAAGCAATGGTCAGAAAAAGACGAGGAAATGGTACAGAAGGCACTTGCAGCAACAGGTATGACAGAATTTGCTGAGCGTGATGTGCATGCCCTTTCAGGTGGACAACGTCAACGTGCTTGGATCGCAATGACACTTGCACAAGATACAGATATTATTTTACTGGATGAGCCTACTACATATTTAGATATGACTCACCAAATTGAAGTGCTAGATTTATTATTCGAATTAAATGAAATAGAACAAAGAACAATTGTTATGGTATTACATGATCTAAATTTAGCATGCCGCTATGCAGATAACATTGTAGCCATTCAAGATAAACAAATATATGCACAAGGTAAACCTGAAGAAGTGGTAGATGAGAAACTAGTACGTGATGTATTCCGAATGGAGTGCCAAATTAGTACGGATCCGTTGTTTGGAACACCACTTTGTATCCCGCACGGAAGAGGAAGACGTGTAGTTAAAGAAGTTGCTCAGGCAATGAGATAAAAAACGATGAGTGATTCATCGTTTTTTTTTATTTGGTACAAGAAAATAAGAGGAAGAGAGGAATACGTAAGCGACGTTTATACTCTTCTTCATCTTGAAAATAGGTTGGATTTGGTGTAGCTTCTTTTAATGATGTAATGGTAAATCCGGCTTGCTGTAATAATGTGAAATAATCTTCCGTTGTACGATGATATTTAATAACTTCTTGGTCAATCCATGGTTCAACCCGTTTGCCTAGTTTAAAGTAATCATCGACGAGCCAACTCGTTCTTTTACCACTCGTTTGTAAGCTTTCAAATGAAGAAGTAATAACGGGATGTTGAACGCTAAAGGTAAAGGTGCCATTTGTTTTTAAAGTTTGAAATACATTTTGAAAAATGGTATCAAGATGTTCAATATAATGTAAGGCGAGTCTAGATGTTACTAAATCAAAAGTGGAAGAGGGGTAGGTATAATCTTTGAGGTTTAAAAAATGAACAGATCCATTTTTATTTTCTAGTTGTTTTTTAGCTTTTTTATACATAAGTTCGGAGCCTTCAATGCCGGTGTAAGAGTAGCAACCCTTTTCTAATAATTCCGCGCCAAACCTAGCATCACCACAGCCTAAATCGAGAATTTGTTTTCCTCGTACATGACCAATGAGCTGAAAGAATACTGGTTTTTCAATGGATTCATTTGGGCTATTTTCTCGATATCTTCGTTTCATATATTGTTCGAAAAATGCTGTGTTATTGTATACATCAGATTCTGTAAATGCCATGTTTGAAACCTCCCGAAATATTTTTTTAATTCTATCAAATATGAAAAGTAAATGATAGATTTATTGTAATGAATCATATATAATCTAAAATTGTAAGCGGTTACTTTAAACTATTTTTCTATAATAAATTCTGAAAACGTGTTAAGCTAGTAGAGGGATTATTAGAACTATTAAGACAATAATCCGCTTACATGAACGATGGGAGGCTTCACGATGTCTAGTAAAACACTTGCGAAATTTTTAGAAGAAAATTTAGAGGATTTAAAATCAAAGGGGCTTTATAACGTAATTGATCCGCTTGAGAGTTCAAATGGACCAATCATTACAATTGGCGGAAAAGAATATATTAACTTATCTTCAAACAACTATCTTGGATTAGCAACAGATAGCCGTTTGCAAGAAGCAGCAATTGGTGCTATTCATAAGTACGGTGTTGGAGCAGGGGCTGTTCGTACAATTAACGGTACTTTAGATTTGCATATTAAGTTAGAAGAAACAATTGCAAAGTTTAAACATACAGAAGCAGCAATTGCTTATCAATCAGGATTTAACTGTAATATGGCAGCGATTTCAGCTGTTATGGATAAAAATGATGCGATTCTTTCAGACGAATTAAATCATGCATCTATTATTGACGGTAGTCGTTTATCAAAAGCAAAAATTATTGTTTATAAACATTCTGATATGGAAGATTTACGCCAAAAAGCAATCGCGGCGAAAGAATCAGGTCTTTACAATAAATTAATGGTAATTACAGATGGTGTCTTTTCGATGGATGGAGATGTTGCAAAACTACCAGAAATTGTTGAGATTGCAGAAGAGTTAGATTTAATGACATACGTAGATGATGCGCACGGTTCAGGTGTACTTGGAAAAGGTGCAGGAACTGTAAAGCACTTCGGTCTTTCTGATAAAGTTGATTTCCAAATTGGTACATTATCAAAAGCAATTGGGGTAATTGGTGGGTATGTAGCAGGGAAACAAAACTTAATTGACTGGTTAAAAGTTCGTTCACGCCCATTCTTATTCTCTACAGCATTAACACCAGCTGATGCAGCAGCTTGTATGAGATCAATTGAAATCTTAATGGAAAGCACAGAGTTACACGATCGTTTATGGGAAAATGGACGCTACTTGAAACAAGGATTAAAAGAACTTGGCTTTAACATTGGGGAAAGTGAAACGCCAATTACACCTTGTATCATTGGGGACGAAGTATTAACACAAGAATTTAGTAAACGTCTAAATGAAGAAGGTGTATACGCGAAATCTATCGTGTTCCCAACTGTAGCAAAAGGGACAGGGCGCGTTCGTAATATGCCTACAGCAGCTCATACGAAAGAAATGTTAGATGAAGCAATTCTTAAGTATGAAAAAGTAGGAAAAGAAATGGGCATCATTTAAGTAACGACATCTTTTGAATAGCTTGCAAATGAGGAGTGGGGAAAATGAAAAAAATTCTAGTAACCGGTTCTTTAGGGCAAATTGGTTCTGAACTAGTAATGAAACTTCGTGATGTATACGGCGCATCAAATGTTATTGCAACAGATATTCGTGAAACAGACAGTGAAGTAGTAACGTCTGGTCCATTTGAAACGTTAGATGTAACAGATGGACAAAAACTACATGATATCGCAAAGCGTAATGAAGTAGATACAATTATTCATTTAGCAGCTTTACTTTCAGCAACAGCAGAAAAAAATCCGTTATTTGCATGGAATTTAAATATGGGTGGACTTGTAAATGCTCTAGAAGCAGCTCGTGAATTAAACTGTAAGTTCTTCACGCCAAGTTCTATCGGTGCATTCGGTCCATCAACGCCAAAAGATAATACACCGCAAGATACAATTCAGCGTCCTACTACGATGTATGGGGTAAACAAAGTAGCAGGAGAATTACTGTGTGATTATTATCATCAAAAGTTTGGTGTAGATACGCGCGGTGTCCGTTTCCCAGGTTTAATTTCTTACGTAGCGCCTCCAGGAGGCGGAACGACTGATTATGCAGTTGAAATTTATTATGAGGCGATTAAAAAAGGTGCATACACCTCATACATTGCTGAAGGAACATATATGGACATGATGTATATGCCTGATGCTTTACAAGCGATCATTTCATTAATGGAAGCTGATCCAAGTAAGCTAGTGCATAGAAATGCATTTAACATTACAGCAATGAGCTTCGAGCCAGAGCAAATTGCAGCGTCAATTCGTAAACACATTCCGACGTTTACAATGGATTATGCAGTAGATCCAGCTCGTCAAACAATCGCTGATAGCTGGCCAAACTCTATTGATGCAACAGCAGCAATGAAAGAGTGGGGCTTTAAAGCAGAATACGATTTAGACAAAATGACAACTGACATGCTGGCTAAGTTAAAAAAAAAGCTCACAGCTGAGTTAGTGATGAATTAATAGGAAGAGTCGATTCTTAGGAATCGGCTCTTCCTCATTTTTGGAAGGAGAGAAGTCTTATGCAAAGAGTTGATGTCGTATATGCACTAATACATGACGAAGAAACAGATAAAATATTAATGGTACATAATGTAGAACAAAACGTTTGGTCATTGCCAGGTGGGGCTGTGGAAAAAGGTGAAATATTAGAGGAAGCACTAATAAGAGAAGTGAAAGAAGAGACAGGTTTAACTGCTACGTTAGGTGGACTTGTTGCGATCAATGAAAAATTCTTTGAAGAATCAGGGAATCATGCGCTATTTTTTACATTCCGAGCGAATGTAGAAAAAGGTGAACTTATTGCGGAAGATGAAGGTGAAATTTCTGCAGTAGAGTGGGTGGATCGAACAATTGCGAATGAGCGCTTCCCATACTATGACGGAGGATTTGAATATTTGTTAGAAATAGCCATTCCATACAAGTTTCAACCAGAAACAAAGTAATTGAACGAAAAAACAGGAGCCACAAGGCTCCTATTTTCTATTCAATCGTCTTCAGTAATAATTTTTTCAGTAATGGTTTAATCTTCAGTCGTAAATCTTCAGCGTGATTTGCAACTAAGAAGTGATGGTTATAAATGTTTTTCATCAATTGATAAGTTGCTTCTTTCGCTTCGCCTTCTTCGATGAAGATACCGATTACTTCCATACCACTTTTACGCGCGAGTTTAACAGCTTCATGCGTATCTAAAATTCCGTCTTGTTGATAGTCTAGCGCAGAAGGCTCACCGTCTGTGAAGACTAGTAAGAATTTATGTTTCTCAGGTCTTTTGGCAAGCTTTTCAGAAACGATACGAATAATATATCCGTCGCGGTTATCTTCTTCTTCACGAAGTTGCATAATTTCTGGACCAACGTTTGGTAACGTTGAGTTTTTATAATTTACAACTTCATGGATAACGTTCGGCTTATCTTCAGGTTTAGCGCTAGAGGCATCTTCCCAAAATCCGCTAATAGCGTGCGGGATTTTTAAAGATTTTAAAGCTTCATGGAATAGTACAACACTCTTCTTCGTTTCTTCCATTTTGTTATACATAGAACCAGAACAGTCAACTAACAGTTGGAATGCAACGTCGAGCTCTTGTGATTCTTGCCCTTTTTTATAAAACATGCGAGGCTGCTTTTCAGTATAAATACGAAGGAATTTCTTACGAAGTCTTCCGTAATATTTATCACTATTTGCATTCGTTTTATTTTCAATCGTTTTTTCGATAATTTTCTTTAATTCTTTTACATCTTTATTAACGACTGATTTGATAGCTTGGTAATCCTTTTTCTCATCAGGATTTGGTTTACGTGCTTCTTTAAATGTATGAGAAGCGCCAGTGTTATATTTACCATATGCACCATCATTTTGACTAGAAGCGTGTGAAGCCCTTGCTTCTTCTGTATCAGCGCCATCAAAGTTGGATTGTGTACTTTTTTGAGAAGTACCTTGTACAGAACCAAGTGCTTGGTCGCCATCTTCTGATTCACGAGCAGTATCGCCCATCATGTTTGTTTTTGTTCCGCTTTCTAATTCAAAGCGTAAAAAGTTCTCGTTTTCGTTATTTTTATTTTCACGATGCCATGTGGAGAAACTTTCATCCATTTTGTTTTTATTTTCATCGTCATCTATAAGCTGCGTATCATCATTTGCTAAATCTTCGACGCGACAGTTCTTTTCGTCTGCAAGAACAGATAAATAAAGCGGTGCATGTCCGAAATAATTGTTAAGCATATCACTTTCAAGAAGCTCCTCTAAGCGGTAGCGAATTTTCTCAACGATATACATAATATCTTCCGTATTACGAGCTTGGAATGTTTCATGCAAAATAGCTTCAATTTGTTCGAAATATTCATTATTAAACATTTCATATTTATCGCTCGTTAATGAAAGATAGCATAGGCAAAATAGACGATCACCGTGATAGTTACGAACGCGATTGATTTCATTTTGTGAGCTAAAGTAATTGCGATACATTTCTTTTCTTCTTTTAAAAACATGCTTCGTGCCAGGACGTAAGTTCTTTACAATTTCCTCAACGCGTAAATCTTCTAATAGAACAAATAATTGTGTTAAAAACTTTTTTAGGGGCGATTCTTGCAATTCAATCGCATAAGAACGAATTAAAGTCATGTCCGAGTAATGTTTATTACCAAGTGCTTTTAAGAACACTTCGCTTTTTAATCCGATTACTGTATCTTCTTCTTTTCGATCATCCCAAAAGTGACTAATGACAACTTTCTTTTCAATTTCGTCGTAGTATGCTTTATAGCCATATTCAAGATAGGCATCGTCTTCTTTTAGAAGGGCATACATTAAGTTTTCCATTTGTAGAAACAGCGACGCATCAATTTTTTTGTCACTAAAAATTTGTCTCATAAATTATCCCTCAAAGAAATAACTTTCTGCTAATTCACGGACAGTCATTTGTTCTGTTTCATCATTAAGTTTTGCAATTATGCTTCGTTCAATCGCTCGCATAACAGGAATATATACACCTAAATCACATGCGTCGATAATGCCACGAATACTTGCCGCTTCTTCACTTACACGTCCATCGCGAGCTAAAGGCATAAGGTCGCTTGCAAAGGCAACAAACTTTTCAATTGTTGCAACATCATTTAATTTTGATTCTGCTAATAATAGTTCTTTTAATGTGTCACCTTGAATGTAAGGAACTTCAATAATAACGAAACGGTTTTTTAATGCTTCATTTAGTTCACTTGTTCCAACGTAACCTTCGTTAATCGCAGCAATTACACGGTATTCGTCATCACCGTATACAACCTCTTGTGTAAATGGGTTTGTGATCATTTTACGGTAATCTAATGCGCCGTGAAGAAGTGGTAACGTTTCAGGTTTTGCCATATTGATTTCGTCAATATATAGGAAGTGACCGTTCTTCATTGCTTTCATAAGAGGACCGTTAACGAATGAAACTTCAGATGCACCATCTTTCGTTTGTAGTGTGTTGTATCCTAAAATACCCTCTACATCTAAGTCGACAGAGCAGTTAATGCTATGCATTGGTTTTTGGAATAAAGAAGAAAGAGTTTCCGCTAGTACTGTTTTACCACTACCAGTCGGTCCTTTTAATAGAATGTTCTTGCCAAGAAGAAGTGCTGTAATCGCATCTTCAATAATGCTATTATCAGACGCTTTATATATTTTCGTTCCGATTAAATGTGCATTTTCACCAGCTTCTTGCTTATTCTTTTCATGAATCGTAGAAAGCTGTTGTTTTAAATCAGCATGTATATGAAATTGTTCTAACATGTATTTCCCACCTAACATTATTTTCATAAAGTAATACATCTTATGATAACTTGTTTTAATATGGTATGCAAAGAAAAGGAAGGGGGATAAAGGGAAAAGAAAAAGCAATCAAGATGAAGTTGATTGCCTAAAGTAAAGGAGAAATAAGCCTCATGAAAGACTCCAATATGCGTTTTTTTATACTTCTTTTTTGGAAAGAGTTCCATTTAATTTCAGTCGAATGTTTAAAATCTTCTTCAAAATCACGTTTAATATCGTGAACTGTTTTTGATTCATAAAGTACACTAATAATTTCGTAATTCAATTCAAAGCTACGTACATCCATGTTCGCTGTTCCAATAGTTGCAATTGTATCATCAACGAGTACAATTTTTGCATGCATAAAACCATCTTTATAACTGTAAATAGAAGCACCAGCTTTTAAAAGCGGAGTGAAATAGGATTGAGATGCTTGATCACTAATGATGCTATCACTTTTACCTGGATATAAAATCCGTACATCTATTCCGGCAATTGCACTTAAGCGTAATAATGTTAAAGTTTCTTGATCTGGAATAAAGTAGGGTGTAGCGATCCAAATGGATTTTTTTGCAGAGCCCATAACAGCTAATAATGTATTACGAATACTTTTATCATCGGAGCTTGGTCCGCTTGCTACGATTTGAACAGCACCTTCTGCATTTGAAATCTCTTTACCTGGGAAGTATTGTCTATTCATGAATTGATCCCAGGAATAAGTATTTAAACCACTAGAGGCATAGAGCCAGTCTTCTAGAAAGATTGCTTGTAATTTATATAATGCTTTTCCTTCTATTTTTAAATGACTATCACGCCAAACAGGAAATTTCTTGGAACGGCCAAGATATTCATCACCGACATTGAGTCCTCCGGTAAAACCAATTTTTCCATCTACAATAACAATTTTTCGATGGTTACGATAATTGACAGTTTCAAGTAACCAAGCTGAAAAAATAGGGTCAAATTCTACAATTTCAATCCCAGCTTCTTTCATAGGTTGTAAAAATCGTCTTCTTAACGTATTACTTCCAAGGCCATCATAAAGGAAGCGTACAATAACACCATCTTTTGCTTTTTGTATTAAAG
This sequence comes from Bacillus sp. TE8-1, assembly GCF_008368855.1. Lineage (NCBI taxonomy): Bacteria > Bacillati > Bacillota > Bacilli > Caryophanales > Bacillaceae > Bacillus > Bacillus sp. TE8-1. The sequence goes on along the minus strand of NZ_QPET01000005.1, from coordinate 58,107 downwards.
CATCTCGAACTTTTGTACCAATTTCATCAGATTTATAAATGTAGTATTGAATATGTATATGATGCTTTGCCTGCTCTATAGCTCGCAAAATTTCTGAAAATGTTTGATCTCCGTTTGTTAAAAGTTTTGTAGTTGTTTTATCTGCGGCAGGACCACCTCCAAATTTTTGTATGACTTCTGTTAAATGTATGGAACGTTCATTTAGTGGGACTGTGAGTAATAACTCTAGTCTTCTTCCTTCTAATATTTCACGGAATAATTTTCTTTGTTCTTCTGAACGATGGAGATGTTTTTTTCTTCTCCAGCGGCTGCGTCCGAAAATAGCGTATAAAAGCACACCTATAATAGGAAGAAGTGCTAATACTAAAAACCATGCTAACGTACTTTGTGGAGATCTATTTTCTATAAAAATAACGAATGAAATTCCGACAATTGTGATGGACCATAGAGCACCGACAAATGTATATAACGAAATATACGATGTATTTAATAGGAACAGAACGATAGATACAATTGTAAATATTAATAGTAATTGAACGATAGGCTTCTTCATTTCTATATAATTCCCCTAATCTTTTTTCAATATAGACTTCTTAAATAGAAGATGTAATATGACATCTTTATTATAAGGTGTTTTGCTTTTTTTACAAAATATAGACATTTCACCTATACTTTCCGCATTTGTCCTACATACAGTGTACTATCCCATTTTTTATCCCACTCTTAACGTATATGAAAATGAAAAAATCGAAAAGGAGCGGAGAAACATGAATTATATAGAAAATAATGGATTGTATTATCGAAATCATCATGGTGGGCACAATCATAACGGTGGACATCATCACCATGGAGGACACAATCACTATGATCACCATCACCATCATCATCACGGAGGCGGATGGGGCTGGGGTGGTGATAGTTCATGGGGAGGCGGATTTTTCCCTGGAAGCTTTGCAGGAGGAGTGTTAGGCGGACTGACAGCTGGTGCATTAACAGGTGCAACAAGTGGAGGGTATTATCCCGCTCCATATCCAGTAGCTTATCCATCACCATACCCTGTAACGTATCCAATGCCATACCCAGGTTATCAGCAAATACCATATTCGTATTAAACTAAAAAAGAGGCTATCCTCTTTTTTAGTTTAATACGGTATTTATTTATAAAATACTTCCAAAATTAAGGTGAAAATATGTTAATATTTTGTTATTGTAATTCAAAAACATATACATTGATGTAGAGTTTTATATTATTATTCGTGAATAGTTATGTAGTATGCTCTAATTTCTATTTCGTTATTAAAAACAAAGAGATCAGATGTGAGTGGTATTAGTTGGAAACAAGGCTTGCATAGAGACACTTAAAGGGATTGCAGTATAATAAGGCGCGAAATAATTAGGGAGATGAGAAGCTACTATTTATAATTAGAACGGTATAATATTGCTTTTTATTACAAATAATATTATGTTATTTTAATCGGTCTATTCAAAAAGATAATTTATGTAATGGGCTAGTATTAGAAAATGAAATATCTCTATTTCTATGAAGAGAAACAGGTTGTGTTTTAGTCAGATAGAAGCAAGGAGAGATGCGCATGCTAGAACAGAGAGGTCATGCATTATATGACTCTTCATTGCGAGATTTAAAGTTAGCATTAGATGAGTCTTCAATTGTTGCAATTACAGATCGAAAAGGTCTTATTACATATGTAAATGATAAATTTTGTGAAATCTCTAAATACAAAAGAGAAGAATTAATTGGAAAAGATCACCGTATTTTAAATTCAGGACATCATCCAAAAACCTTTTTTCAAGATTTATGGAAACGTATTTTGAATGGGAAAGTATGGACAGGTGAGATTCGGAATCGAGCAAAAGATGGTACATATTATTGGGTCAAAACAACAATTGTTCCATTTTTAAATGAAAAAGGAGAGCCATACCAATTTATCGCAATTCGAAATGATATTAGTAGTAGAAAAGAAGCGGAACATAGATTGCGGCTAAGTGAAAGTCGTTATAGGGAACTTGCCTATCATGATGCTTTAACGAGTTTGCCTAACCGTTTACAATTAATAACGACCGTTAACGAATTGATTGCAGATAAAAAAGAATTTGGTATGATTTACTTTGATTTGGACCGTTTTAAATTAGTAAATGATACATTAGGTCATATGATAGGGGATTTACTTTTAAGTGAAGTTGCTTCAAGGTTGCATTATGTACTAGGAGAGAAAGATGTTCTGGCTAGGCTAGGTGGCGACGAATTTGTGCTGTTAACAAAAAATCATAGACAAGATGATATGAGTCAGTTAGCGACATCTGTGTTGTCATGTTTTCAGGCACCATTTATGCTGGAAGGCCATGAAGTATACATTTCAGCTAGTCTAGGACTTTGTTCTTATCCACAAGACGGACAAGATGTGGAAACGTTATTGAAAAACTCTGACTTAGCTATGTATAGTGCAAAAGAACAGGGGAGAAACGCTGCGTGTTTCTTTACAGATGAGCTACGCGCGAAAATAAATCGTAGAATGAAAGTTGAGTTTGCTTTGCAAAAGGCAATTCGTGATGAAGAGTTAGATGTAGCATTGCAGCCTATTATTGATTTGAAAACGAAGAGATATTCTGGTATAGAAGCTCTAGTACGTTGTATGACAGAAGACGGACCTATTTCACCAAGCGAATTTATCCCTGTAGCTGAAGAGTCTGGACTTATTATAAAACTAGGAGACTGGGTATTAGAAAAATCATGTCGCTTGTTTAAAACATTGCCGAATTATCAAGAAGGACTAAAGTTATCTGTGAATTTATCTATACAACAATTAATGCAGAAACGTTTTATTTTATCAGTACGTAGCATTTTAAAGAGAACTGGCTTTCCTCCGAACCGTTTAATATTAGAAATAACGGAAAGCATTGCAGTCCGTCATTTTGATTATATTATTGCTACATTACAAGAATTAAGAAATATGGGTGTTTTAATTGCTTTGGATGATTTCGGGACTGGCTATTCTTCCTTATATTATTTAAAACAACTACCACTGGATATTGTAAAAATTGATCGTAATTTTATTCGTGAATTTCATTATGATCACGCACAACCAGAACGAACGATTGTAAAATCCGTTATTGAAATTGCTCATAGTTTAAATTTAGCAGTAGTTGCTGAAGGAGTAGAAACAGTAGAGCAAGAGAGTTTGTTACAATCAATGAGCTGTGATTATGTACAGGGATTTTATTATGCGAAACCTTTATCTGTAGGAGAGCTAAAAGAAAAGTTAATTACAGATTTTTAATAAAAAAGAGAAGCCAGCAGCTTCTCTTTATTTAATCCGTTTTTTGTGAGTCTTTCATTAGTACTGGATAAAGAATAAGACCTAATACGAACAATCCAATTCCTAAGAAGAATGTTTTTAAATCAGCAGTTCCCGTTTTGATAACCCAAATGGAGTATATCAACGCTAATGTCGTAATGATTCCATCTTTTACTCGAGATCCTGGCAGTATATCATACGTTTCTCCTGTAATAACTAATTTTAATTGGTACAAGGTAGAAACAAGGTATGGAATTAAATAGGCTAATGTTGCTACGACGATAGCGAAACTATACGCTTCTGAAACAGTACCAGAAATCGTTGAAAATAAGAAAATTTGCGTCATTACATTTGTAATCAATAGTGATTTTGAAGGACTACCTTTTTTATTTGTTTTCCCGAAAAACTTAGGGAAAAGTCCATTTTTTGCTGCCTGGTAAGGTACTTCTGAACTAACAACAATCCAGCCAACTGTAGATCCAAATAAAGATATAAGAGCGAGTAAAGCCATTATATATGCACCTTTATTTCCAATTGCTAAATTTAATGCGTCTACTAATGGTTTTTGAGACTCTTTTAAAGCATCTTGCGGAAGAGCTCCCATTGTAAGTAAAGTAATTGACATGTAAATAAGAAGAGCGATAATTAATCCGAAAATCGTAGCTTTTTTTACATCGCGCTGTGATTTTGCACGATTAGAAAGCATAACTGCTGATTCAATACCGATAAATGCCCAGAGTGTTGCAATAGCAGCTGAATTGATTTGTCCACCTAATGAGATTGATTGTCCTGCTTCATTCATAAAGGTTTGACCGTCTCCGAAATTAGAGGCGTTGAAAATGAACAATGTAATTACAATAAACATTGTAAATCCGATAATTTTTGCAATAGTAGCAAGTAGATTCATATTTCCAGCTCGATCAATATTTTGCGAAAGAATATATTGAATTCCCCACAGCATAAGGCTACATACGAGGAAAGTTAATCCTTTTCCGAGCTCCAGTGAAAATCCATTTATTGAAAAAAGAATTTGCTTACTTTGTAAAACTGGAAAGAATGTTGATAAATATCCAGCAAAGGAAATAATAACAGATGCTGTTGCAGCCCAGTTAGCAGCCCAATATCCCCATGCCATACTATATCCTGCAACTTTACCAGCTTTTTTTGAAGGAAACATCGCTTGAGCATAGCTTTGTGGTCCAGCTTTTAATTCTGGTTTCCGAATCGCTAAATTTCCAAATACAAGTGCAATCATAAATACTCCAAGGCCTGTAATACTCCATGCGAGTGTAGAACCCATTGGACCTGATACTTGTGCTAAATTTGCTGGAAGCATAAATACGCCACCGCCAACCATATTCCCGATAACAAATGCTGTTAAAACCCATAATCCCCACTTTTTCGTTTCCATTTTTGTTAACTCCTTTGTAGTAAGTTTTGCTTAAACATCATTTTTTACTAGCTTTTTGACAATAAAAAAAGAGCCATGTAGATAAAAAAATACCTACATGGCTCTTTTGCCAAAGCGTAGGTACAACGGGAATAACCCTTGTACCTACGCGTAATTTTTCCGCTAGGTTTCAAGGGTTACGTATGATGATGATGTTTTTGTGCAAATGTAACTACAGTTGTTGTATAAGTAAGCATAGTTCTTTGCTCCCTTTCTCCTCTGATTTTGAAGTTAGTATACTACATGTTTTTTTGAATGAAAAGAAAAATATAAAAATTTTTATAAAAATACGTTTTAAAGATTAAATATTTACCTATATTTTTCTTGTACTGGAAAATAAGTGAGAGATTGGCAGAAGAGTGAAGCATGTTATAATACATATAGAATTAGAAGGTGACAAGGGGCTATTGTAGATGATGAGTAAGTATGAACAAATTTATACAGAAATCAGTAAATCTATTGATAATAAACAATTAAAAGAGGGATGCAAAATCCCATCAGAAACAGAATTAATGAAGCAGTATGAGGCAAGCCGAGGCACGGTGAGAAAAGCTGTAGATTTACTGCAAGAGCGTGGATATGTGCAAAAAATTCATGGAAAAGGTGTTTTTGTTTTAAAGCGAAAAAATATTGAATTTAATTTTGGCGGTATTGTAAGTTTCCAAGAAGAAAATGAACGTTTGGGACGTCATTGTATTACGGAAGTTGTGGAAATGGACAAAGAAAAAGCCACAAAAGAAATTGCAAAATTATTAAATGTAAAAGAAAAAACAGAGATTGATCATATTAAACGTGTACGAAATATTGATGGAGAAAAAGTAATTTTAGATATAAATCATTTTGTATCTGAGTTTATTCCAGGATTAACGAAAGAAATTGCAACTGCATCGATTTATAAATACATCGAGAAAGAGCTTGGGCTACATATTAGTTATTCGCAGAGGGTAATTGAAGTACAGCCATGTACAGAGGATGACAGAAAGTATTTAGATTTAAATGGAACAGACTATGTTGTCGTTGTGAAAAACTTTACACATTTGTATGATGGAAGTCAGTTTGAATATACAGAATCACGCCACCGTTTAGATATTTTTCACTTTTCGGATGTGGCACGCAGGAAGTAAAGAGGTGGAACAAAATATTGTTTCATCTCTTTTTTTTATAAAAAAAAAACACAAACTCGTATATACGAGTGTTGACTAACTTATATATACGAGTTAATATGTAATTGTAAACGGTATCAAAAAAAGAAAAGAGGGACGGGAATATGGGGAAAGACTATCGTAAAACAGCAGAGGAAGTGTTGCAGTATATTGGTGGGAAAGACAATATTGAACAAGCTGCACATTGTGTGACGAGGCTCCGTATCGCTTTAAAAGATGAAAGTAAAATAGATAATGATAAATTACAGTCTGTTTCATTAGTGAAAGGAGCGTTTCATAACGCTGGTATATTTCAAGTTGTAATTGGTCCAGGGGATGTAGATCGTGTTTACGCTGAATTGATAACGCTTGCAGGTATGAAAGAATCGACTGTAGCTGACGTAAAAGACTCTGGAAATCAGAAGTTAAATCCAGCTCAAAAGTTTGTAAAAATATTTTCGGATGTATTTATGCCGATATTACCAGCGATCGTAACAGCTGGTTTACTAATGGGTATTAACAATCTATTAGGCGCAAAGGACTTATTTTTTGATGGGAAAAATTTATTAGATGTTTATCCGAACTTAGGCGGGCTTTGGGATTTAATTAATATGATGGCCAATACAGCATTCGTATTCTTACCAGCACTTGTCGGTTGGTCAGCAACGAAGCGTTTTGGTGGTAGTCCAATACTAGGGATTGTTATGGGATTAATGCTTGTGCACCCGGCCTTATTAAACGCTTGGGACTATGGAAAAGCAGCGACTGGTTTAGAGGGTCAAAAGATTGAGTACTTCAATATTTTAGGACTATTCCAAATTGAGAAGGTAGGATATCAAGGACAAATTTTACCCGTTTTAGTAGCAGCATTTGTATTAAGTAAAGTGGAAATTTTCTTAAAGAAACATGTACCAAATGCAATTCAATTATTAGTTGTACCAATTACAACAATCGTTGTGACAGGTGTGTTAGCACTAGGAATTATCGGTCCGGTTACACGTCATATTGGAGATTTATTAACAGTAGGATTAGTAGGTGTATATGAAACAGTACCAGTAGTTGGAGCAGTATTATTTGGAGCGTTATATGCACCGCTTGTAATTACAGGTATGCATCATATGTTTATTGCAATTGATTTACAATTGATTGCACAACATGGCGGGACATTTATTTGGCCGATGATCGCTCTTTCTAACATTGCGCAAGGTAGTGCGGCACTTGCGATGTTCTGGATTTCTAAAAATCAAAATGATAAAAGTATGGCATCAACATCAGCCATTTCAGCATACTTCGGTATTACAGAACCAGCGATGTTTGGGGTGAATTTACGAAATAAGTTCCCGTTCTATGCAGCGATTATAGGGTCTGCTGTGGCAGCGATATTCATTACATTAAATGGTGTATTAGCGCCTGCTATCGGAATTGGCGGATTGCCAGCATTTATTTCTATCATTCCGAAATCGATTCCAATGTTTATTGTAGGAATGATTATTGCAGTTGTAATCCCGTTTACTTTAACATGGTTATTTGCAAAAAGAGTCAAACAGAAGTAGGAGGAAGTTAAACATGAAGGATTGGCATAAAAGTGTAGTCTATCAAATTTATCCGAAGAGCTTTAATAGTTATTACAATAGAGAAACCGGGGATATAAAAGGTGTTACAGAGAAACTAGATTATTTAAAAGAACTCGGAGTGGATTATATATGGTTAACACCGATATACCAATCACCACAAAATGATAATGGATATGATGTAAGTGATTACTACAGCATTGATCCATCTTACGGAACGATGGAAGAGTTTGAAGAACTTTTAGCAGAAGCGAAAGTACGTAACATTGAGATTATGCTTGATATTGTTGTAAATCATAGTTCGACTGAACATAAGTGGTTTAAAGAAGCGAAGGAAGATAAAAATAGTCCATATCGTAATTACTATATTTGGCGTGATGAAAAAAATAATTGGCAGTCTAAGTTTGGTGGATCTGCTTGGAAATATGATGAGAAGACGGAGCAATATTATTTACATTTATTTGATGAAACACAAGCTGATTTAAATTGGGAAAATGAAAAACTTCGTGAAGAAGTATATGATATGATGCGTTTTTGGCTGGATAAAGGAGTAACAGGATTCCGATTAGATGTCATTAACTTAATTTCAAAAGACCAATGTTTCTTAAACGATGAAGGTAGTACTGCGACAAGTGATGGACGCAAGTATTATACAGATGGTCCGCGTGTTCATGAATATTTACAAGAGATGAACCGAAATGTTTTTGCAGGAAAAGATGTCATTACAGTTGGAGAAATGTCATCTACGACAATTGATAATTGTATTAAATATTCTAATCCTGAGCGTAATGAATTAAGCATGACGTTTAGTTTCCATCATTTAAAAGTAGATTATCCGAATGGTGATAAGTGGACGAAAGCAGAGTTTGATTTTATTAAATTAAAAGAGATTATGTCTAGCTGGCAAATTGAAATGCAAAAGGGCGGAGGATGGAATGCGTTATTTTGGTGTAATCATGATCAGCCTCGCATCGTGTCACGCTTTGGTGATGATGGAAAGTACCGAAACGAATCTGCAAAAATGTTAGCGACAGCCATGCACATGCTGCAAGGAACGCCTTATATTTATCAAGGGGAAGAAATCGGTATGACGAATCCTAAATTTGAGTCCATCGAGCAATATCGTGATGTGGAATCGTTAAATATATACGATATAAAGCTAAAAGAAGGGCTATCAAAAGAAGAGATTATAGGGATTTTAAAGCAAAAATCTCGTGACAACTCCCGTACTCCAATGCAGTGGAATGAAGAGATGAACAGTGGCTTTACAACAAGTACACCTTGGATTTCAGTGGCTGAAAACTTTAAAGAAATAAACGTAGAGAAGGCATTAGAAGATAAAGAGTCCGTATTTTATCATTATAAAAAGTTAATAGAACTTAGAAAAACGTATGATGTTCTTACAGAAGGAGAATATGCTATTTTGGATGAAAATCATCCTAAGATTTGGGCATATACACGTACTGTAAATGATGAGGTATTACTTGTTATCAATAACTTCTATGGAGAAGAAATAACGTACTCTGTACAAGCGCACGTTCAATTAGATGGAATGAAACAAGAAGTACTACTGTCGAATTATAAAGATGCCAGCAAGGATATTGCAAAACTTAACTTAAGACCATATGAATCAATTGTGTATCGATATACGAAATAAAAGGTTGTATGCCTATGCGGCATACAACCTTTTATTTTAGTACACCACTATACAAAATGTTTACCTCTACCTCAGGTTTGAATTTTACTTTTGCATAATCTTTATTCCAATTTTTCTTCTTCCATAAGTCAGGGTGGTAGGCGATAAGGTGTCTGCCGATACCGAAAGCATCACAGTTTGCTTTTTGTAACTTTTTCGTTATCTTTTTAGCTTCTTTCGTAAGTTGTTTAGACAATTCTTTATTTAGTTTTTTTCTTTCATCCATTTTGTAAAGATTATCTCTCGGAGCTTCAAGCGCTATAACTTTTAGTTGGAGCTTAATGTGAGCATAAACATTTCCTTTTTTATCTGTTGTTATTTTTAAGTCGCGTTTTAACTTTCGATTGCTAATTTCCATTGTTAAATAATCAGATGTTTTCTCTGATTCATCGCTAGTAAGCTTTTGGGTTATACGGGCACTTGTTCCCATTTTTCCAGTTAATAATACGAATAAAACAGATTGTTTCAAAGATAAATGCCCAGTTAATTTATCATTATTAAATAAAGCTAGACCGTTTGTAATCACTTCTTTTCCTTTTATTTTTATAGAAGGGAGGGTAAAGTCTTTACCGGGATCTAACATTTTTGTAGCAGCTGTTTCTAAAGTTTCTTTTGGAAACACACTCATATCTTCTAAACTTTTCACTTTTTTCTTTAGAAAATCTCCAATTAGTAAATTTCCTACTTTCTTTTTTTCTAGTATCTCGGATGTTTCACCATCTACTGCAATAAGTTTTACTAAAGCAGTTGGGTTTGTTGGGTCCCGAAAGCTGACATCTAAATAAGGTAATATACCTTTTTTTAGAATTTTGGTTCCAAGTAATTGAACACCATATTTAAAATAACGAATATTTCCGGTTACATTTTTTTTTAGGGCATCGCTTGTATCCCTTATGTTATGCCCGGTGGCTGAATGTATTTCATTCTCGAATGAAGATTGTTCGCCGCTTGAACTTTTTACGAGCTCAATTGTTTGCTGGAGTTTATTCTTTTCTGTAATATCAGATCCAATACTATAAGCTAATCTCGCTTCTCTTAATGGTTCTTGATCCCAACAGCCAGAAAGGAGGGAACTAGTACATAATATAAAAAGTAATTTAACTCTTTTTTGGAACATACTGTTCTCCTTTCTTATTTCTTATTACTGAATAAAGTAGAAATAAAAGAGGGAGGACAACGATGAAAATATACGTGAACTTATCAGTGAAAGTTGAAATTACTTTTAATTCTTCAGGTGTATCTATAAATAAGGCTACACTAAAAGCAATAATACCGACGATTGGAACAGCTTTTTTATGATTAGCAAGATTGAATATATGCCCAACTCCGATTGAAGCAGCGCAATAATAACTAGCAATAGAAGCCACAACTGTTATCATCCATATTGGTATAAATAGTAAATCAGTCCGGTCTATAATCCCGATATGTAAGGAGCGTAATAAGTAAGCAACTGGTTCTGGAATAAGCTCGATTTGTTTTGGACTAAATACGATAAAGCAAATCCAAACAGTAAAAGTATAAAAAAGTGTTACAAATCCATTAGCGATAGAAATGGCCTTCAGTTTTGCGACAGAACTGCCATTTACTTTTGGAAAAGCGATAAGAATGATTTCAAAACCATACATAGCTGTAATTGTTTCCTTGGATGCTTGAATTATATTCCACCAGCCGGCTTCTGTAATCGGAAAAATATAAGAAAAATCAGCTCGTGAAAACCCTAGTGCAATTAAAAGAGCCATGGGCAAAATGAGAATAGAAGCCATGACATAAAATCGTACGATGACTTTAAATGTATTATAGGCTATATAGCAGCAAGCTATCGTAAATAGTAAGAGAATTGCGTACCAAGGGGTCGCTTGCAAAACCCACACTTTAATGACATTACAAGCATTTAACATAACTGTCATACCGATAAGAGTAAAATAAAAAACATAAGCAAAGCCTAATAGTTTTCCAAACTTATTACCAAATAGCATACAAACACTTTCATACATATCTGCATCAGGGAATCGTTTTAAGAAAAGCCACATTAGTAAAATAATAAGCTGAATCGCAAGCCCGGCGATGAGCGCGGAAATCCATCCACCACCTTTTGCTATTGGGTGAAGACGGTTAGGCAGGGAAAGTATACCCACTCCAATTTGGCATTGAATAACGAAAAAGGTAAATTGAACTAGCGAAATTTTACTTTGCGTGTTTGTCACCGTTCTCATCCTCTCTCGTTACATGTTGGCGCTGCATTTTTTTCGGTTTTGGATCATGTGGTCGTTCCCAAAATGACCAAATTGGTAGTCTTACAAAAGAATCTTTCATATCTTTAATCCGCATTGGTGCAACAGGAGAAAGATATGGTGTATGAAAAGAATGAAGCTGACATAGGTGAACGAAAGTTATAATTAGACCGAATGATATTCCTACATATCCAAATATGGCAGCAAGGAGCATTAATGGAAAACGAAGAATTCGAACAGCTGAACTCATATCGTTTGATGGAACGAGAAAAGATGAGATTGCAGTTAAAGCTACAACGATAATCATCGTATAAGAAACAAGTCCGGCTTTTACAATTGCATCACCAATTACTAAACCGCCTACAATACCGATTGTTTGTCCAACTCTGCTTGGCAAACGAATACCAGCTTCCCGTAATAACTCGAAAATTAGCTCCATTAAGAGAGCTTCAAAAATAGGAGGAAGTGGTACTTTCTCTAATGAAGCTTTAATTGTATACACAAGTTCAAGCGGCAATACATCAGGATGAAAGGCTACGGTTGCGATATATATAGCTGGTAAGAGAAAAGCAATCAAGAAACTCACTAAGCGAATCATTCGGACGAAAGAACCGACAATCCAGCGGTTATTATAATCGTCTGGTGATTGATAGAAGGCAAATAACGTAACAGGAACGATAAGCGCTGTTGGGTCTCCATCAGATAAAATAGCAACTCGTCCTTCCATTAAATTTGCTGCGACTCTATCTGGACGCTCTGTATTTAATTGCTGTGGAAATGGTGAGAAAGATGTATCCTCTATAAATTCTTGTATATATCCCGGAGGCATAAGTGCATCTGTCTTAATCGTTTCTAACCTTCTTTTTACTTCTGTAACTAAATCGTCATTCGCTATGTTTTGCATATAAGCAATTGCCACTTTCGTATGCATTTCTTCACCAAGTGTGAAATATTTAACGACGATATTTGGACTTTTTATGAGTTTACGAATGGAAGCTAAATTGGTTGCTAAATCTTCTACAAAACCAGTATGTGGTCCACGTACAATGCCTTCATTATCAGGCTCAGCTATATCTCTCTTTAAAGATAAAGCTGTTTCAAAAATACAAAAACTGTCGACTTGTTCATGAAAATATAATGATTTTCCTTGTAATAAAAGTTGCACACCGTAATTTAAATTTGTTTCTTTTTTCATATTTAATGTGGCAAAAGCTTTATCTAAAGACAAATCCGACCGAGTTAATAAAGGCTCAAGAGCTAATTGATGGATTAAATTGGGGTCTGCTAAAGATTCGATATATAAGATTATTCCTTTTCCGTTTTGAAAAGGGAGATCTAATTTTTTTATATCATCAGAATGAGAAAGTTTATTTTCAATGTAACTAATGTTCTCCGGAAGTGATGGAAACATATGCTTTTGTTTTTTACTCTCTTGTTGTTCTTTTTTCTCTGTCATAATTTCCACCTCTTTTAAAGTGCAATTGTTTCTGTTAATTTTTGTCGTTTGTGAGAAATTTATGCTTGAATTATTTTTTTAAAAGAGGGTTGAAGGTTACGTTACATTGTCTTTTGTGCATTATTCAATTTCATAGCAGTACTTCTAACATTTGTGTCGAATTAAGAAGATATATAGGAGGGATATATATGGAAATAGCTGTAGAACGTGTTTTTACGAAAGAGATTTTAAAAAGAGCAGCGAATTTGTTTCATGTAACAGTAGAAGAAAAGCCACTTGGAGATTTTGAGAATTATATTTTTAAGGCGAAGGGTGATAATGATGAAGATTACGTATTACGTTTAACACATTCTTCTCATCGTTCTAAACAAGAGGTAGAGGCTGAACTAGATTTTTTACGATATGTTGCGGAGAATGGGGCAAAGGTAGCAGGACCTCTTTATTCAACGTCTCGAAATCTCGTAGAAGAAATCGTAGCAGAGGATGGGACTTTCTTTTTCGCTTCTTTATTTATATATGCAAAAGGTGAGCAAGTAAAAGGAGCAGAATCGCCTTATTGGGGAGATGCTTATTTTGAAGCGTGGGGAAAAGCGATTGGGCAACTGCATCGCCTTACAATGGATTATCCTAAAACAGACTACCGTGATACGTGGGAAGAAGACGAAAGTGGAATTGTTAATGAATTAGAAGATGGTCAAGTGAAAGAGATTGCAGCGGTATTAATGGATGAAATTAAGGCTCTTCCAGTTGAAAGAGAAACGTTCGGTCTTATGCACGGTGATATTCATCAAGGTAATTTTCATTATGATGGTAAAGAGCTAACAATCTTTGATTTTGATGATGCTGCTTATAATTACTTTATACATGATTTAGCGATGGTTTTATACTACTCTGTTCTATTTACACCGTGGACAGCAGAAGAGAAGACAGATTTTGCTCGTAAACAGTTACAAGTGTTACGAAAAGGATATGAGTATGAGCACAGGCTGGCGGATAGTTGGTATGAATCGTTACCACTATTTTTACGTTTACGTGATATAGGTTTATATGGAACGCTTCAAAAGAAGTTTAAAGGGAAAGATATGCCTGATAACTTCTTGAAATTATCAGAAGAGCTATACGAAAGAATTATTAAAAGAGAAGCAATTGTGAATATATAATACATTTAGTTCAAAACAAAGTATATAAAACAAATATATACTTTGTTTTTTTATACAAAAATATGTTTACTTTATTAAAATAATATTGTCCTAGATTCGGTATGCACTTATAATTTTATATATATTCTGAATATTCTTTATAAAAAAGGAGGGGGAATGTTGGAAACTTTCGTAAATTGGTTAAATAATATTGTTTGGAGTCCAGCACTTGTTTATTTATGTTTAGGAGTAGGTTTATATTTTTCTATTCGAACGAAGTTTTTACAAGTAAGGCACGTAGGAGAAATGGTGAAGCTGACATTTCAAGGAGAAAAATCAGAGGCTGGTGTTTCTTCATTCCAAGCGTTAGCACTTTCGTTATCAGGACGTGTTGGAACAGGAAATATCGCTGGGGTAGCAACAGCCGTTGCATTCGGTGGACCAGGAGCTGTATTTTGGATGTGGGCAGTAGCCTTTTTAGGAGCAGGATCAGCTTATGTAGAATCAACACTCGCGCAAATATATAAGACGAAACATCAAGGACAATTTCGTGGTGGACCTGCTTATTACATTGAAAAAGGTTTAGGTGTGAAATGGTATGCTTTAGTATTCGTTGCAGCGACAATTCTTGCAACGGGGCTTTTACTACCAGGTGTGCAAGCAAATAGTATTGCTGTAAGTTTAGAAACTGCTTTTGGTATTAATACTACCGCATCAGGGGCTATATTAGTTGTCGTATTAGCTCTTATCATTTTCGGTGGAGTAAAGCGAATTGTTAACGTAGCGCAAGTTGTCGTACCGTTTATGGCAATAGGCTATATTTTAGTAGCTTGCGTCATTGTTGCTATGAATATTGAAAAATTGCCAGAAGCATTTATGTTAATTATAAGAAGTGCATTTGCATTAGAAGCTGCTTTCGGTGGTATTATCGGTTTAGCAATCTCTTGGGGGGTAAAACGTGGTATTTATTCCAATGAAGCAGGACAAGGGACTGGACCACACGCAGCAGCAGCAGCCGAAGTATCACATCCAGCTAAGCAAGGTTTAGTGCAAGCATTTTCCGTTTACATTGATACATTATTTGTTTGTTCAGCAACAGCATTTATGATGATTATTACAGGCATGTATAACGTATTTGATGCAAGCGGAAAAAACTTTATCGTTAATAAACTAAATGGTGCTCAGCCAGGACCAGGATATACACAGGCGGCGGTAGAATCTGTTTTTCCTGGATTTGGAAACGGTTTCGTTGCAATCTCGTTATTATTCTTCGCGTTTACAACAATTATGGCGTATTACTACATTGCAGAAACGAATATTGCATACTTAAATCGTGATAAAGACCGTCCTTGGATGTCTATGGTACTAAAGTTTGTATTTTTAGGAGCTGTATTCTATGGCTGTATAAAAACAGCAGCAACAGCTTGGGCTTTAGGCGACATTGGGGTAGGAATTATGGCATGGGTAAATATCATTGCGATTTTACTATTACAAAAACCTGCATTAGTCGCATTAAAGGATTATGAAAAACAGAAAAAAGAAGGAAAAGATCCAGTATTCGATCCAGGGCCATTAGGAATTAAAAATGCTGATTTTTGGGAGCATGAATACGGGAAAGATAAGAAAGAAGAAGTATCTTAACAGAATAGAAATGAAGAAGCAAAGGGGAAACCCTTTGCTTTTTTTTATGGACAAATTGAAGCTAAAAGTT
This sequence comes from Bacillus sp. TE8-1, assembly GCF_008368855.1. Classification (NCBI taxonomy): domain Bacteria; kingdom Bacillati; phylum Bacillota; class Bacilli; order Caryophanales; family Bacillaceae; genus Bacillus; species Bacillus sp. TE8-1. Next base: position 42,397 of record NZ_QPET01000005.1, on the reverse strand, counting down.
ATTTTTGGGACTATTTTTGAATATAAAAAGAATGTACATGCATTGTTAGGGGAAGGGGGAGTATGTTGATAGAATTTCGTAATGTAAATAAATATTATGGTAACTTTCAAGTTTTGAAAAATATTAATGTGCAAGTGAAAAAAGGGGAAGTGGTAGTAGTTGTCGGGCCTTCAGGATCAGGAAAAAGTACATTGCTTCGATGTATAAATCAATTAGAGGCAATTACAGATGGAGAATTAATTGTACAAAATACAGAGGTACACAATAAAAAAACGGACATGAATGAATTGCGGCGAAATATTGGGATGGTCTTTCAACATTTTTATTTATATCCACATAAAACGGTTCTTCAAAATATTACATTAGCACCGATTAAAGTAAATAAAGTTTCCAAAGAAGAAGCAGAGAAAACAGCAATGTTTTATTTAGAGAAAGTAGGAATCCCGGAGAAGGCTAACGTATATCCGCATCAATTATCCGGAGGACAACAGCAAAGGGTAGCAATTGCTAGAGGACTTGCAATGCAGCCGGAAATTATGCTATTCGATGAGCCTACGTCTGCTCTTGATCCAGAGATGATTGGAGAGGTACTTGATGTTATGAAAGCACTGGCTAAAGAAGGGATGACAATGGTCGTTGTCACGCATGAAATGGGATTTGCTAGAGAGGTAGCAGATCGGATTTTATTTATGGATGATGGTCAAATTATTGAAGATACAACACCGGCGCACTTTTTTGCAAACCCTGAACAAGAAAGAGCTCGTTTATTTTTAAGTCGGGTGCTAAATCATTAGAGGAGGAATTTCATGCTTAAAATGAAAAAGTTATTTATTTTAATCGTATTTTCATGTTTATTCGTGCTTGTTGTTGCTGGATGCGGAAGTAAGAAAGATGAGACAAAGGAAACAAATACGAAGCAAGGCGGGGCTGTTGAGCAAATTAAGAAACGAGGGAAATTAGTAGTTGGGGTGAAGAATGATACGAATTTATTTGGATTAAAAAATCCTTCAACAGGGCAGGTAGAAGGATTCGATGTTGATGTCGCGAAGGCACTTGCGAAAAAGATTCTTGGAGATGAAAAGAAGCTAGAGCTGAAAGAAGTAACGTCTAAAACACGTATTCCAATGCTGAAAAATGGTGATATTGATGCAATTATTGCAACAATGACAATTACGGAAGAACGCAAAAAAGAAGTGGATTTTTCAGATGTATATTTTAAAGCAGGACAATCGTTACTTGTGAAAAAAGGAAGCAATATTAAGAGCGTTGATGATATAAAACAAGGCGTTAAAGTATTAGCTGTAAAAGGGTCAACATCTACAAATAACATTCGTCAAAAGTCACCAGAAGCGACTGTATTAGAGTTTGAAAATTATAGTGAGGCATTTACAGCGTTAAAGGCAGGTAAAGGTGATGTGTTAACGACAGATAATGCGATCCTTTACGGAATGGCAAAACAAGATTCTAATTATGAAGTAGTAGGAAAAATTTTCACAGATGAACCGTATGGAATTGCAGTGCAAAAAGGGGCAGATGATTTAACGAAAGAGATTAATACTTTAATTAAAGACATGAAAGCAAGCGGAGAGTATGACAAATTATATGAGAAGTGGATTGGACAAAAACCAGAAAAGTAGATAGTAAAAGTGAGAGGATGAGAGTACTCATCCTCTTCTTGTAAAGAAAGAGGGGAGAATATGTGCCTGATTTTTCTATATTAACGAATAACATTGATATGTATTTAGAAGGGTTTAAATATACAGTTATGTCTAGTGTAATTGCATTGATAGGTAGTTTTATTTTAGGAGTAATTTTGGCAGTAATGCGTATTGCACCTATTCGTATTTTAAATTGGATAGGATCAGCTTTTGTGGAGTTTGTAAGAAATATTCCACTCGTATTAATTGCATTTATATTCTATTTTGCTTTACCTGTAATAGGAATTACTTTAAATGGTTTTGTAGCAGGAACAGTTACGCTTACGGTATATACGGCAGCTTTTATTGCAGAAGTAATTCGCGCTGGTATTTTATCAGTTGCGAAAGGGCAGATGGAAGCTGCTCGCTCTTCAGGGCTAACGTATGTGCAGGCGATGTATTATGTTGTCTTACCCCAAGCAGTGAAAATTGTAATTCCCCCTTTAGGAAACCAGTTTCTCAATTTAGTTAAAAACTCCTCAATACTTGGAATTATTGCTGGTGCTGATTTAATGTATCAAGGAGATTTAATTTCAACGAAGACGTTTGTTACGTTTGATGTTTATATATTTGTCGGGATGTTTTATTTAATATTAACAATTCCGCTCAGTATGCTAGTGCGTTATTTAGAAAAACGCTTGGCAAAGGAGGCGGTGTAAATGGATTTCAAGGGAGCAATTACAGGAGATCATATTCTATTTTTATTAAAAGGATTACTTATAACATTAGAGGTAGCGCTCATAGCAATTGTACTTAGTTTTATTATTGGAAGTGTAATCGGTATATTGCGCTACACGAAAATACCTGTCGTCTCACAAGTATTAGGAGTTATAGTTGAAGTGATTCGAAACTTACCACTACTGTTAATTATATTTTTCACGTATTTTGCACTTCCAGAAGCAGGCTTGAAATTAGAAATTATAACAGCTGCAATTGTTGCTTTAACAATATTTGAGGCAGCAATGATATCTGAAATTGTTAGAAGTGGTCTATTGTCTATTGAAAAAGGGCAGGTTGAAGCCGCAAGATCTTCGGGATTAACGTATGTTCAAGCGCTGTGGCATATTATTTTGCCACAAGCATTAAGGAGAATGGTTCCGCCGCTTGTCAGTCAATTTATTTCATTGCTGAAGGATACGTCGCTAGCGGTTGTTATATCACTCCCTGAGCTTATGCATAATGCTCAAATTATTAGCGGGCAAAATGTGAATTACATGATTCCAACATTTATATTAGTAGCTTGTATGTACTTTATCGTAAATTATAGTTTATCAATTTTATCCAGAAGATTAGAACTTCGTTAACCCTTACAATATATGTAAGGGTTTTTTCCTTGTTTCTCCTTATTTTCCTCTAAATAGAATCTAAATCTTACGATAATTAGATTTTTTATATTATTTTATCAGAAAAGTTTTAATTTTATATAGAAAATGTAATCGCTTTCGTGTATATTTTTATTATCAGAAAATTTTAACAAGATATAGGGGTATGGTAGGGGGAGGATTTAGATGCAGCAACCAACGAATGAGAAATTACATCGCACGATGAAGAGTAGACATTTATTTATGATCGCACTTGGTGGTGTAATCGGAACTGGTTTTTTCTTAGGTTCAGGTTACACTATTAATCAGGCTGGACCAGGGGGGGCCATCCTTTCATATTTAGTAGGCGGATTTATTATGTATTTAACAATGCTTTGTCTTGGAGAGTTAACGGTAGCGATGCCGGTTTCAGGATCTTTCCAAAAGTATGCGACGAAGTTTATTGGACCAGGAACAGGCTTTATGATTGGCTGGTTATACTGGCTCGGCTGGGCAGTAACAGTGGGTCTAGAATTAACGTCAATCGGTTTAATGATGAAAAGATGGTTTCCAAATGTTGATGTTTGGGTATGGTGCCTTGTATTCGGTGTTATTTTATATGCTTCAAACGCAATTTCGGCGAAAAGTTATGCCGAATTAGAATTTTGGTTCTCTAGTATTAAAGTAATTACAATTCTTGCATTTGTTGTGCTTGGTGGTAGTGCGTTATTAGGATTTATATCATATGACGGAAAAGAAGCAGCACCTCTTTTCTCTAACTTTGTAAGCGATGGTGGACTTTTCCCGAATGGACTAGCTGCCGTATTACTTACAATGATTACAGTTAACTTCTCGTTCCAAGGAACAGAGTTAATTGGAATTGCAGCGGGAGAAAGTGAAAATCCAGAAAAAACAATTCCACGTGCAATCCGTAATACAGTATGGCGCATTATGTTATTCTTCATTTTAACAATGACGATTTTAGTAGGATTAATTTCTTGGAAAGAAGCAGGCGTAATTGAAAGTCCATTCGTAGTCGTATTTGATAAAATTGGTATTCCATACGCAGCTGATATTATGAACTTCGTTATTATTACTGCGTTATTATCTGTAGCGAACTCTGGATTATATGCAGCGACGCGTATACTATGGTCACTTGCAAATGAGGGAATGGCACCAACTTCCTTCCAGAAAGTAAATAAGCGTGGTATTCCAATTACAGCGCTAGTCGTAACGATTGCGGTAGCTGGATTATCTCTATTCACAAGTTTCCTTGCAGAAGATACAGTATACATGTATTTATTATCGATAGCTGGTTTATCGGCTGTTTCAAGTTGGATCATTATTGCTCTATCGCAACTTCGCTTTAGAAGTCAGTATATAAAAGGCGGAGGAAAGTTAGAGGACTTAAAGTATAGAACACCACTATACCCAATTGTCCCGATTTTAGCCTTAATTACAAATAGCATTGTTGTTATTAGTTTAGCGTTTATTCCTGAACAAAGAATGGCGTTATACTGTGGTATTCCATTTATCATTTTCTGCTATATATATTATTATATTAGTAAGAAACGGCAGAAACCGATGAAAGTGGAGATGGAAAAAACAAATGAAACTAACAATCAAACACGATGATATAAAGGCAGATTTATCGTACGCTCAATTAGCGATTGGAAAAGAAAACGGGTATTCACCGTTACAATTACTCATTTCTTCTATCGCAGGATGTAGTGCAATTGTCTTTCGAACAATTTTAGAAAAGAAACGTATTACATACGATACGTTTACAATCGAAACTGAAATTGGTAGAAGTGAAGCGTTATCGAAGCCAGTTGAAAGTGTTCATTTGCACTATAAAATTAAAGCGCAAAACATTACAGAAGAGCAACTGGACAAGGCGCTGCAACTTGCAGTGAAAAATTGTACGATTGTTCAATCTGTAAAAGATAGTATAAAGGTTACGGAAACAATTGAATTAATAAAGTGAAACTGTAATCAGTGGGAGTGTTTATCCCCCACTGATTACTAGTTGAACCAATCGGGCTTTTACGGGCAGTTGATCTCCTATTTCACTTCTTTGCTTTACAGCAGAATTTTGAGATAGGGATCTTACTGCCCGTTAATGCGGGATAAAATGAAACATAAAAACGTGAGAATACGGCTCTCACGTTTTTATGTTTTTAATAAAGGGGGAAATATGATGGAATGTTTAGGGTGTAAATTAGCAAACGAAGAGGAAAAAATATATAAAATATATGAAGATGACTATGTAACATGTTTTTTAGATCATGCGCCTTTCTACCTAGGACATACTTTAATTGTGCCAAAGCAACATGTTGTAGAAGTAGATGAATTAAATGATGTTGTAGCAAAATCCGTTATGGATGCTTCTAAGCTTATTGCAAAAGCGATTAAGGTATTATATAAACCTGACGGAATTACGATTTGTCAAAATGGTGGAATCTTTAATGAACTTACGCACTATCATATGCATGTTGTACCGAGATATAAAGAGCGTTCATTTGCTGAGTTTTATACGGTAAAGCCGGGAGAAAAGAAGAATCATAATTTGGAAGAAATAAAGACGTTGTTAAAAGAAGAGATAGAGAAAATACTGCACACTAAAAAGGCGTAAGAGAATTTCTCTTACGCCTTTTTAGTCTTCATACATACTTAAAACTTCTTTCGCACGCATACGTAAACCATCTATCAATTCTGTCGGTTCTAAAACTTTTGCATCTTTTCCGAGTCTATAAAATAAAGGGGTAATAAAATTGATTTCTCCTTTATCAATTGTTGAATTTATATATCCTGTCCCATCCTCGTTTATTATAACGAATTCCTCAAGATAAGGGACGCTTTTACATTGGCGTACGCCTTCTGTTGTCAGTAAAACATGTAACTGAGTAGGGATGTGTACTACGTTAGAGTTAGAGGCAAACCACTCTTCTAAATTCATGAATGTATCCTCATTTTCTTCCGTTGATAATATGGAAAGAATACGATCGATGCGATACAGTAATACTTTTTTTCTACTGAAGTCATAGGACGGTAAGTACCATAACCCGTCGTGAGCATATACACCAATCGGATGAACATGTTTTGTTTTTATCCCTGATTTAGATTCGTATTGAAAGTGTAAATTTTTATTTTCAATAGCCGCTGTTAACACTTCGTTTAAAAGTGGGGTCTCAATTGTTCTCTTCGGATTCCAAAAGGCGATATAAGAACGTATTTTATCAACTTTCACTTTCGCATCATGTTGTAGAGAGCTATATAGTTTATGAGTGACAGAATTGATTTCTGTATTAAAAGGCAAGTCTCTGTAGTAGCTTAAAGATTGAAAGGCAAAAAAGATGGAGACTGCTTCTTCTTCCGTAAATAAGATAGGTGGAATGACCCTAGTTGTTAATACTTTATAGCCGCCGTTACGACCTTGTTCTGCGTAAATGGGCAACCCCATATCACTTAAATCTAAAATGTATCTATGGACAGTACGAACGGAGATATTAAATTCATCAGCTATTTCTTGCGCTGTAAATGTCTTTTTGGCAGAAGCAAATATAAGAATATCTAATAAGCGTTTAGCTTTTGACAAATGTATCACCTTTTTTCTTTTTAACATGACATAAATTGTCATGTTTTATTGTTAGTATATTGTTTACATCATATGTTATCAAGATGAGATGCAAGGAGGAAAAGATATGTCACGTGAAATAGTTTTATTTATTGCGGCGAGCTTAGATGGATATATTGCGAAAGAAAATGATGATTTAGAGTGGTTAATGGAAACAGAAGGAGAGGGAGATAACGGTTATACAGAAATGTATGAAACAATTGATACAATAATTATGGGAAAGAAAACGTACGACTATGTAGTAGAGCATACGGAAACATTCCCGTACTTAGATAAATCATGTTATGTTTTTTCTCGTTCAGAAAAAGGTTCAGACGGAAACGTAGAGTTTGTAAATGAAGATGTAGTGGAGTTTACAAAAAGGTTAAAAGCAAAAGAAGGATCTAAAATATGGATGGTTGGTGGAGGAGAGCTACTGAGAGAATTCTTTAAGAATAATCTAATTGATGAATATGTTGTTACGATTACACCGCATATATTAGGTTCTGGAGTTCCGTTATTTCAAGACAAGAATCCGCAAATTAATTTAACTTTAACGGATACGAAACGTTTTGGGCAATTTGTAAATTTATATTATAAAGTAAAATGATAAAGTGAAACTTTAATCAGTGGGGGGTTTTGTTCATCTCCCACTGATTATTAGTTGAACCAATCGGGCTTTTACGGGCAGTTGATCCCCCACCTAACTTCTTTGCTTCCGCTGAATTTTGATGTAGGGGTCTTACTGCCCGTTAATGCGGGATAAAGAAACACGACTACTGATGGTAGTCGTGTTTCTTTACAGATGGTAATGAAATGATAAAACAAGATCCATGATCAACTTCACTCGTGACAGTAATCGTCCCGCCGTGTAGCTCTACAATTTCTTTCACGATAGATAGTCCTAAACCAGTTCCACCTGTAGCTCGTGATCTTGCTTTATCAACTCGATAAAAGCGGTCAAAAATGTGAGGGAGGTCTTCAGGTGGAATACCTTCGCCTTCATCTTCAATTGCAATGGAAATATGTTTATGTTCTTCTGTAACAGAAATGTTTATATGAGAATGCTCTTTTGAATGTCTATAAGCGTTATTTAAAATATTCACCACAACTTGTTCGAATCGTTGTTCATCTAAGTTTACTAGCAGTGTAGGAGGACAAGAGAAAGAAACTTTACTGTACCTTTCTTTATACATGGCGTTTACTTTTTCACATATACGCGTAAGGAAGGTGTGTAAATGCACTTCCTTTACTTGAATAGAAAAGTTATGTTGTTCCATTTGTGCAAGTGAAAATAAATCTTGAACTAAGTTTGTAATGTAATCAGACTCATCTTTTATAATTGATAAATATCGCAAACGTTGTTCAGAAGGGGTGCTTTCTTTTAAAGCAATGTCAGCATAACCTCTTACGTATGTTAACGGTGTTCGTAATTCGTGAGCAACACTTGCTAGAAATTCACTTCGCTCTGTTTTCATATAATGCAAATCATTTGCGAGCGTTTGAATAGATGATGCCAGTTCACCAATTTCATCATTACGAGTAGTCGTTAACGAAACGGACAAATCGCCTTTACTCATTTTTTCAGTTGCATGTTTCATGTGTAACAATGGTTTTGTTAATAAACGTGATAATAGGAAAATTGTGATGACTGTGAGTAGAAATGTGATGGCACCAGCAATAATGAATTGTTTCGTTAATCCATTAACTAACTTTTCAATTGATTCTGTTCCAAGAAACATGTACACATAGCCTTCATGTTTTCCATCTACTACAATGGGGCTAACTGTACATATATAATTAGATGTTTTCCAATGATTTTCTATAATCGCTCCATTATGGTCTGTTCGAGTTTGCATTTTACTAATATGATCGTTTATAGTCGTGTTTATTTCGTTAGATTTAGCTAGTATTTCTTTATTTGCATTTGTAATAACGACAGTTGTTTCAGCTTCAGATTCCATTAATGCTACGTGAGAGATGGTTTGCTCATCGTAATATTTTTCAAGTACATCTCGATGACTATTTCCTCGCTTTAATAAAGCTGTCATTTCTTCATTTACTCTAGTGTTTACAAGACTATAATAGAGCAAAATAAAGAGAACACTTTCAATTAAAAGTGTAACAATTAAAAAATAAAATCCGAATTGAATTGAAATTCGTTTCATCGTTTTGCCCCTTACTGTTCAGTATCAATCCATCGATAACCTATTCCATACACGGTTTTTAAATGATGATCAATAGGAAAATTTGCTTTTCGCAATTTATCACGTAAATTACGAATATGTGAATCGACTGTGCGATCTTCTGTATTTGTGTTTAATCCCCAAATTCGTTCGATGAGCTGATCACGGTTTAATACGTAGTTCACATGGCGTAAAAATAATCCGAGTAAAGAAAATTCAATTGGTGTGAGAAGGAGTTCTTCATTATGGACAGAAACGAAGTGTTTTGTTTCATCCCATACAATACCGTGATATTGGATTTGTTTATGTTCATTTGTACGTCTTAAAACGGCTTCAATTCTTGCGAAAAGTTCTTCTTCATGGAAAGGTTTCGTTACGTAATCATCGGCTCCAATTTTTAATCCTTGAACGACATCTACTGTTTGATCACGAGCTGTAACCATAATAATAGGAATGTTACTAAAAGATCGGATTTTTTTGCACGTTTCCCATCCGTCCATCTTTGGCATCATAATATCGAGTAAAACAAATTTAAAGTTTCGATTTTCTATATGTAAAATAGCTTCTTCTCCTGAAGTCGCACATACGCAGTTATATCCAATTGGTGTAAGATAAAGCGTTAATAATTCAAGCATTCTCGGTTCATCGTCTACGAGCAGTATATCAATCATAGAGAGCCCTCCATATTTATAATCGTTACTTAAAGTGTAATGCAAAATCATGAAGAAATGGTGCAGATTATGATGTGTCTGCATAATTTCTTCAGAATTGCTTGTTATTGTGGAGTTGAAATTACATTTTAGGTAATCATATTGGCTCAAAAATGATTAATACGGAGGCGGTATAGTGAAAAAAATGACCCGAATTTTTGGGATAACAATAATTACAGCAGTTGGTCTTGCTGCATGCGGACAAACGAATACAGACCATAAAAACCATGAATCTACAAAAGAGAAGAAAACAGAGCAAAAGGAAATGAAAATGAATCAGGAGGTAACGGCGCCAAAAGAAATGAACCAAGGTGCATCTAATGATTTATTAACGACAAGTTTAAAAAATGTAACGAGATTAAACACAAACGACCCTTTGCAAATGGCAGTATTAACTTCGCAAACGATATGGCCAGCAACTCATAAGGAGAAGCAGCCAGGTGCTGTTATTTTAGTACCAGCAAGCGAGTGGCAATTAGGTATTGCGAGTGCAGATCTTATTCATCATCCGAATAACGGGCCGATTTTATTTATAGAAAAAGAAAAGATACCGGAAATGACGTTAAAAGAAATAAAACGATTAAATCCAATCGGAACGAAAGATGGAACACAAATTATGGTGATGGGGGATGTAGGTACTAGCGCGCTTGAACAATTAAAAGGTTATAAAGTAAAACAAATAAAAGAAACGGACCCAGCTATATTTGCGAAGGATGTTGATAAGGAGTATGCCGATATAACAGGAAGCTACCCAAATAGTGTTATTATCGGTTCGTCTGAAGAAGAAGGACGTTTATATACAACACCAGCTGTAAACTGGATTTCTCATATGCCAGAACCGCTTTTATATACAGAAAAAGATAAGGTGCCAGAAGCGACAATAGAGTCATTAAAAATGAGAAAAGATAAAGCAAATATATATGTATTAGGGCCAGAAAAAATTGTTTCAAAAGAAGTAGAAAAAGAGCTAAGCAAATACGGGAAAGTAACGCGTATTAGTGGAGAGGCCCCTACAGAAAACTCGATTGCGTTCGCTAAGTTTAAAGATGAAAAAACAAAATTTGGCTGGGGATTCACAAAACCTGGTCACGGTTTATCATTTGTTTCAAGTAAAACACCAGATTTAGCAGTTGCTGGGGCACCTTTTTCACATATGGGTAAACATGCACCTGTTGTATTATTAGAAGAAGGTAAAGCTTCACAACCAGTGTATGACTTCCTTGCAAGCATTCAGCCGAAGTTCAAAGATGATCCAACACTTGGACCATATAATCACGGTTTCTTATTAGGAAGTACGAGTGATATTTCATTTGAAACACAAGGAATACTAGATGAGAGGTTAGAAATTGTTCAGGAAAGTGGTCAAGGACACGGTGGACATTAATGAAATGAGAAAAGATGCTACTGATATAGCGTCTTTTTTTATTTTCCTCGACAAAATATGACAAAAAAGTTGTAACTGTTTCTGTTATGATAGTTTCGGAAATCTTACATTTTACATAATCGGAGGAAAAGAAATGTATAAAAAATTGGGTACTATTGCTTTAACAGGTGCACTTGCTTTTAGTTTAGCTGCTTGTGGTGAAACTGAAGTTAAAGAAGTGAGTAAAAACGATGCTCCTAAACAGGCTGAAAAGAAAGATAAAAAGGAAAAAGCTGAAAGCAAGATTTATAAAATTGGAGATACTGTAGAAGTTAATGGTCTACAACTTACTTTCAGTTCAGCTAAATTCGTTGAGCCTAACGAATACGTAAAAGCTGAAAAAGGGAAAGTACTAGAAATCGCTTTTAACGCTAAAAATAATGGCAAAAAAGATATATATTTTGGAACTTCTGAATTAAAAATTGCTGATACTAACGGCAACCAATTCAAAGAGTACTTTGGTGGGGAAAATACGTTTATAAATGAAAATATTGCGTCAGGTAACCAAATTACAAACAAAATGTTATTTGATGTACCAGAAGGCGATAAGTTTGTTGGTACATTTAAACCTACATTTACATTTGACGAGAAATCAGTGAAATTTGAATTTGAAGTTGCTAAATAAGGAGAGATTGAAATGAAAAGAACAGCTGAATTTGTATTAGGTCTTATTGGAGGTATTTTTGGTATTATTTGTGCATTTGTTGCTTTATTGATCGGCGGTATGGGAGCTGCTTTTGAAGCTGATGGAGCGAATACTGTTATTGGTTTAGGTTGGGGAGCTGTGGCTCTATCAATCTTAGGAATTGTTGGATCTGTTATGGTAAGAAGTAAAGCGAAGGTTGGCGGTATTATGATGACTGTGGCTGCTATCGGTGGATTTATTTGTATTTCTATAATTTACTTATTACCAGGCGTATTACTATTAATCGGTGGGTTAATGGGTATATTCCGTAAGGATAAAGCAACTGTATCTGCATAAAATGAGCACTCGAAAGAGTGCTCTTACTATTTTCATTAAATTAGTATAAACTCCTCTAACCCTAAACTATCCAAACTAAACCTCATATATGAAGTGGAAATATCTATAGAACTTTAAATGAATTCCCTTGGTAGCTAATATCTTGATCCGTGGATTATTCAATTAAATGAACTAAATTACATGTGCATTTTTCATCCATCCAAACAAAGTTCTCTTCATTTGACATACTGTAGAATCCGAAATCATTGTACGTTAAATCAACAATAGGTGATAGTATATTTAAAGTTTCCTAAAAAAGAAGCTACGAAGGTGACATCATTTTTAGGAAACTTTTACATAGCAAAAAATCTTCTACTCGTTATATAATAGCTTTCGTGCAGTCGGCTAGATTTTCTTATGGAGAAAATCAAATTATAAAGGAGTAGAGGAGTGGTATTTTGTTTCAAACGATAAAAAATGACTGGTTTTCTAATGTGAGAGGGGACGTGTTATCAGGAATTGTCGTTGCTTTAGCGTTAATCCCTGAAGCGATAGCCTTCTCTGTTATTGCAGGCGTGGATCCGACAGTTGGACTATACGCAGCCTTTTGTATTGCAGTTACCATTTCATTTGTTGGCGGGAGAACTGGAATGATTTCAGCTGCAACAGGTGCAATGGCATTATTAATGGTAACGCTTGTTAAAGATCATGGTTTGCAATATTTATTTGCTACAACAATATTAACAGGTATTGTCCAAATTATTTTTGGCGTGTTCAAACTGAGCTCATTTATGAAGTTTGTTCCGAAATCTGTTATGAGTGGTTTTTTAAATTCACTTGGAATTTTAGTTTTTACAGCGCAATTGCCACATTTTAAAAATGCAACTTGGCAAATGTATGCACTCGTTGTATTAGGACTTGCAATTATATATTTATTTCCACGTATTACAACGGTTGTACCTTCTACGCTTATTTCAATTATTATTGTGACGAGTATTGCACTTATGAGCGGATTACAGTTGAAAACAGTAGGAGATATGGGAAGCCTGCCGAAAGAATTACCGTTCTTTAGTATTCCTGACGTGCCTTTTACACTTGAGACATTAGGGATTATTTTACCGTATGCAGTTATGCTTGCAATTATCGGTTTACTAGAATCATTATTAACAGCTTCAGTTTTAGATGATATGACGCATACGGAAAGTAATAAGCATAAAGAGGCACGCGGACAAGGGATCGCAAACATTGTTGCTGGTTTCTTCGGAGGAATGGCAGGTTGTGCAATGATCGGTCAATCTGTTATTAATATTAAATCAGGTGGACGAGGTCGCCTATCAACATTTGTAGCGGGCGGATTTTTAATCGTATTACTATTCGTTTTAGGAGATTATGTCGTTCATATTCCGATGGCAGCTTTAGTTGCAGTTATGATTATGGTTTCAATCGGAACGTTTGATTGGAACTCTGTAACAACAATTCATAAAGTACCAAAAGGAAACTCATTTGTTATGATCGTAACAGTTGTGATTGTCCTAATTACACATAATTTAGCATTAGGTGTAATTATCGGAACAGTAATTAGTGCGGTTTTATTTGCATTCAATATGGCAAAGATTCACGTGAAACATTTATATATTGAAAATAAGAAAATATACGAAATTCACGGTCAACTTTTCTTTGCATCTACAGCCGATTTCATAACTAATTTTTCATTTAATGAAGATGTAAAAGAAATTGAAATGAATTTTACTCATGCGCACGTATGGGATGATTCAGCAGTGGCATCAATTGATAAAGTTATCATGAAGTATGAACAAAGTGGTGTGAAAGTAAGTATAACAGGATTAAATGAACGTAGCTCAAAACTTGTTGCAAATTTAGCTACTTATAATAAAAGAATTGCTAGTTAAAAGCCTCCTTTTTAGGGGGCTTTATTATATAATACGAGTAGGATAACGAAAAGGGGATTCAGCATATGTACAAACAAATTATATTAGCATGTGACGGTTCTGAACATGCACTTCGAGCAGCGGAACATGCAACATATATTGCAAAATGTAGCGAAGAAACAAATGTTGAAGTTGTGTACGTAGTAGATAATAGAACGGCAAAATCAGATATTATACAAGGTCAAACAGATTTAGAAACAATATCAGCTAGTCGAAAAGATAAATTAAAAGAGATTGAAGGTTTATTAAAGAAAGAGAACATTTCTTATACAATTACGATATTACATGGTGATCCTGGAGATACAATTGTTCAATATGTAAATACAGGAGATATAGATCTTGTCATTGCTGGAAGTAGAGGGCTCAATACACTGCAAGAAATGGTGCTGGGAAGTGTAAGTCATAAAATAGCAAAGCGTGTGAAATGTCCAGTGATGATTGTAAAATGAAATAGAATGTAACGAAGATCTTAGTATAACTGAGGTCTTTTTTTATGTATAAATGACTCTTATTTGTGGAAATACTAGATATATAAGTTGAAAAGATGTTAACTTACAAATTTGTAAGTTAGTTGTTAGAGAAATCGATGTTATGAAATTTTTCCCATTGGTAAAATAAAAGTATCAAAGGGGAGATAGGGAGGATGGAAGCAATGAAATCATTTCAAAATTTGTCATATAGCCAAGGTGTCAGTCTTATTTGTTTAGGGGGATTTGCTGCATCTGTTACGTTAGCTGTTTTAATAAAGGTGTTTCATCAAATCTTTTAATCTTATAGTAGGGAAGGAATTGGTTGTTATCATTAGTAGGAACAGCAATGAAAATAAAAAATAGCTCTTAGCATGTATGTAAATGCTAAGAGCTATTTTTATGGTTGTTATATATTATTTAAGCTTGTTTTGATTTTACTGACCCTGTATTTAAAGTAAGAGCAAGGAAGAACATTGCAAGTACGCAAGATGCAAGTAATAAGATGAATCCGCCATCCCATCCGAATGCATCTACGATAAAGCCCATAGCTGCACTAGCGAAAGCTGCTCCGCCTAAGTAACCGAAGAATCCAGTTAAGCCTGCTGCAGTTCCAGCAGCTTTCTTTGGTGCTAAATCTAGAGCGTGTAGACCAATTAACATAACCGGTCCGTAAATTAAAAATCCAATTGCGACAAGTGCGATACTATCAACCATTGGATTACCAGGAGGGTTTAACCAGTAAACAAGAACTGCGATAAATACACCAACCATAAATAAAATACCAGCAGGTGCACGACGTCCTTTAAATAGTTTATCACTCATCCATCCGCAAAGAAGTGTACCTGGAATACCAGCCCATTCATATAGAGCGTAAGCAGTACGTGAGCTACTATGAGTAAAGCTTTTTTCTTCTACTAAATAAGTAGGAGCCCAGTCTACAACGCCGTAACGTACGAAATATACGAAAACGTTCGCAATAGCGATGTACCATAAAAACTTATTGTTTAATACGTATTTAAATAAAATTTCCTTTACTGAAAGCTCGCGTTCGCGATCTTTTACTTTTTCATCTGGTGGATATTCCCCAGTATGTTCTTCAATAGAAGGTAGTCCGCAAGATTGAGGCGTATCTTTCATCGTAATTAATACATAAATACCAACTAAAATTGAAAGAATACCTGGGAAGTAAAAAATACTTTTCCAGTCATCTGCGAAGAAGTATAAGCCTAATGTTACAAGGGAAGGCATAAGCGCTCCGCCAACATTATGAGCGACGTTCCAAATGGACATTTTTGTACCACGTTCGCTAATAGAGAACCAGTGAACCATCGTACGACCACAAGGAGGCCATCCCATACCTTGTACCCATCCATTTAAAAACTGAAGTACAAACATAAGTATAATGCTCGTTGTAATGAAAGAAAATGAGCCGAAAATAATATTAATGATACCTGATAAAAATAGCCCAGCTGCTAAAAAGTAGCGAGGATTACAACGATCGGATACGATACCCATAAGAAATTTACTTAATCCGTAAGCAATAGAAACTGCTGAAAGGATAACCCCAAGTTCCCCTTTACTAAAGCCTTGCTCGATTAAGTATGGCATTGCTAGTGAAAAGTTTTTTCGAACAAAGTAGTAACCTGCATAACCGATGAAGATACCTAAGAATACTTGTAAACGTAATTTACGGTATTCGCTATCAACGCGATCAGCTGGTAAGCGTTCCGCGTGGGGCGCAGGTTTAAATAATTGTGTGAAAAACATAAAATGAAAATCCTCCCCTAATTAATTCGAAGCGTTTTAAGACAGAGAACATAAAAAGGCCATGAAATATAAAAAAGTTTCCTTTTTTATGATTCATAGCCGTGTACTCCGTTTCTCCGTGACTGTCAATATTAACTTCGTCGAAAATTATACAACTTTGTGACAAAAATGTAAACGTTTTTATGAATAAAAGTATTGACGGATTTTATTCGTGGGATTAATATTTAAATACATTAAATATTTTATTGTTTAAATAAGAGGTGGATAACATGCCAAATGATATGACGCATATCGATAAAATTCAAGCTCTTGCCTTTTCGATTGGAAAGAAAATGCAAACGGAGTTATTAGAACAAATGCAAGCGACAGGACTTACACCACCGCAGTTTTATATTTTAAAGATTCTAGATCATTATGGGGCTTCAAGAGCGACAACATTAGCGAAAAAGATGTATGTGAAGCCTAGCGCGATTACAGTGATGATTGATCGTCTAATCGATCAAGAACTTGTAGAACGCTATCACGACAAAGATGACCGTCGCGTTGTCATCATCGAGTTAACGAAAAAGGGGAAAGCTAGAGTAGAAGAGGCAATGACAGCTCGTAACGAGCATATTGCAAAATACTTTTCACATTTAGAGTTGCAAGAAAGAGAAGATTTATTACGTCTCTTTGAGAAGTTAGAAACCATTATTTGCGGGACACAAGAGAAAAAAGAGAATAACTAAGAGGAATTGAGGAGATTACATGGAGCAACAAGAAAATCAAAATAGAAAGTTGTTGTTAATCGGTTTAATTATCGCGATGCTATTTGCTGCATTAGATGGAACAATTGTCGGTACAGCAATGCCACGTATCGTCGGTGACCTAGGTGGATTAAGCTTAATGACATGGTTAACAACAGCTTATATGTTAACATCAACGACAGTTGTACCAATTGCAGGTAAATTAGCTGATTTACTTGGTCGTCGTAACGTATATATAACAGGGCTAGTTATTTTCATGATTGGTTCGGCGTTATGTGGTATGGCAAATGGTATGACAGAATTAATTATTTTCCGTGGTATTCAAGGTCTTGGTGGCGGTATTATGATGCCAATGGCTATGATTATTATTGGAGATATGTTCACGGGAAAAGAACGTGCGAAATGGCAAGGTATTTTTGGGGCGTTATACGGCCTTGCTTCTGTAATTGGACCACAAGTTGGTGGTTGGATTGTAGATGCAGTGAACTGGAGATGGGTATTCTACATTAACTTACCGGTTGGTATTTTAGCAACAATCTTTATTGCAATGGGATTAAAATCACATAAACAAACAGGACCAATTAAAATTGATATCGCTGGAATCTTTACGATGATTCTCGGTGTTGTAAGTTTATTACTTGCGCTAACGTTTGGCGGAAAAGATTATGCATGGGATTCTTGGCAAATTATCGGTTTATTTGCACTAGCTGTAATTGGTATCGTTAGCTTTGTTATCGTTGAAACGAAAGCTGAAGAGCCAATTTTACCAATGCACTTCTTTAAAAATCGCACATTTACAATACTGAATGCGATTGGATTCTTTATGAGTATTGGAATGTTCGGTGCGATTATGTTCGTACCATTCTTCATGCAAGGGATTGTAGGAGTAAGTGCTGCTGAATCAGGAACAATTATGACTCCAATGATGATTACAATGATTGTGATGAGTATTATCGGTGGGCAACTTGTATTAAAAGTTGGTGTAAAACCACAAATTATCGCAGGTATGCTTATTATGGCCGGTGGTTTCTGGTTATTAACAACGATGGATATGCACACAACGAAGCTTACAGCTACTTCTTATATGATGGTTATCGGTTTAGGAATGGGTCTTGTAATGCCTACATTAACATTAGCGTTACAAGAAAGCTTCCCGAAAAAAGACCTTGGTGTCGTAACGTCATCAAGTCAATTCTTCCGACAAATCGGTGGTACATTTGGTATTACAATTTTAGGGTCAATTATGAATAACACTTCAGGTACGACATTAACAAAAAATTTAGTACCTGTATTAGATACATTCCCGAAAGAAGCGGGACAAATGGTAACGAAATTTAAAGATATGATTCACACAGATCCACAAGGTTTATATTCAATGCTATTTAGCCCAGAGGCATTAAAACAAATGCCAGAAGCGTTCGCTAACAGCATTGTACCTATTTTGAAAAACTCTTTAGTAGACTCGCTTCATACTGTATTCTTAACAGGATTAGTATTTATCGTAGTAGGTGCCATCTTTACGATTTTCTTACAAAAAATTAAATTATCAGATCGTAAAAAAGATGCTAAAGAGCCTGTTGTAGAAGAAAAAGAAAAAACTGTATCATACTCGTAATGAAGAAGCATCGCCTTATGGCGGTGCTTTTTTGAGTATAACCTTAAAAGCTTTTTAGTGAGAAATGATTGACGTATTTTTAGAAATACGTTATATTATTTTCTGTAAACGGTTACATGAAATGAGGAGAAAAGAGAATGAGTACGATCAAAGACGTTGCGAAATTAGCGGGAGTATCTGTTGCGACCGTTTCCAGAGTTCTAAATAAAAATGGATATGTTCACGAAGATACATTAAAAAAGGTAGAACGTGCAATTGAGATGTTAGATTATAAGCCTAGTACAGTAGCGCGTTCACTGTATAATAAAAAGTCTCGTTTAATTGGCTTAGTTGTTCCAAATATCGTGAATCCATTCTTTCCGGAAGTTGCACGTGCCGTAGAAGATGTAGCACATAAACAAGGTTACACAGTTGTCCTTTGTAACTCTGATGAAAGTTTAGAAAAAGAGAAACAATATATTGATGTACTTAGACAAAATAATGTAGATGGATTTATTGTAGCAACGAATCCACAAAATAGTGTTAATTACATGAATTTATCTGTTCCAGTTGTTGCGATTGACCGTATGTTTAATGAGCGTATTCCTACTGTATATGCAGATAACTATGCAGGAAGTCAGGCTGCGACAAAGTTGTTACTAGATAAAGGATGTAAACATATTGCACATATTCGCGGTCCACGTGATGTGAGTACTGCAAATGAACGTTTTGAAGGTTTTGTAGACGTTATTACGCAAAATAATCTTTCTTATATGATTGCAGAGAGTACGTTTGATCCAGCAAATAGTGAGCGTGTAGCGATGGAATTATTAGAAGAATACCCGCATATTGATGGTATTGTCGCTGGGAATGATTTAATTGCGATCGGTATTGTAAAGGCGGCACTTCAAAAGGGGATTGCCATTCCAGATGATTTACAAATTATCGGATTTGATGGCATTTCTTTAACGGAAATGATGTATCCATCTATTACGACAGTTGCACAACCGATATATGAAATGGGGAAAATTGCAACAGAGTTGTTGTTAGAGCAAATGGAAGGAAATACATTAGAAGAGAAACATTATCGTTTGCCGATTGAAATTATAGAACGAAATACAACGAAGTAAGGAGATGAAACAGATGCCAAATATTGCAGTAGTAGGAAGCATTTCAATGGACTTAGTGGCTGTTTCAAAAAAACGCCCGAAAGCAGGAGAAACAGTAATTGGTGAAGCGTTTCATACAATCCCAGGAGGGAAAGGGGCAAACCAAGCAGTTGCTGCAGCTAGGTTAGGAGCAAATGTAGCAATGGTTGGAGCGGTAGGAAATGATGATTATGGAACAGTAGTTAGAAAAAATCTAGAGAACGAACGCATTTTTATCGATTATGTGGTACCGGTTACAGATGGAACGACAGGAATTGCTCATATCGTTTTAGCAGAAGAAGATAACAGTATTGTTGTCGTACAAGGGGCAAATGCTCTTGTAAATAAGTCAGTTGTAGATCGCTCCAAAGACCTTATTGTAAAAGCGGATATGGTTGTTCTTCAACTAGAAATTCCACTTGAAACAGTAAAATATGTATTGGCTATTTGTGAGGAACATAATATTCCTGTTATGTTAAATCCAGCGCCAGCACAAGTTTTATCAGAAGACATTTTAGAAAAGGCAACTTATATTACGCCAAATGAACATGAGTGCCGCATCGTATTAGATGATTTTACATCACCAATTGAAGATTTATTGGCGAAGTATCCCAATAAATTATTGATGACAGAAGGTTCTAACGGTGTTCGTTTCCATAATGGCACGGAGATTGTACATGTTCCTAGCATTGCTGTTGATGTAGTGGATACAACTGGAGCTGGTGATACATTTAATGGTGCGTTAGCAGTTGCACTTTCTGAAGGAGAGACACTTCAAAAAGCAATTCGTTTCGCGAATATTGCCGGTGGTCTTTCTGTAACGAAACTTGGAGCACAGGGCGGTATGCCAACGAGAGATCGAGTACGTGAAGTGCAGGTGATTGTTGGATGAAAAAGCATGGTGTATTAAATAGTGAAATCGCAGCAGTCCTTGCTTCACTTGGGCATACAGATACGATTGTAATTGCTGATTGCGGGTTACCGATTCCGGATGGAGTAAAACGAATTGATTTAGCTGTTGAGATTGGAAAACCTAGCTTTTTAGATGTATTGCAAGTGGTAGCTGATGATATGGCAATCGAAAAAGTGACGTTAGCAGAAGAAGTCATTATAAATAATGCGGAAGTAAATAAAGAGATCGAACAGAAATTAATAGAGCCAGCATTTGAGTATGTATCTCATGAACAATTTAAAGAGCATACAAAGAAAGCGAAGGCAATTATTCGTACAGGCGAGGCTACGCCTTATGCAAATGTAATTTTACATGCAGGCGTGATTTTTTAATAAAGGGAAGTGATGGGAATGCATATTGAAATGAAAAACATTTCAAAGGCGTTCAATGGCAATCCTGTTTTGAAGAATGCACAGTTTATGATTGAAACAGGAGAAGTCCATGCATTGATGGGGGAAAATGGAGCGGGTAAATCAACGCTCATGAAGATTTTAACAGGTGTATACAAAAAAGATGGTGGGACAATCACAATTGATGGGCAAGAGCGCACCTTTAAAAATGCGAAAGAAGCTGAAGAGTACGGCATCGCATTTATACATCAAGAACTAAACATATTGCCGAATTTAACAGTAGCTGAAAATATGTTTCTCGGTAAAGAGTTAATGTATGGGAAAACAGGTATTTTACGCACTCGACAAATGAACGCGATTGCGCAGCAGCAACTAGCGGAGTTAGGGTTGCATGTAAGAGGCGCTATGTTAGCAGAGGAATTATCGGTTGGACAACAGCAAATTATCGAAATTGCGAAAGCATTAATGACAAACGCGAGCGTTATTATTATGGATGAACCTACTGCGGCACTGACGGATCGTGAAATCGAAACGCTCTTTACAGTAATCAATAAGTTACGTAAAGAAGGTGTTTCATTCGTGTACATTTCGCATCGTATGGAAGAGATTTTCTCAATATGTGATGCTATTACGATTTTGCGTGATGGAGAATACGTGGGAAAGAGATTAATTCCAGAAACATCATTTGATGAAGTAGTGAGTATGATGGTGGGGCGCAGCATTGGTGAACGTTACCCAGAGCGAAATAGTCAAATTGGTGATGTCATTTTTGAAATGCGTAACGGAACGAAGAAAGGGAAATTTGAAAATGTTTCGTTTCAAGTGAGGAAAGGTGAAATCCTTGGTGTAGCTGGTTTGATGGGGGCTGGTCGCACTGATATTATGAAAGCGATATTTGGTTATGAACCTTTAGACTCTGGACAAATTTTTATAAATGGACAAGAAGTAAAGATTGATAGTCCAATAGATGCAATTAGACAAAGAATTGCTTTCATTACAGAAGATAGAAAGTCTGAAGGATTAGTGTTAGATTTTTCAATTCGAGAAAATTTAGCTTTACCGAATTTAGAAAGTCTTTCAAAGGGAAGTGTTCTAAGCAACGAGCTAGAACAACAGTTTACAGAGGATATGATGAAGCTTCTTAATGTGAAAGCATCTAGCGGAGAGCAGGCAGTGAAATCTCTTTCTGGTGGAAATCAGCAAAAGATTGTAATCGCAAAATGGCTAGGCATTCATCCGCAATTACTCATTTTAGATGAGCCAACAAGGGGTGTTGATGTTGGAGCGAAAAAAGAAATTTACTCTATTATGAATAAGCTTACAGAGCAAGGCGATGCCGTTATTATGGTATCATCTGAGCTTCCGGAAGTTTTAGGGATGAGTGATCGAGTTCTTGTTATTCATGAAGGAAAAGTCGGCGGAGTTTTAGGGGAAGATGAGGCATCACAAGAGTCTATTATGGCACTAGCTACAGGGGGAGAGTAAGGATGGCTAAGAAGGGGAATGTATTACAACAACTCGGTTCTTTAATCGGTTTAGTATTAATTATCGTCGTAATTACAGCTTTAAATCCAGCGTTTATTGAAATTCCAAATTTATTTAATATACTGCGTCAAGTATCGATTAATGCGCTTATTGCATTCGGAATGACCTTCGTAATTTTAACAGGGGGTATTGACTTATCGGTAGGTTCTATTTTAGCATTATCAAGTGCACTTGTTGCTGGAATGATGGCAAGTGGCATGGATCCGTTCCTTGCAATGGCAGTTGGACTATTAGCAGGTCTTGTAATGGGAATTGTAAACGGTATCATCATTGCGAAAGGAAAAGTAGCTCCATTTATTGCAACTTTAGCAACAATGACTATTTTTCGTGGGTTGACGCTTGTTTATATGGACGGACGTCCGATCACTGGTCTTGGTGATCATTTAATGTTCCAAATGTTTGGCCGCGGTTATTTTCTTGGTATTCCGGTACCAGCTGTTACAATGATGATCGCTTTCGCAGTACTGTACTTCATTTTGAAGAAAACGACATTTGGCCGTCGTACATTTGCAATTGGTGGAAATGAAGAAGCAGCAGCACTATCAGGTATTAATGTTACGAGAATTAAAGTAATGATTTACGGTCTTTCCGGAATTTTGGCAGCGCTTGCAGGTATTGTCTTAACATCACGACTAGATTCTGCACAGCCGACTGCAGGTACTTCTTACGAATTAGATGCAATTGCAGCAGTTGTATTAGGTGGAACAAGTCTTTCTGGGGGAAGAGGATGGATTGTTGGTACATTCATCGGTGTACTTATTATCGGTGTACTAAATAACGGTTTAAATTTATTAGGTGTATCTTCTTTCTTCCAACAAGTTGTAAAAGGACTTGTAATCTTATTAGCTGTATTAATTGATCGTAGAAAAGAAGCGTAATGGAGGGACAGTTCATGAAGAAATGGTTACTTATACTCGTTGCATGTATTATGGTCATTACTGCTGGTTGTTCAATGGAACCGCCAGAATGGGCAAAGGATTCTAGCGATAAAGGTCGAAATAAAACTATTAAAGTTGGATTCTCTGTTTCAACTTTAAATAATCCCTTCTTTGTAACTTTGAAAAAGGGGGCAGAAAAGAAAGCGAAAGATAGTGGCATCGAATTGATTGCTGTTGATGCGCAAAATGATGCAGCAAAGCAAACGAACGATGTTGAAGATTTAATTCAAAAGGGTGTCGATGTAGTTGTTATTAATCCGACCGATTCAGATGCTGTTGCTTCAGCAGTAAGTGCGGCAAATGCAGCAAATGTTCCTGTTATTACAGTAGACCGCGTTGCGAATTCAGGTAAGGTTGTTTCTCACATTGCATCTAATAATATTGAAGGTGGTCAAATGGCTAGTGATTACATTCGTGAATTAGTCGGCGAAGGAGCAAACGTTGCTGAGTTAGAAGGAATCCCTGGATCGTCTGCTGCTCGTGAACGTGGGAAAGGATTCCATAACGTAGCCGATAAGTCTTTAAAAGTAGTTGCCAAACAAGCGGCTGATTTTGATAGAGCGAAAGGATTATCTGTTATGGAAAATATTTTGCAAGCAAATAGCGATATTAAAGCCGTGTTTGCTCATAACGACGAGATGGCATTAGGTGCACTTGAAGCATTGAAGTCTGCTGGAAAAACAGATGTAGTAGTTGTTGGATTTGATGCAACAGAAGATGCTGTGAAAGCGGTTAACGATGGGCGTATGGCTGCAACAGTCGCTCAAAAACCAGAATTAATCGGAGAGAAGGCGATGCAAACAGCAAAAGAGATAACACAAGGTAAAAAAGTGGACAAATCTATTCCGATTGAATTAGAGCTTATTAAGAAAAATAAATAAATATAAAATGAAAATTAGGAAGGAAGAATAACAAATGAAATTCTTTATTGATACAGCAAACATTAACGAAATTAAAGAGGCAAATGCATTAGGCGTATTAGCTGGAGTAACGACAAATCCATCACTTGTAGCAAAAGAAGGCGTAGATTTCCACGAACGCATTCGTGAAATTTGCAACGTTGTAGAAGGACCTGTAAGTGCAGAAGTAATTAGCTTAGAAGCTGATAAAATGATCGAAGAAGGAAAAGAATTAGCGAAAATTGCTCCAAACGTTGTTGTAAAAGTTCCAATGACAACAGAAGGTTTAAAAGCAGTAAAAGCATTCTCTGACTTAGGAATTCGTACAAACGTTACATTAGTATTCTCAGCAGTTCAAGCGTTACTTGCAGCTCGTGCTGGTGCAACATACGTTTCACCATTCTTAGGTCGCTTAGACGATATCGGTCATAACGGTATGGACTTAATTCGTCAAATCGCAGAAATCTTTGCGATTCATGGCATCGAAACAGAAATCATTGCAGCATCTGTACGTCACAGTGTTCACGTAACTGACGCAGCATTAAACGGTGCACATATTGCAACAATCCCAGCAAACGTAATTGCTTCATTAGTGAAGCACCCATTAACAGATCAAGGAATTGAGAAATTCTTAGCTGATTGGGAAAAAACACAAGAGAAATAATAGAAAAGCAAGAATCCTAGTTTAATTGACTAGGATTCTTTTTTATTTAAAAGAATTTTCATGCAATTTTGCATATTGTCTTTTAAATTTATTATATAAGATATTTAATATATATCACATAACTCTTTATTTTTCATATTTCGATATAAAGTGAAACTTTAATCAGTGGGGGCTTTGTTCATTCCCACACTGATTATTAATTGAACCAAGGGATAAAAAGATAGAGGGTCTGACCAGAAAACTGGAGGGCATGATTCTATAACAGAAAGCTTAACGTTTATAGAATTATGCCTTTTTATATAGGGAGGGTAGTAAACGGGGATTTCGACAAAAATGTACTTATTTATCTGAATTTTAAGTTTTATAAAAGGAGAGAAATGGAATGAGAAGAAAAGCGCCATTTAAAGTGTTATCGTCATTAGCAATTGCGGCAATTATCGGATGCACATCTGTAATGAGTGCTCCATTAACATACGCAGAAACGCCAGCAAAAGAGAAAGATAATGTATCTACAACACCAATTGATTACAATTTAATTCAAGAAGATCGTTTAGCGGAAGCACTGAAAGAAAGAGGAACAATTAATCCAGCATCTTCTAAAGAAGAGACGAAAAAAGCTGTTGAGCAATATATTGAAAAGAAACAAGGAGATCAGGCGAATAAAGAAATTCTTCCAGATGCTCACTCACAAGAAACGTCTGATTTCACAAAAAAAGTAAAAGAGAAAAAGATGGAAGAAAAGGAAAATGTAAAAAAGGCTGAAAAAAATGTTAGCCTTGAGCAAAAGCCAGAACCAAATAAAAAGCAATTGAATGGGCAAGTTCCAACTTCAAAAGCAAAGCAAGCTCCATATAAGGGATCTGTTCGATCGGATAAAGTATTAGTGTTACTCGTTGAATTTAGTGATTATAAACATAATAATATTGATCAAACACCAGGTTATATGTATTCGAAAGACTTTAGTAGAGAACATTATCAAAAGATGTTGTTCGGTAATGAGCCGTATACTTTATTTGATGGTTCAAAAGTAAAAACGTTTAAACAATACTATGAAGAGCAGTCTGGTGGTAGTTATACGACAGATGGATATGTAACGGAGTGGCTAACTGTTCCAGGAAAAGCATCTGATTATGGAGCTGATGGTAGCAGTGGTCACGATAATAAAGGTCCAAAGGGTGCACGTGATTTAGTGAAAGAAGCTTTGCATGCAGCTGCTGAGAAAGGACTAGATTTATCCCAGTTTGATCAATTTGATAGATATGATACAAACGGGGACGGGAATCAAAATGAACCTGATGGTGTAATTGATCATTTAATGGTAATCCATGCTGGTGTTGGTCAAGAAGCTGGTGGCGGTAAATTAGGTGATGATGCGATCTGGTCACATCGTTCAAAATTAGCAGTAGATCCAGTAGCGATTGAAGGTACGAAATCAAAGGTAGATTACTTTGGTGGTAAAGTAGCAGCACATGATTACACAATTGAACCAGAAGATGGAGCTGTAGGTGTGTTTGCACATGAATTTGGACATGATCTTGGATTACCAGATGAATATGACACGAAATATACTGGAAATGGTTCACCAGTCGAAGCTTGGTCATTAATGAGTGGAGGTAGTTGGACAGGGAAAATCGCAGGAACAGAGCCGACTAGTTTTTCACCACAAAATAAAGATTTCTTACAAAAGAATATGGGTGGCAACTGGGCAAAAATATTAGAAGTAGATTACGATAAAATTAAGAGTGGTGTGGGAGTTCCTACCTATATTGATCAAAGTGTTACGAAATCAAATCGTCCAGGAGTTGTACGTGTTAACTTACCAGGTAAAAGTGTTGAAACGATTAAACCGGAGTTTGGAAAGCATGCATATTATAGTACAAGAGGCGATGATATGCATACAACGTTAGAGACACCATTCTTTGATTTAACGAAAGGAACAAATGCAAAATTCGATTATAAAGCAAATTATGAGTTAGAAGCAGAGTGCGATTTCGTCGAAGTACATGCAGTAACAGAAGATGGAACGAAAACATTAATTGATAGACTTGGGGAAAAAGTAGTCCAAGGAGATAAAGATACAACAGATGGGAAATGGATTGATAAATCATATGATTTAAGTCAATTTAAAGGCAAAAAAGTGAAACTACAATTCGACTATATTACAGATCCGGCTGTAACATATAAAGGTTTTGCGATGGATAATGTAAATGTAACTGTTGATGGACAAGTTGTATTTTCTGATGATGTAGAAGGACAGTCTAAAATGAATTTAAATGGTTTTGTTGTTTCTGATGGGACAGAGAAGAAAGCTCATTATTACTACTTAGAGTGGAGAAACTATGCGGGATCAGATAATGGTTTAAAAGCAGGAAAAGGTCCAGTGTATAATACAGGCCTTGTCGTTTGGTATGCAGATGATAGTTTCAAAGATAACTGGGTTGGGATGCATCCAGGTGAAGGATTCCTGGGTGTTGTAGATTCTCATCCAGAAGCGCTAGTTGGTAATTTAAACGGAAAACCAGCATACGGTAATACGGGCATGCAAATTGCAGATGCTGCATTTTCATTTGATAAAACACCAGCATGGAGTGTAAATTCATTAACACGTGGTCAGTTTAACTATTCTGGATTACAAGGTGTTACAACTTTTGATGATTCAAAAGTATATAGTAACAAGCAAATTGCAGACGCAGGAAGAAAAGTTCCAAACCTTGGACTTAAATTCCAAGTTGTTGGACAGGCAGAAGATAAATCGGCAGGCGCTGTTTGGATTAAACGTTAATAACATAAAAGCACATTCTTCATATGAAGAGTGTGCTTTTTGATTTGTACAGTAAGTTATTATTTTAGTTTATCCCGCATTAACGGTCAGTAAGATCCCCACCTCAAAATTCAGTGGAAGTAAAGAAGTTAGTTGGGAGATCAACTGCCCGTAAAATCCCGATTGGTTCAACTAATAATCAGTGGGGAGGAACAAAACCCCCACTGATTAAAGTTTCACTTTATGTAATACAAGTGTTTATTCATGTGTACTGTATCAAATTATGTGGGGAAAGGAAATATTTCCGAGGAAATTGTCGAAGTATCGTCAGTATTTATAAAATTTCTGTTTAAAAGAAGAGATGTATTATTGCCTCTACGGCTCAATTTATTTACATTGTTATTTGGTTATACACAAAAGTAATATATTGGGCAAAAAGAGTTCTATTCGATAGGGCTCTTTGGTTTTGTATTTGATATACAAATATTAACCTCAATTGTTTGGAAATGTATCTTCTTGTTTAGCGTCATTTGGACTTTAACTACAGTTTTTGTTTTTCGTTTATATGAAGAAGGAGATGAGCGGTTACCTTTTATATTTAAATTAATTGGCATTATTCCAACGCTTCCATTATATTACGAGTTATATCAATATGCATTTAAAAAAAGACAACGATGGATTATCCCATCATTGTCTTTTTTACTTTGCTTCTTACATAAATCATCCCAGCAAATGTTAATAAAAATGCTGTCCCGATAATGAAGCTGACGCTAGGTGATGCTCCGATTGCGCCGACTGTAAAGGAGCCAGCAACAACTCCTAATGAGAAGAAGGCATAAAATAATCCGAATGCCTTTCCGCGATTATCGTCTGTAGTATTTTCAACGAGTAAAGCGTTAATAGATGGAAAGAGGATTGCGAATCCAATTCCATAAATCATCATTACGATAAAGAGCATACCTTTTGTAGCAAATAATCCGAGTAAAGATAATGCGAATGCCATAACTGCAATTCCGATTAGCATTAGTTTCGAACGATTAAATCGATCATAAATACGATTTGTTGGAAGTAAGAAGAAGAGGATAGCAGTTATACCAAATACACTTAACATCATGCCTGTTGTGGATGCTTTAAGCGCTAATGCCTCAACTTTTACTGGTAACATGTAAGTGACAATTCCTTGTGAAAACATTAATGTGAAAGCACCAATATATGCTTGTAATAACGGTTCTGATTTTAAAAGTTCAACCATATCTTCTTTGTTCATCATTTGTGTTCTTGATGTATCTTTTCTTGATACGTTATTTGGTAAGAAGAATAGAGATACGATCGTACCAAGAGCCATTAAAATAGAAATAGTAATGAAGACCCATTCTACGCCAGCTGTTGCTTTCATAATACCGCTGAAAGCAGGTCCTACGATTGCCGCTGTTCCAACAGCAGCACCAGATAGAGCCATTGCTTTTCCTTGTCTTTTTGTATTTGTTTGTTTTGATAAAAATGTAAAGGCAGCAGGAATTAAAAAGCCATCACTAAATCCATGCATAAAGCGAACAACTAATAGTTGTTCACCACTTTGAACAACGGTGTATAACAAGACTATGAAACTCGTAATTCCCATGCTTATATAAAGGATTTTTTTTGCACCAAATTTATCGACAGCGGCTCCAGCAATAATATTACCGATCATATTAGCGAATGAGTACATACCGACAACTAGCCCGATAATAAGAGGGGTTCCTCCAAGGCTTTGAGCGAAAGTACTCATAATAGGTAATTGTGAAAATGTATCTAAAAATGCCACGATAACGATAAAGTAAATAAAATATTTCAAGCGATATTCACCTCTCCTATGCTATTATGGCATAATGCTAATTTCACCTGCAATGAAATTGAATTAACAGATGTGGAAAAAAGCACAAAGTGACAAAATATTGAACGTTATTTGTAAAAAATTAGTAGGAATGTGATTGTTTTTTTGAAATATATGGATAGAAGTATTATAATAGAATTGTAAACTTCACCAGGTTAAGTATATACATAGAGAGGGATGTATAAAATGAAAGCACTACTTTGGCGTAATCAACGTGATGTACGAGTAGAAGAAGTACCAGAACCAACAGTAAAACCAGGAACAGTGAAAATCAAAGTTAAATGGTGTGGTATTTGTGGGACAGACTTGCATGAATATTTAGCAGGGCCTATTTTTATTCCAACAGAAGAACATCCATTAACACATGTGAAAGCACCTGTTATTTTAGGTCATGAGTTTAGTGGTGAGGTAATAGAGATTGGTGAAGGAGTTACATCTCATAAAGTGGGAGACCGCGTTGTTGTAGAACCAATTTATTCTTGTGGTAAATGTGAAGCTTGTAAACATGGACATTACAATGTTTGTGAACAACTTGTTTTCCACGGTCTTGGCGGAGAAGGCGGCGGTTTCTCTGAATATACAGTAGTACCAGAAGATATGGTTCATCACATTCCAGATGAAATGACGTATGAACAAGGTGCGCTTGTAGAACCAGCAGCAGTAGCAGTTCATGCAGTACGTCAAAGTAAATTAAAAGAAGGGGAAGCTGTAGCAGTATTTGGTTGCGGTCCAATTGGACTTCTTGTTATCCAAGCAGCTAAAGCAGCAGGAGCAACTCCTGTTATTGCAGTTGAACTTTCTAAAGAACGTCAAGAGTTAGCGAAATTAGCAGGTGCGGATTATGTATTAAATCCAGCAACTCAAGATGTGTTAGCTGAAATTCGTAACTTAACAAATGGTTTAGGGGTAAATGTTAGCTTTGAAGTAACAGGTGTTGAAGTTGTACTACGTCAAGCGATTGAAAGTACAAGCTTTGAAGGACAAACTGTAATTGTTAGTGTATGGGAAAAAGACGCAACAATTACTCCAAATAATTTAGTATTAAAAGAAAAAGAAGTTATTGGTATTTTAGGATACCGTCACATCTTCCCAGCCGTTATTAAATTAATTAGCTCTGGTCAAATTCAAGCAGAGAAATTAATTACGAAAAAAATTACAGTGGATCAAGTTGTTGAAGAAGGATTTGAAGCACTTGTAAAAGATAAAACACAAGTGAAAATTCTTGTTTCACCTAAATAAGATAGAATCGAATAAAGTAGCCCTTTTCTAGAAATAGAAGAGGGCTACTTTTTTTCTATACTGAAAGGTGATAGACTTTCCTTTGACTCAATGTATTTTTGTTTGGAAGGGAGAATCTAATGCTTTCATTTTTGTTAACTTTAAAGCGAATGTTAAGAGCCTGTTTACGAGCGTGGAAAGATAAAGAATTTCAAGTATTATTTGTATTAACAATTCTGACTTTAATATCGGGTACGATTTTTTATAGTACAGTTGAAGGATTACGTCCTATTGACGCTTTATATTTTAGTGTGGTCACGTTGACGACTGTCGGTGATGGGAATTTTAGTCCGCAAACTGATTTCGGAAAGATATTTACAATCTTATACATATTTATTGGGATTGGACTAGTGTTTGGATTTATTCATAAGTTAGCAGTTAATGTACAATTGCCAAGTATATTATCGAATAGAAAAAAAGAGTAAAGCATTCAGATGCTTTACTTTTTTTTTACATTAGTTTAGACAAGCCTTAATAATAGTTTATTAAAATGAAAGTGTATTCATTCATTATATTCACTGTGTATAAAGTTATAATGATATGAACATTTGCATATTTTAATTTAGTGATAGAAATTTCGTGAAAGGTGGGATATTCTAGTCATAGGTTAACCGGACGACATCATAGGATCCTAACAAAATGTTTACAATAATTCAATTATAAAATGGAGGATTTTATATGAAAAAGAAAGTACTTGCTTTAGCAGCAGCTATTACATTAGTTGCTCCATTACAAAGTGTTGCATTTGCTCATGAAAATGATGGGGCACAGAGATTTGGAGTTATTCCGCGCTGGTCTGCTGAAGATAAACATAAAGAAGGCGTGAATTCTCATTTATGGATTGTAAACCGTGCAATTGATATTATGTCTCGTAATACAACACTTGTAAAACAAGATCGAGTTGCACTATTAAATGAATGGCGTACGGAGTTAGAGAACGGTATTTATGCTGCTGACTATGAAAATCCTTATTATGATAATAGCACATTTGCTTCACATTTCTATGACCCTGACAATGGGAAAACTTATATTCCGTATGCAAAGCAAGCAAAGGAAACAGGAGCTAAATATTTTAAATTAGCTGGTGAGTCTTATAAAAATAAAGATATGAAACAAGCGTTCTTCTATTTAGGATTATCTCTTCATTATTTAGGGGATGTAAACCAACCGATGCATGCGGCAAACTTTACGAATCTATCGTATCCACAAGGATTCCATTCTAAATATGAAAACTTTGTAGATACGATAAAAGATAATTATAAAGTAACGGATGGAAATGGATATTGGAACTGGAAAGGTACGAATCCAGAAGATTGGATTCATGGAGCAGCAGTAGTTGCGAAACAAGATTACGCTGGCATTGTAAATGATAATACGAAAGATTGGTTCGTGAGAGCTGCTGTATCACAAGAATATGCAGATAAATGGCGCGCTGAAGTTACACCAATGACAGGTAAGCGTTTAATGGATGCACAACGTGTTACTGCTGGATATATTCAGCTTTGGTTTGATACGTACGGAAATCGTTAAGTATTTAAAAAAGGTCAAATCTCAGAATAGAGTATTTGGCCTTTTTATCACTATACAATACATGGGGGTATGAAACGTGAAATGTAAATTGCTAAAAGGTGTACTTAGCTTAGGTGTTGGTTTAGGAGCTTTATATAGCGGAACGTCAGCTCAAGCAGAAGTGTCTACAAATCAAAATGATACATTAAAAGTGATGACGCATAATGTATATATGCTATCAACAAACTTATATCCGAACTGGGGACAAACTGAGCGTGCTGATTTAATCGGGGCGGCAGATTATATAAAGAATCAAGATGTAGTTATATTAAATGAAGTGTTTGATAATAGCGCTTCAGATCGTTTATTAGGGAATTTGAAGAAAGAATATCCAAATCAAACAGCAGTATTAGGTCGTAGTAGTGGAAGTGAATGGGATAAAACGTTAGGAAACTATTCATCTTCAACTCCTGAAGATGGTGGCGTTGCGATTGTGAGCAAATGGCCAATCGCTGAAAAGATTCAATATGTATTTGCAAAAGGATGCGGGCCAGATAATTTATCGAATAAAGGATTTGTATACACGAAAATTAAGAAAAATGATCGTTTCATTCACGTGATTGGGACGCATTTGCAGGCTGAAGATAGTATGTGCGGAAAAACTTCACCAGCATCTGTACGTACAGACCAATTAAAAGAAATTCAAGACTTTATTAAAAATAAAAATATACCAAATAATGAGTATGTGTTAATTGGTGGTGATATGAACGTAAATAAAATTAATGCAGAGAACAAGAATGATTCAGAGTATGCATCTATGTTTAAAACATTGAACGCTTCTGTACCATCTTATACTGGACATACAGCGACTTGGGACGCAACGACAAACAGTATTGCAAAATATAATTTCCCTGATAGTCCTGCTGAGTATTTAGATTATATTATTGCAAGTAAAGACCATGCGAACCCATCATATATAGAGAATAAGGTGTTACAGCCGAAATCTCCACAATGGACTGTTACATCATGGTTCCAAAAATATACGTATAATGATTACTCTGATCATTATCCAGTAGAGGCGACTATTTCTATGAAGTAGTTTCAAAAAGTTTCTTCGTAAAGAAGAAACTTTTTTTATTTGCAAACAGGAAAATCACACTTTCTTTCCAATATGTATAAGACATATTGAGAAGAGGAGAGAAAAATGTGGATAGAGGAATTTTTAAAGAAGTTCCATTACCGTGTGCATTTTTGGATGAAATGGCTTTAGATAGAAATATTCAATCGATTATAGAGTTAAGTGGAAATAAAAAGATTCGTATAGCGAGTAAATCGTTACGTTCTGTTCCGATTATGCAAAAGATACTAGCTGCAAATGATCGATTTCAAGGTATTATGTGCTTTTCACCTAGAGAGATTTTATTTTTAATAGAACAAGGATTTAATGATTTATTGCTTGGATATCCTGCTTACGATGAAAGAGCTCTGTATGAAATTAGTTTGTTAACAAAGAAAGGTTTCATTATAACTTGTATGGTGGATTGTGAAGAGCATATTGTGTATTTAGAAAGCATTGCTGAGAAATCTAAAGGATGTTTTCGTGTTTGTTTGGATATTGATATGAGTAGTCGTTTCTTTCAATTTCATTTTGGTGTACAAAGGTCCCCAGTAAAAAATGTGCAGGATGCGTTGAAAGTAGTAGAAAAGGTGAGAAGGTCATCATATTTAATGTTAGATGGTGTAATGGGTTATGAAGCTCAAATTGCTGGGGTGGGAGATCATATACCGAATCAATGGTTGAAAAGTAAAATAATTTCATATTTAAAGCAGAAATCAGTGCTAGAAGTGAAAGAAAGAAGAGAACATATTGTAAAAGCAATACAAAACCTTGGTATTGAGCTAAGGTTTGTAAATGGAGGCGGAACAGGAAGTATAAAAACAACCGAGAAAGATAATTCAGTTTCAGAGATTACAATAGGTTCTGCTTTTTATTCTCCGAAGCTGTTTGATTATTATAAAGAGGTGAAATTTTATCCAGCGGTCGGATTTGCCTTACCAGTTGTGCGTAAACCAGTCCCGTTTATTTACACTTGCCTAGGTGGTGGATATATTGCTTCAGGAGCAGTTGGAAAAGATAAAGAGCCTGAAGTTTGGAGACCGAAGGGTGCAAAACTATTAGCTTTAGAAGGTGCTGGCGAGGTACAAACGCCAATTTTTTATAAAGGTGAGGAACGAGTGGATATAGGAGAGTCCATTTTGTTTCGCCATAGTAAAGCTGGTGAGTTATGTGAGCGTTTTCCCTTTTTGTATCGTGTTAAAAAAGGAGAGATTGTTGGGGAGTATTCAACATATCGGGGGGATGGCCAATGCTTTCTATAGAGGGACAAAAGTGGAGAAATTGGACAGGGAATGTAGAAGGAACGCCGCATTATACGATGTATCCAGAAAGTATACAAGATGTAGTAGAAGTTGTGGGACTTGCGCGAAAAAAGGGGAAGAAAATTCGTGTTGTCGGTTCAGGACATTCGTTTACACCCCTTGTGCAAACGGAAGAAGTTTTAGTTTCTTTAGATGAATTGAAGGGTATTGTGAATATTGATGCAGAGAAGATGGTTGCTGAAGTATGGGCAGGAACAAAGTTATATGATTTAGGGAAGTTACTTGAGGAAAAAGGTTATGCGCAAGAAAATTTAGGGGATATTGATTCGCAATCTATTGCAGGAGCGATTAGTACGGGGACTCATGGAACGGGTATTACCTTTGGGAGCTTATCAACACAAGTTATAGAGATTACGGCAGTTCTATCTAATGGTGAGAGTATAGTTTGTTCGGAAGCTGAGAACGTAGAATATTGGAGAGCGTTTCAGTTGTCACTTGGAATGTTAGGTATCATTGTAAAGATAAAATTGAAGGTTATTCCAGCGTATTCACTCGTTTATGAAAGTGAAAAACAGTCATTATCCACTGTAATGAACAAACTAGAAGAATATAAGAAGCATCGTCATTTTGAATTTTTCGTTTTTCCTTATTCTGATGAAGTACAAGTAAAACTTACGAACGAAACAACGAATCAAGGCAGTGATTTGAAATGGCATAAACTAAAGGTGGAGTTACTTGAAAATAGGATGTTCTCTTTACTATCTAAAGGGTGTAAATGGTTTCCTTCTATAAGTAAAGGAGTGAGTCGATTATCAGCTAAAGCTGTACCAAACACAAAAATAATTGGCCCGAGCTATGAAGTATTTGCTACATCACGTACGGTACCATTTTATGAAATGGAGTATAGCATTCCTTCAAAGTATATGAGGACGGTTGTAGAAGAAATCTCAAATCTTATTGAAAAGAAAAAGTATAAGGTGCACTTCCCGATCGAATGCCGCTATGTAAAAGGGGATGATATATGGCTTAGTCCAGCCTATGGAAGAGATTCAGCGTATATCGCTGTTCATATGTATAAAGGTATGAAATATGCTGCTTACTTTGGCGAAGTGGAAAAAATTTTTCTGAAGTATGAAGGGCGTCCGCATTGGGGGAAAATGCATACATTATCATATGAGCAATTACAAGATATATATCCAGAGTTTCATTCGTTTTTACAGGTGAGGAAATCTCTAGATGAACTTGGAATGTTTTTTAATCCTTATGCAGAAAAGTTATTTATCCCGCTATTTGTCGGGCAGTAAGACCCCCGCTGATTAAGGTTTCACATTATGTATATGAAAAAGCTGACAAATAATTATTTGTCAGCTTTTTTTAGTGTAATTGCATTTCTTGTATGACTAATATGTTCATAAAATAGTAGTTTATCACGGCTAAATACATGCAGTAAAACATGAATAATGAATAGGCCGTTAATGATAAATAGGAATAACAATGTAACGAGTAATACTAAAGGCTCTGTGTGATTTAAAATAGAGCTACTAGAAAGAATATAATTGATTCCGCCTAGCGCAAAATAAAATATACCGTAGCGAATAAATAGTTCTTTTAATGTAATACGATTTGATTTTCCTTTCACGTGAATGCGAAGCAATGCTTTCCCAATTGTTTTTCCATTCGTAAAGTATGGAATAATAATAAAGTAAATAAGGATTGAACACGTAATGAAAATGAGTTCATACATATTGGTGTAAGATTGCATATTAGAAACGAAGAAAGAATTTCCTTTGTTTTTAACGACAGGTACGACGATAGATAAGAAAATCCAATCAATTTGCATCGCGATAAGGCGACGAATGAATCCGACTGGTTTCGTTTCCAAATTAATATGACTATCTAACTCGTTTGTCTTCGGAAGGAAGTACGTAAATATTGGTGCAATGATAAAACCAATTACGCCACCTAATGTATTTAAAAACAAATCATCGATATCAAATAATCGGTATGCACAATTGTATATACCGTATAATCCAGTCACTTGTGTTAGCTCAAAAAATAGTGAAAGGAAAAAGGAAATGCAAATTGTTTGTAAGAAACTACGTCGGAAATAATAACGTAAGTAAATGCCGAATGGAACAGTTAATAGAACATTAAAGGCAACTTGTAAAAACGCAGACTCTTTTAATAAGTAGAAATAAGTAGTTGGTTTCGTTAAAACTGCCGATGTATGACTACTAATCTCTTGTATGAAATAAAATGGTGAGAGTTGCATGTGTTGTGTATTAGCCGGTTGTAGGCTACAAGTATCAAACGTTTGTGGCAACGGCAAAATAACAAGAAAATAGGCATTTAATAAGTAAAGTAATAATGAGTATAAAATAAATGAGCGCCATTTATTTAAATAACCGTATTTTCGATAATTAAATATTAAAAAAGGAATTAAAAGAAACATTGCTAAAAAGGGAAATAAAATAAATGCTGTTTTCACTGGAAATAAATATGCAGTCAAAGTAAAACTCCTTTCAATAAAAATTCGTTTATCATTATAGCGCTAAAAATATTTAAATACAAAGTTAAAATCTTTCGAAATAGAAATAATTACTAATTTTATAGGAATTAAGTTATAATAAATTTAATATAAGGATATTATGATTATATAAGTTGAGAGAGGGTACAAGAGATGCGATATGAACTTTTTTCTGTAAGTGGGGATCATATTACGACTTTTGAAAGTGCATGGCGTTTTCAGGAGGGAGAACAGATTTTTGTTCATGATGATCAAACAAAACGAAACTTTATTATTATTCGGCTGACGCATGATGTATTTCAACAAAATAAACATGTTATTCGTTTGTATTGTCAAGAGAAGAAAGTGTATGCATAAGAGAAGCCCTCTTACAGTATGAAAAGTAAGAGGGTCCTTACCTCGTTATTTGTGAACAGCCCAATTGATGAGGGCTGATTAAAGTTTCACTTTATCATTTTGTCCCTCGTAAGGAATAAAAAGAGAAGGGTTAATGCACATAGGTAGCATTTGATTTGGAAGAAAGGATATAGCCTTGTATTTTGTGCTTCAAAGTTTCATTGCCTTCTTTTTGAGAAAGCCATGTATGGTAATCTTGTTGTGTTTTCCATAACATACGAATCATATATTCTGCCTTATCATTTGTACGATGAACATGTGAAAACTCTATGTTAATACAACCGTTCGTTCCAGGGGAAGGATAATATTGTTTAAGCCCATAAAATAGCTCATTTTCATATCCGTACTTAATGTGAATGAGTTTAGTAACTATAAACATATAAACACCTCTTTTACGATAATAGTAGGAAAGATAGAATTACTGTAATAGTGAACTTAAATAATATTATACTATTCAGAAAATTCAAAGTAAATGATAGGTTTTAACTTAATAAAGGTATAAAAAAGCGAGTCATTCTATTACACTAGATGACTCGCTTTCAATTTGTAAGTTTTACTTTATAAGAAAATAAGAGTAAGTACACCTACGATAATACAATAGAAAGAGAAATATTTTAAATTTCCTTTTGCCATAATGTTCATAAACCATTTTAGTGAAATATACGTCATGATAAATGTTGCGATGAATGCAACGACATATGGTACGAATAATGTGTCTAGATTTGGATCATTTGCAATGTCTGTAATGCTTAACAACAAGCCACCTAAGCTAACAGGAATGTATAGTAAGAATGAGAAGCGAAGAGCTGTTTCTTGCTTCATACCAAGTAACATTGCTGCTACGATTGTGGCACCAGATCGGCTTATTCCGGGAATCAGTGCGCAAGCTTGTGCTAATCCGACGATGATTGCATCTTTCATAGAAAGGTCGCCATCATTTTTACGACCGCGTAAATTTCTAATAATCCAAAGGCCGACAGCAGTAATAAGAAGGGAAATCCCAACCATCTTCACACCTTTTAAGTACTGATCGATGTAATCTTTAAATAAAACACCAATAACACCTGCTGGAATGGTTGCAATAACAAGATAAATAATAAAGAAGAAATCTGATTTTGCGTCTTCTGCTCTTGTAAATATATAAGAGAGACCATTCTTCGTTAGACGAATTAAATCATTTCTATAAATAAGTAATACAGCTAATAATGAAGCTGAATTAACAAGTAGTTCGAAGCTAAACCCTTCTATTTTTAGTCCTAGCAAATGTTGTGCTAAAACGAGATGACCACTTGAAGAAATCGGAATTGGTTCTGTTAGTCCTTGGAACAGACCGAGAATTAAATATTTTAAAACGTAGTAAAATTGTTCCATAATAACCTCCTTGTTTATTAGTTGAAAGAAACAACTTTTCCATTATAACAAAGATATGGATGAATATTGAAAAGAAATAAATATTCAAAATAAAATAAAAATCCCTTATAGCAGTATAAGGGATTTTTATTTTTAATTAAGAAGTTACTGTTTCTTGAAGACTTTTAGACAATTGAACATCGACTTTTTCAGCATCATGAATATGATTCATAATAGTAGTATTTAATTTTTGGAACATTTGTTGTGTGTTAGCGAATTCTCGTAATATGTCATCATTACAAGACTTTTGGTTTTCGATAGCCTTAATAACATTTGTAGCACCATTTTGTAACGTTTGAATCATAACTAAAATATTTTCAATTCTAGCATTTGTATCGGCGCTCATTTCTACACCTTCATCGACTAAATGTAAATTATCTTTTGTGTTATCATATGCTTTTTCAATTTCTTCTTGAATTTTTTTCGTTAAGTTGCCGATGTTTTTTGTACTTTCTGCTGTACTTTCCGCTAGTTTTCTTACCTCATTGGCAACGACAGCGAATCCTTTACCGTGCTCCCCAGCACGTGCGGCTTCAATACTCGCATTTAATGCAAGTAAATTTGTTTGTGCTGCAATGTTTTGAATGACTTCTACAATTTGCTCGATTTCCTTTGAGCGTTCGCTTAGATGATTCATACTATTAGACGTGCGTTGAGATTGTTCACCTAATTTATTAATTACAATAAGTAAGCGGTGAACGGATTCTTTTCCTTCATTAGAGCAGTCAATAATTTCTGCAATAGACTGAATTAAGCTTTGTTCCTTTTGTAACATTTCATTATTTAACTCATTGGAATGTGTCGTACGTGTTGAAACATTTTCGAAACATGAACTTAATTGTTGAACTAAATTTTGAAGTGTATTGTGTTGGTTATTTACAAGTTGATGCTCTTGGACAACGCTTTGTACACGATCGTGGATAGTAGAAATAGTCTCTTGCTTTTCAATATCCTTTTGTTTTAATTCTAATTCTAATTCTTGTATACGCTCTTCTAATTGAGCAATTGTATGTTGGAGTGATTTTTTTTGAGTAAACATGTATTTATTTCAACCGCCTTCGAAAGTTATATTTTCTCTATATTTGGATTTTAGCATCTTTTGTATTTTTTAAATATAGGAATTGTTAAATATTTAAGAATCTATTACATTTTATTCATAATTCTCTTTTTTTCGTCACGAAAAATAAACTGTATTTAATCGTTTTGTAAACAAACTGTAAAATAAATCATGTATAACTGTATAAGAAGGGAGTCGGATTATGAACTATTTTAAGCGAATCAGCTGTCTAGTATTAGCAGGAATTATCGGTCTTTCTAGTACAGTCGCTGTTAAAGCAGAGTCAAACGACGAGAAACTTAACAACATGCAACAGCAATTGCAACAAAACGATGCAGAAATGCAAAAGAAAGAGCAAGAAAAGCAAGCTGTTAGTAAAGAAATTAAAGGTATCGAAAACGAACTACATAATTTAAATAATACAATTGCAAAAAATAAAGAGGATCAAGCTGCTATTCAACGTAAAATTGATGAAACACATAAGCAGATTGAACAAAAAAAGGAAGAAATTATCGTTTTAGAGGATAAAGTCCTTGCTCGTAAAGATATTATGAGAAAACGTATGGTTTCTGTTCAAAACAGTTCAAATACAAGTTTAGTAGTAGAAGTTGTAGTAGAGTCAAAAAACTTTGCAGACTTCTTACAACGTATGAACGCAGTTTCTACTATTCTAGAAGCTGATAAAGAAATTTTACGTCTACAAGAACAAGATCTTCGTCAAATTGAAGAGGACAAGAAAACAATTGACGAAAAAGAAGCATCTTTAGTAGTAGACAAACAAAAATTAGCAAAAGCGCAAGCTGAACTGCAAGATAACCTGAAAAAACGTCAAGATAACTTGCAAACAGTTCAAGCTAAATATAATGAAGTTGCAAGCCAACTTAATTTAGCAGCGGAAGAGAAAGCTAAAATTGAATCAAATATGAAGGCAGTACAAGAAACAATTGCTCGTGAACAAGAAGCAGCAAGAATCGCAGCGGAAGAGCGTGCAAAAGCAGAAGCGGCTGCAAAAGCAGAGCAAGAAGCTTTAGTGAAAGCACAAGCAGAAATTGCTGAAAAGCAAAAACAAGAAAAAGCTAATAAACCAGCTGAACCAGTTGCTAATAATAATTCGAAGGTAGAACCTACAAAACCTGCACAACCTGAACCACCTTCTAAGCCAACTGCTGGTGGGAAAGAAATTTATGTAGAAGCTACAGCTTATACAGCTGATCCAGCGGAAAATGGTTATGCACCAGGTCAACAAGTATTTTCTGCATGGGGACACTATAACTTAACTGCAAACCCAGGAATGAAATTAATTGCTGTAGATCCAAATGTTATTCCATTAGGAAAGACTGTAAATGTTGAAGGTTATGGAGTAGCAATTGCAGCCGATACTGGTGGAGCTATTAAGGGGCATAGAATTGATGTTTTAATGCCAGATAAAGGTTCATCAAGTAGTTGGGGCAGAAGAACAGTTAAAGTTACAATTTTAAACTAAAGCGTAATCCAACTTTACAATACGTAAAGTTGGATTTTTTTATAATAATAATGTTAAGTTGAGTTTACATTTTGTTAAGGATAGCATACAATAATGGTGAGAGGTGGTAAATTTGACCATTTTAAATAGAGTAAAAGAATTAAGAGCTCGTTTTAACTTTACGCAAAGTGTATTAGCAGAAAAGGTTGGAGTAACGAGACAAACAATTGCTGCAATTGAAAAAGGGGATTACGTTCCTTCGTTGTTATTAGCACTTACAATTTGTGATGTGTTTCAGTTAAAGATGGAAGATGTGTTTGTTTTAAATAAGGAGGGGGAAGAGGATGAATAGAATTGTTTTTTCTTATATCATAAACGTGCTTTATACTGCTTTAGCATGCTGGACATTTGTTGAATTTTATAGTGTCATTACAGAGTTAGCAGATATAATTAAAAACGAGAAATTCCCATTTGAAGTATGGTTTAATGGAGTACCATTCATTTTATTATTTATTGGAGCAATTATAGTTACAATTTTTTATAGAATTCAAAAGAAAAAATATAAGAATTTATCTTTTTGGATGTATCCATTATTATTTCCGCTAGAAGATGAACGTGAAAAAGCGATTACGGATAAAGCTTGTCGAACAACATTTGTATCGTTATGGTTTGTGTTACCTTGTGCAGTTGGATTTTTAACTTTTTCGCCTATTATTAATGAATATCTTCCTGGATACCCATTATATATTCTATTTTCTATTTTCTTTATTCAAATGACAGTATTTCACGTATCACTATACAGAAATAAATTAGCTTAAAAAGAAACCTT
>NZ_QPET01000049.1:0-69348 GCF_008368855.1 Bacillus sp. TE8-1 | reverse complement strand
GCCAGGCAACCATTTTTCGATAGAGTCATCTAGATTCAAGCGGTTCTCTCCAGCCAATTGAAGGAGAACTGTTGCAATGAATGTCTTCGTCGTACTGCCAATGCGAAAGCGAAAATCTGTTTTCATCG
Source organism: Bacillus sp. TE8-1 (assembly GCF_008368855.1). Taxonomy (NCBI): domain Bacteria; kingdom Bacillati; phylum Bacillota; class Bacilli; order Caryophanales; family Bacillaceae; genus Bacillus; species Bacillus sp. TE8-1. The sequence goes on along the minus strand of NZ_QPET01000049.1, from coordinate 69,220 downwards.
GCTTCTTGGTTCTCAGATCCGCTATCCCGGCGGCATAGCTCCAATTTTTACCACCCTTAGAAATTTGAGCGAGTATTCCAGGGTATCCAAGTTGGAGTGAATCCCGTATTGCTTTCTTAACGGAAGTACGATCGCTTTGATTATTTGTTTGTAACGAACTAGATACATTTTGCGTGGGTTCTGCTTTTACAATTGAGGCTGGTGTTATGTATAACAGGGAACTTCCAGCTATTAAAAGTGATAGACTTGCACATGTAATTTTACTGCATGTTTTCATAAAGCATCCTCTCCTTTATTTAAATTGTAAAGTTAGTTGCTTGCTGTTTCGTATTAATCACACAGCTATCATCTCCAACAATGACAAAACAGTCAGAATTAAATTCGTAATTATTATTTTTACAAAGACTATTCTGTCTTAACAAACGGTAAATCCCTTTTCTTCCACATGTATGTTAACCCCAGAAATTACTTCTTTTCTTTGAAACACTCTTATTACTGGTTTGTTTTTTCATATATAAGTCATATCTGTTCCGCCTTTCACACCTCCTTATATTTTTATCCTACACAATGAAAATCTCTTTTTTCTTACCTATTCCTTACAAATTACTTACGTTCAAAATAGCTTCTATAATAGGATAGAAGGAGCATCTGTACCCGAAAGTTCAAAGTATTTTCCAATAAATATATTTATCAAAAAGAAAAACAGATTTTTTTCGCTCCTATGTTTCTTTTTTGTTTTGGGGAACAATTAATTCTTAAGTTGATAGCGATGGGGCGGGCCCCAAACAGTACGATTTTATTCCAAAGACACAACGATTTTACTACACACTTTTTATTTATCCCACACTCTCATCTGCTAGTATTACTATTTTTTATTACTAATGTTGCCGTTTCACTCGGATGGCTAAGAGGAAAATGATGGCCATATGGAACAAAATCAACCTTACCAAGATGCGATGGAGCAGAATAGCCTCTGTCATACTCCCCCCAAATAATGTGAAGGTTATACTTTGTTACTTCATTGAAATCACCTTGATCGTTTTTCAGTAGTAAACTGTTAAGCTGAACCGTAGTATTTAAAATTCTAGGAGAAGTAAAACTTTTACTTATCTTTTCAATATAATGTTCAGGGATGCTCTCCGTACTTTCAAACAAACCATTACTTAATAAATAACGCCCTATCAAATTAGTAGTTGCTAATTTTAATGTCCATTTGTTCATAACTTGAGGAACATTTAGCGATTTAGCATTTTTTTTAGCAACAGGTGGCTGAAGTAAAGTGATTGAATACTTCTTATCTATGTACTCTTGTACCAATGCTTCCAGAAGAATAAACGCACCGAATGAATGTCCAATTAGATGCGCACCATTCGTAGCTTTCTCCAATAACTTTTTCACTACATTCAAATAGATATCTAGAAGATTTTTCTCTTGTTTAAAAGGAGACCGTCCCAAACCTGGAAGATCCAAGATCCATACAGGTTGACCAGTTTTTTCATGAAGCTCTTGTGCTAAAGGAAATAAATCCTCTCCATCACTCAATAAACCATGTAATAAAATAAACGGTTTACCCTTTCCTTGTAATTGGTAAAGGGTAGTGTTATCGCATAATGTTCGTTTAAATAAATGATTATGCCGGCCATTTTGATACATTATTCGATAATCCAGATCAGCTACTACGGCAGGGAAAAATTTCATTACACTCGTCTTCTTAAACCAATCTCCTCCCATAATTTTTTTCGCTGAAACATTTGAAAATTTTTGTTTTGTAATAAAATTCAGTCCATCAGAAGGAATTTTTGTTATTTTACTTCCTCCACTATTCATAATTGCTTTCATAAATGGCATTGGAACAGAGATTTTTGGTGCCCTCATATTCATACTTTCCGACATAATACTTAATAATTCAGCAATGTTTTGATCGTGCTGTTTGTCTTCAACAAGTGTATATGTTTGAATAGTCGGTTGCTCCAATCTGAAAACCTGCACAATAAACTTCGCAAGCTCATCGTTTGAAATAAGTGGTAACCTATATCCCTTACCTCCAGGAATCACTGGCATGAGCCCTCTTCGCATACTCATCACAAGCAAACCTAATCCTGCTATCTGCTCTGTACTCCCTGTTTTACTACTACCGACTACAGTTGGCGGATTAATTACAGAAAGCGGATAACCTACTGCTGATGCCTGCTGACGGATATAAAGATCTGCTAAAAATTTTGTTCTCTCATATGGATTTTTTATTTTCAAATAATTGTTTCCTTCTTTAAACACATCAATTGCAATCTTGCTATTTTTATCATCAAAGGGACTCATATAACCTACAACATGAATAAATTGTTGCAAACCCTTCAATTGATGAATACTTTTAGCTAATTCACTAATATGTTTGGCACCATTTAAAAATACGGAAGCTGCCTCTTTACTTGTCGCTTGAATATCCATGGGGCCTCCTGCGTGAATAATCACATCCGTTTTCAATACCCTCTCCTTATCTTCAGCACTTAGACCTAAATCTATTTTCGTCAAATCACCTTCAATAAAGTGCATAACTTCCTTTTTTAAGATGCCTCTTTCTTGAAAAAGGCGTGTTGCTTTATTTTTCGACCTCACTAAAAGAAGAATTTTAACATCCTCTTTGGCTAATTCTTTTACTAATTGTTTTCCAATAAAGCCTGTTCCACCAGTTAAAAATACTGTTCTCATATAAAATCCCCCTTTTAGTACTACTTAGTACTAATTTGATGTAAAAAAAATGCTTCTTTTATCGAAGCAATTTTAAAAAATGATCTGCTGTTTTCGTGATTACAGTTGCATCCTTCAATGTTTCTGAAATAAATAACGCTCCTTCAAGATTTGTAATAAAAAGTGATGCAACCTCATCAATATTAATCGTATTTCTGAATTCTCCATTCTCTACCCCTTGTTTAAGTAATAGAGAAACTTTCTTTTGTAATCCTGTAAAAAAAAGACCTATTTTTTCTTTTATTTGCGTGGCCTGTTTAGGACTTTGAATATAAAGAGTAATAAATGGACAGCTCCCCTTATACTCCCTCGACTGAACTCCTTGTGATAATTGCTTTAAAAACAGTTGGATACGATCTTCAACTAAAAATTGGTTCTGAGAAAGTATGTCATCAATTGCAGATTGATACATTTCAATCCAATAATCAACGACCCCTTCTAATAATACTTCCTTATTAGAAAAGTGATAATACACATTAGACTTTGAAACTTTGCTTACACGTACTAATTCATCCATACTTGTATAAGCAAACCCTTTTTCTAAAAATAATGTTGCAGCTACTTCAATCACACGTTTTTGATTCATTAATTTTATCTTTGTCATAACTAGAACTATATAGTACTAATTTAAATATTGCAAGTATTTATGTTAATTTTAAAAAAAGTTCCACTAACATTGATTTTACTGCAAAAAATCTTATTTTGAATAAAGTTGAACTGAACCCCGAAATTGTTCATTCACTATCGTCTAATCGGGGGCACCATACATACCCGTCAACTTAAGAAAAAGAAATGCCCCCTGATTCAAGTTGCCTAGCGAAAAAATCACGTTTTAATAGACTTCTTTATCATCCCTACCTTTCTATAGATTACTAGTTATGAAACGAGGATCGTTTCATAACTAGTAATTTACTTGATTAGCTTGATGGTTATAGAGTAGTGCCCCTATAAGCTAAACCCTCCAGAGACATCTATAATCTGCCCTGTTACCCAGCGGCTATCAGAAGAAGCAAGGAATGCTACTGCATCTGCAATATCTTCAACTTGCCCTATTCGTCCGAACACAGATGAATTCGTAGCAAAATTTCGTATTTCCGGATCATCTAGCAATTTTGCATTGATATCTGTCTTCGTATATCCAGGCATAATTGTATTCACTGTTATACCTCTTTCTCCAAGATGTTTAGCTAGAGGCAGTGTCATCGTATTTAATGCACCTTTACTTAAGCCGTATGCAATTGAGCCTGTAAAACCAAGTCGTACTTCAGCTGATGAAATGTTAATCACACGGCCCTCTGCTCGTATTAATGGTAATGTTTGCTGAATTAAAAAGAATGGTGCTTTAATATTCACAGACATAATTTCATCAAAAACTTCTTCTGTCGTATTTTCAATCGTCCCTTGTGTACCTATCCCTGCATTGTTTACTAAAATATCAATCTCTGATGTACCAACTCTTATTTGTAATTCATTCTTCAATTGTTCTACTAACTGTTTGACACCATCCATTGAATTGAGTTCTGCTTCAATTAAAAACGCTTTTCCTCCATTAGATTCAATCTCACTAATTGTTTCATCTGCAGCTACCTTATTTCGGCCGTAGTGAATCGCAACTAATGCACCGTCGTTTGCCAATCTCATCGCAATCGCACGACCAATTCCTCGACTCGCCCCTGTTACTATCGCTACTTTCCCATCAAGATTCTTCATATATTTCCAACCTTCCTAAATTCCCTTTTGATAAATCCTATACTTATATTTTCATGCAAAAACCAATCATTTTAAATACAGATTTATAGGTAATTTAATTCGTTCACTTATGATATTATAGTTATAATTTGCGATTCACTTTAGAAAACATAATAAGGAGGCTACACAATGCAAAACGCTGTAAAATTGGATGAAATCGATCATAAAATTATGAACCTGTTATATGAAAATGCGAGAATTTCTGTTTCAGAAATAGGACGGATTATATCCATGACGCAACCTGCTGTAAAGGAGCGTATGAATAAACTTGAAGATCAAGGAGTTATAGCGGCTTACCGAACGAAATTTGAGCCTTCTAAAATTAATAAAAACATTCAAGCATTCATCATGTTTAAAACGAGCCAATGTACTGATTTTATTCAATATTGTAATGCCGCTCCTGAAGTAACTGATTTATACCGAATTAGCGGGGAATTTAATTATATGATGAAGGTCATGAGCGATTCGATGGATTCTCTCGCTACATTTTTAGACTCTTTAATGCAATTTGGATTATCGTCTCCTTTAATTGTTTTAAAGAGTGAGTTTGAGGAGAAATTGTCGTTCTAATAAAGGGATACGTATTATCCCCGGCTAACAGTAAAAGTTTTTTCTTTATGAGAAAAGCCAATAAAATTAATGATTAGTAAACAAAAAAGAACATTGATATTTCAATGTTCTTTTTATATCTCTACTTATGAATTAGATCTCTATTCGAAAAAAGCACCTTAATCCCCTTACCCTTGATTCCTCTGCACCTCTCTAAATTCCTCCTTCACCTTCTCTAACAACCCTTCTTCCGTAATTAATCGATACGCCGTATTTGCTAATGCTTTTGCCGATGTAATTAATGCTTTATCTCCAAGTTCTGAACGTGCTGCTTCTCTAAATTCATTCGTATGTGCGATTAAATCATCTGGTCCGATTTTAATGTACGGATGAATTGTCGGTACAACTTGACTTACGTTTCCTGCGTCGGTTGAACCGATCCCTACTCTTTCTTTACGATTTACATCTTCACCTAATAGTTCTAGTTCTTCCGCTACAATATCGTTATATGTTTTTGTTACGAGTAATTCATCGATTTCATTTTGGAATTGATGGATTTTTACTTTTGCACCTGTTGCTAACGCTGCTCCCTCAGCAATGTTTCTTACTTTTTCTGTTACTTCTGCACATCTTTTTCGCGTTGCTGCACGGATGAAGAACCTTGCTGCAGCGTTGTCAGGAATAATGTTAGGTGCTTTTCCTCCTTCTGTAATGACGCCATGAATTCTCACGTCTGACGGAAGTTGTTGGCGAAGTGCATTAATACCGTTATAGAGCTGAATAATCGCATCTAATGCGTTAATTCCTTCTTCTGGCGAAGCTGCAGCGTGAGCTGTTTTTCCGTAAAAATGAAAATCAAGTGGATCGACTGCTAGTGAAGGACTCGTTGTCGCTGTTTTTCCGCTCGGATGAATCATAAGCGCCGCATCAATGTCTTTAAATAAACCTGCCTTTACATAACTTGATTTCGCGCTACCATTTGGCCCTCCTTCTTCTGCTGGCGTACCAAACACGACAACTTCTCCGCCAATTTCTTCAAGTGTTTCTGATAATGCGATTGCTGCTGCAACACTAATTGTGCCGATTAAATTGTGACCACACGCATGACCGAGTCCTGGTAAAGCGTCGTACTCCGCTAAAAATGCGATTGCCGGTCCTTGTTTTCCAGAGCTTTTTCGCGCGATAAATCCCGTTTCATGTCCAGCTATATTGTGCTGCAACTGAAACCCTGCACTACCTAGTAATAAACTTAACGTTCTTGATGCGTAAAACTCTTGGTTTCCAATCTCCGGATTCGCATGAATATCATGACTTGTTTCTATGTACTTTTCCTTATTTCTTTCGATACTCTCTTCAATTGTTTTTCTTTGTGACGCTACTCCTGTCGCTCCCATTTTTCTTCCTCCTTTTATTTTCACGTAAAAAAGCCTCTTTCTAAAAGATAGAAAGAGGCTTCTGTATATACAGTCAAAATGAGCTTCTTTCTTATCTTTCAAGTTACCTTGCTGGAATTGGCACAGTATTCATAACGAATCCGCTGCCGAGGTATCATAGGGCCAGTCCCTCCACCTCTCGTGATAAGAATTTTCATAAAATTATATTAAATTATTTTTTATTCTAAGTTCATTCCAAGTAAAAGTCAAGGAATTCCTATCCGAATTTACCGAATATCTAAAAATCCTTTTAATACACCAATTGTCTCAGGTGCTTGCAGTCTTGCACATACGTACGGAAATTCCGTACTACCTTCAAACATCATTTGAGATGTAAGCGGTGCGCCTGCCCAGAAGATTTCATCATCGATTACTAGGAACGGGAATGCTTTATTTTGTCTTTGTAACTTTACATTTTTCAGTGGAACTGGTCCGTCACTATACACTGTTATTTGCGCATTTGTACGCATTAACGCTTGCCATACTCGCTTATCCACTTGTTTTGTACTTGGAAGTGAAATAATAATTTTTCGTTTTGCTGCTAAAATATCTTTTAATAGCCCTTTCGTTTCCTCAAGATTCATTTCCATAAACCAGCGTAAACGTTTCGATATTTTTCGTTCCCACAATTGTCTTGATGTCGTGCGATCATACACATCTCCGTGACGTTCTATATGAGCTGTTAATTGTGATAACGCTTGTTTTCTCGAAAGGTTTTTACGCATATAATGGCAATCTGATAATTGAATGAACTTCCCTCTCGCCCTTGTCACTGCTACATTGACGAGGCGATGGTTTTTGTGATCAAAGAATAATACGCCAGGTCGTTCTTGCGGATAACTGTCAACCGTATCAAAGATCATCATATCTCTTTCAGAACCTTGGAACTTATGAACTGTCGCCGCTAAAACTGGTATGTTTTGATATTTCGTTCTCTGCAACATTTCTCTCATACACGTCGATAAAAAGCGTGACTGCGCCCTGTAAGGCGTCACAACACCAATGGATTGCACACCATCTAACAATCCGATTAACATCATTTGCATTGCTACTAAACCAGACATAATGTTAAAACGTGAACCAGAAGCAGCATCTTTTAACGAAAAAGCTCCCATTTGGCTCGTATCAAATAAAACACTCGCTTCATTTGCGAACGGCTGCAATTGCGCAAGTTCTTTACGCTCTGAAACAGACGGATGATCGTATACTCTATTTTTATAAATAAACGAATTCGTAAACTTCGATATATCTGCATGCATACGTCTTTGTTCCTGCAACATAAATAGGTTCGGATGTGCTTCTGATTTATTAACAGACTCAACAATCCCAGCATGGTAAAACATATCTTCCCCAAGCCATTTGCGAACGAGTTCATGATTTGCCATCGCAATTGGAGGTAACTGTAAAAAGTCACCGCAAACGACGATACGTTTTCCAAGTGAAGCAGCTAATGCAATTTGCGGAACATATGCCATACTTACTTCATCTACAACAACTAAATCAAATGTACGCTCATAAATAAGTGAATCAATGGCACATTTCGATAAAGTTGCGCCGATTACTTTCGCATTTTCAATATATTCTTTTTCTACTTCTTTAATTTTAGCCTTTTGCTTTCGAAGATCACTTTCAATCTCCTGCATACGCTTCTTATCAGCAGATGTTGCTTTATACGATAAGATTTTTTCACGAAGCTCTTGGCGTGTCTCTTCTAAATAGAGTCTTTCCTCACCCCAAGATCCGTTCGTCGTTTCAACTAACTTCGACGCAAGTAACGTTTCATGATTTCGTATATGTTCATGTTGACTATAACCGTAACGAACAATTTCACCAGGCGTCCATTTCTTTTTCTTCTCAATTTGCTTCGTTACTTCACTCATTAATACGTCTACTGCCGCATTACTATGAGCTAACACAAGTACCGATTTTCCTTTTTGATAATGAGCCGAAATAATACGTGATAAATTGTAAGACTTCCCTGTTCCAGGTGGTCCCCATACGTACGTTGTCGGATTGTAAAACGCGCGATATGCCAGTTCATTTTTCGGATTTTTCATCTTCTCAATATGTTTCGGACTGCTCGTCCCATCAACAAGACGCTTTATACGATTACGTTTTAGCTTATCTTTACGTGCTTCTTTCAATCGCTCTTGCAGTTGCTCTAACAATTGCCACGGTTCACTGTATAAAACCGCTTCTCTTATTTCACCTTGTATATAATCATTTAATTTCAGCTCTATTTCTAATCCATGTACAGATAACACTTCCCCTGTCGCTTCCTCACCATCGAACTCAATTCGAATCGGTGAACCTTCAGGTAAGCTTACTTCCGAAATAAGCTGAAATACGTATACTGTACTTTCATAATCTGTATATAAAAAACGACCGTTCATGATAGAAATTTTACTACCACCTATCGTTTTCCAATGTTTAATTTCATACGCTAATGCATAATGCCACTCTTTCATCGTTTCCGATAATGAAGGAGTTTGAGTTGGTGTATTCATCGTATAATCTCCTTCCTTCTCCCCAAACATACTTTCTCACTATACCATATAACACGCTAAAATTTGTAAGGTTTTTATCTTGCTTATTTTCTTAATTTTCAATAATATATTGTATATAATTTTCAGAAAGAAGGAATCTACATGCCAGTCAGAAGAATAGAACACGTTGGACTTATGGTTGCAAACTTAGAAGCATCTATCTCATTTTATGAAGAAGTAGTCGGCTTACAGCTCCTTAAACGCATGGGGCACCCAAACCCAGACTTAAAACTCGCTTTTTTAGGTGTGGAAGAATCGAAAGAAACGATACTCGAATTAATTGAAGGCTACAACTCTTCCCTTCCGGCAGAAGGAAAAGTACATCACATTTGCTTTAAAGTGGATTCATTAGAGGATGAAATCGAAAGACTAAAGAAACACGCAGTAACCTTTTTACTAAGAGATGAAATCGAAACATTACCAGATGGAACACGTTACATATTCTTCGCTGGCCTTGATGGGGAGTGGATTGAGTTTTTTGAAACGGAGAGATAAAGTGAAACTTTATTTTGCGGGATAGAAAAGGAGCCGGAATTCTGGCCCTTGTTTTTAACCAGTAACAATGAAACATACCTCCAACCTAAGAATTTACCAAGATTAAAAACACAATCATTTTGTTAGGAGGAGAGAATGGGAAATACAGTCTTTATTATTGTTTTTTGGATACTGATACTATTCCCAATCCTTTATGTAATCAAGATAAAGGATTGGAATATAAAAACAGCTGCCTTATTTGTTGGAAGGATTCTATTAAGCATTTTCTATTTCATAAATGGAATGGTGTTAGGTCTGCAACGAAATTGGATAGAACCTCCCCATGAAACAGAATGGGATTTCTTTGTAAAGTCTTTACTAAACGGAAAAACTGATGCACTTATACACTTTTTACTTCTAATTATTATCATTACTTTGGATTTATTCTTTACATTTTATTATATCAATAAAAAGAAATAGGATATTCTATCCTATTTCTTTTTTTTATGAGTAGCGCCATATCGCTATCAAACTAATGTTTTACGCTGCCCCTAAACAATAATTTTTTACATTTTTACTCTGAGAATGTCAATTTTACTATTTTTGGGGTATTTATTTTTACTAGCTTGATGGACATGGGTTTGATTTATTTTCTTAGGTTAGTAGACATGTAGTGCTATCCCATTGCTATTAAGCTAAGAATTTAAGTGTAATATCATTTAAGGTAATACTTAAGATACAAATAAAATATCTTTTCCATGTCGCACTGTTTTATTGAAGTCTATCCCGAGTTGTAGCTAGTTCAATGCGACTGTAAATTCGGAGTTCGGTGCGCCAGCAAATACAACCGTTCCGTTCTCTGGTAGTTTCACTTTGTTATTATTACTAACAACGCTAAAATTGACGCATACTCCATTCCCATCATACACCGCGAATGAACTTCCTGATGGCAACTCCACATTCATCGTTTTCCCTGCTACCTCTTGCGGAATCGTAAACCATTTCGCATGCCCATTTTTTTGCAGTGTAACTTTCGATAATTGACCTGCATCAAGGGATTTTACGTTAGATTCACTGACGTATAAAAAGCTGGCCATCTCCATATATTCAGTACCATTCTCTGTATAGAAATGAGCTTCCTTCGTATCCCTCCCATTCATCACAGGAATCTGAATTTGATGCGTCGCCGTATTCGGACCTGTAATTTTTTTGCCGTCCCAATAGCCATCCTTGATCGTAATTTGTGTGTTAAGAGGTATTTGTTGTCCTAGATAATTTATAGAATTAAATTTTTCGTTAACAAGGTAGAACTTGCCGCCCTCGCGCTTCGCCCATGCAGCAGCTGTTTTCTTTGGTAACACATTGTTTTCTAATTTCTGAGCTAAATAGTGAGTCAGCACATTTTGCCCCAATCCCGGTGATAATTCATATGTGCTCTCTCTTAAATAAACTTTTCCATTCTTCTCAGTGACGAAGTTAAGCTTGGAAGTACCCTTTTCATTTATAAAGCTTCCATCCGCCGTATATACATATTTTTCTTCCGGTTTAGTTGGTAAAAACAGTTCTCCCTTCTTCGTAATCTCTATTTTGAAATGGCTTTGGATATTTCCATACAATCCTGCTTTTTTTACCACATCTTGAGGCACTTTAGCCTTGACTGGCTTGCCGAAGGATTTATCTGGTTTTATATCCTTAATTGCCCCTTTCTCTTTAAGCCTAGCTAGCAGTAATTTATTTGCCAATAGTTGATTTGTCATGCTGCTCCCACCGGAGGACAATACAGCTGCTGCCATCTTCTGTTCTGGAAGCACGACCAATGTAGCATGTTGCAGCATCGTATCCCCACCCTTAGTCAACGCTTTTATCCCATATTCACTGAATGGGTATAGTTTCACACTATCCCAGCCAAGACCATAGTTGAACATATTTCCGCTATCTCCTGGCCACATTCCTTTTTTATATTCTTCTTGTTCCATCGCCTTGATTGCTTTATTAGAGAGAATTTCTTTTCCCTGTCCCATAAATATTTGTGAGAATCGCACCACATCTTCTGCAGTAGAGGAGATTCCTCCCGTACCAATCACATTTACCATTTCACTTGGAAGCTGTCCCTGGTATGTCGGAGAATACTGTCCAGCCCGCTTTTCGTCTTCCCATTTGTCTTGCGATGTTATCGTTTGATTCAGTTTTAATGGCTCTGTAAACTTTTGATGTAGAAATTCAGTAAAACTCATACCGCTGACTCTTTCTACCAAGATCTCAGCCAGCGTAAAACCGTCATTACAGTATACTGAAAACGCGCCAGGGTCTGCCTTCAAGTTTTGGTTGGACAATTGTTGCAACAAGATATCATGGGCATAAGCATCATTATCTTTAAATAAAAATGCATTATTGAACGTCGAACCTTGCAAACCTGAGGAGTGATTCAACAGCATACGCGGTGTAATGCGTTTATATCGTTTATCTTTCATTTTGAACTCAGGAATATAGCCAGTAACAGGAGCATCCAAATCAACTTTTCCTTCGTCTACTAGTTTCATAACAGCCGCTGCTGTATATACTTTACTGGTTGAACCAATTCCGTATAGAGTATCTTTAGTTAATGGTTCTTTCCCTTCTATGTCGTTCTTGCCTGTCTGCCCCGACAAAATAAGTTTACCATTATCAATCAGCGCATACTGCACGCTAGTCGTCTCATAGGACTTCGTGAGTAGTTCAGCGTTCTCTGCAGCAATCTTCTCCAAATCTTTACTAGCAACTTCTTGGCTAGATACAACCGGAGCCTTACTGCTAGAAGACGCTATCGCTCCTGTTGGCAAGCTCATCGTTAGGGCCAAAGTAGCGGCTAACACCCCAGATAATTTATTTTCCATAAAAAAATGCCTCCTTAGATAAATGATTAATTTCATCTTTTATTTGTTCAATTACAAACATCACATAAACTACTATTCTGGCTTTATCCCTACTGTTGTAACAAACGGTAAAACCTCTCTTTTTCACATGTATGTTAGTACCATAAATGATTTTTTATTTAGAATGCGCTTGTTACTAGTTTAGTTTTCGTATAAATAAACCCTATTTATCCTCCCTCTTTTGTGCTTCTCTATATTTGTATCCTACATAATAAAAATTTCTTTTTTCTTATGCATTTCTTACAATTTCCTTACGTTCAAATCACTTCTATAATTAGGTAAATTTCATTTTAAAATCTCCAGGATAATCAATGCTTATATAATCCCACAATTTCATAGAAGATGGATTCATACCCCTGCGCCAAATCATCATACACATCTCTGCTATTTCCTTGGATGCCCCCTCAACCTTTACAACAGTTCCAACTGGCATCAACACTTCTTCACGTTCTTATAAATAGTAATAACTAATCAACTCCTTACCTGAAAATAAATGAATATAGAAAAAGAGAGATAAGGTTAAAATACCTTTATCTCTCCTTTTCTTTCACAAATTTTGCAAAGATTTTTTTTGTAAGAGTCCCCTCACCATCAACTTAAGAATTAAAAAAAGAAGGGGATTATCCCCCTCCTTTTTACGCTTGCTCCGACTTTCGAAATTATTTAATATACCCACGATTCAGTTCCGTTAACTTTTCATTGATGTTAAAAATTTTCACTCTAATATCTTTTACACCAGCTGCTTCAAGTCTGCTCTTGTGCATTTCCGCGTATTTTTCAGCATCTTGTTTTTCTTCAAATACATAAATGCCTCCAGCTTCTTTTGTTTCTTCATTCTCAGTCCATATTTTCCAGTGGAATCCTTCTTCTTCGTTAATACTTTTTGCTAAATCCCAAAATCCTTTTTCCATTTCTTCACCAAAAGGACCTTCAAACGGAAAATCAACTTGTAATAAATATGCCATTTTCACTCACTCCTATTTTTAATATAAAATTCTTCCCATTCTTTTACTGATTATGATTCAAATGATCGTAATGTCTAAATCAGTATTGCTATTATTATTCAAGCACTAATTTGAGAATCCCCCTATTTGTAAAATAATCACATAATGATAGTAACTTGAACGCATAAAGTGAAAGTTTAATAGTTTTCGGTTATTTTTAAAAAATGTGATACAAACTTATCCCTAAACTAAGGACAAACAAAACAAGTGCAGGTATCGCTTTCTTAAAGGGATCTCTCGCTAATACAATTAGCGTTAATGCAGCTGCAAGCATCGTACCACCTAATAACAATCCTGCCCATAAAGCTATTACTGGAATCCAGATTCCTATCAACATTCCAATCGCTCCTACAATCTCAAAAGCTCCAGTTAAGAAATTAAAAAACGAAGGTAAACCAAATCGTTTGAACTCATCTGCCATTTTCCCGGATATAATTTTCGTTCCTGTCATTAAAAAGAACAGAAACAACACTACTTTTACAATATTAATGAAAATTAAAATAGTAATCACACCTCTCTTATTATTTGGTAAAAACTCAGTATTGTTCAGATAATAGTCACTACCTTTACCCTATTTCCTGAGATTACCCATATGGAAGTCGCTTCAATTTACATTACCCTTTTCAATATTAAAGGGCTGAAAATTATATGCTATAGCATATATAATACAAAAATTTGACTGGTACTAGGCAAAAAAGTGAACCTGAATCAGATATCATACAAAATAAAGCTATCTTCCCATTCCTCTAAACAAACAAAAAATTATGTGCTATAGCATATATAATACCTAAAACAAAGTTTGTTCCTTATGAATAGCATAGCATCAATAAGGAACAAATATTAATAGTTTGTATCATACAATTTGTTTAATAGCGATTGTAATACTTTAATTTCTTCCTCGCTCAAATTACTCGTAACGAAATGGTGAGCGTCTTTCACTACAGGCAAGATTGTTTTCTTTAACTCGTCACCTTTTTCAGTTAAAAAAAGGTTATGTGAACGCCTATCTTGGTCATTCAAAGCCTTCTTTACAATCCCTTTTCTCTCCATTGACTGTATCATTCTAACAACAGTAGTTTGATCTTTATCAATAGCTTCCGCCAACTCTTTTTGAGTAGTGCTCCTTTGGCTACAAAGAACACTAATAATCCCCCACTGCTCTGGCGTAACTCCATACGGCTTTAATTTCTTCGTAAAATAATTGGTCATTTTCACATCAGTACGATGAACAAGATAGCCTATTAAATCATGTAAGTTCATATATCACCTCTATAAATTAAGATATAAAAGGATATAGCATACCAGTCAATCATTCACAATGAATGTATTTGTTTCGCCAAATATATGCTATGGCATATATATTAAAGTAGATCATTTTAATTGTCAAATGATTTACCTATTATTTTTCGAAAACAAAATCGCCCCCTTAGATTATAGAAGGAATGACTAATTTGACGTATTTCTCTGGCGATTTCTCCCCTGTCGTTTTATGATATGCTAATAACATTTGATAAAATATGGTATCTACAAATAGTCAAATACCTTTAAAGATACCTCGTCCAGTTCTTGCTGTTGCAAGATAAACAGCATATAATCAGTTAACCACCCTCATGAGCAACAAAAACATAAAAAAGACATTCCAAATACGGAATGCCTTCTTTCATTTTATAAACCCATCCACTTAAATCTATTTTACAACTATAACATTCAACACGCTGAAATCTTCTATTTAACGTAATCAATCCATTAACTAAAAAAATTTGTTAATTGCACAATGCTCTTCTCACTTTTCTTGCAAAATTTAGTGGATCATCAACGTCTTCGATATTAACGTAAATCAAATTTGGATCATCACATAACCACTCATTGTGTATAGACGAAACAATTATTCCTTGTTTAATAATTGTCGCCACAAATTCAGTGACTTCTTTTTGTAAGAGTGCTACTCGGCCTAGGCATAATGCCCGTCCAGTTTTATTGTCTCGTGATTCGAATGAAAAGGAAGTTGTTACTCTAAAACGTTTTCCCAAGATTGTTGCTCGTATTTCATCCCTGTTTATTGTTGCCACGCATTTCCCACCGGCGAATCCTTCTTGTCCACCGATAATTCTTGCAAACTGTTGACAAATTGATTCCTCATTAACTGCCATACCTTTAATCATCCCCCCTTTTACTGTTAGGTTATGAATGAATACATAGGTCTGAAACGGTAATGAATCTAATGTATTATAAAAAAATGATGACAATCTACCGAAAGCTATTAACTCAATTATTCTTGATCGTATGAATTGTTATCAGAGTTTAAATGGTGCGGAATTTTCATTTTATGTTTAATGGGCATCGGAGACTGAAAGCAAAACTCAGCTATTATATGGTAAGACATTTTTAAAAAGCATAAAAAAGACACCCTAAGGTGCTATCCTCCGACTTGAGAATCGTATCTATGTATGGAGAAATTTAGAAAAGACAAATACAAAAGAGAAGATTCTAACTATAATTTATAGAACTCTTATGCCATGAATTACTTACATATTTCCTTATTTACCAGAAGAAGAATCTCAGTTACATTATTTTCTGAACAGTCTCGTTAAAGCCATCCCAAGAAATCCAATGCCCATTCCTATTAGCCATCCAGTTTGGGCATTACCTAACATAGATCCCACTCCTCCACCAAGAAACATACAGCCAACGAATACTAATCCTCCAATTCCCCAATTCGGCCGTTCCATAATTCAATCACATCCTTTCAATAAAACATATGCGATTAGCTCCCTCAACTTTCTTCTATAGGATAGTTCATTATTTTGCTTAGGTTTAGCGGTTCAAGGAATTCATAAGATGTGAAGTTTAAGCCATTTATATAGATTGTAGAAGTATGAAGATTTTCCACATTTTAAAATGGTAACGTATAAACATGAAAAAACTATCGAAATAAAACCCCAGAAATCCAACGGTCTCTGGGGCTCCACTATATATTTAGCTCTTTTTGCTTTTTGTTTTGTTTATGTCTATACAGCACTTTTCGACTTATTAGAGAAATCACTAATAAGGTCAGAATTAATAAGATAAGTTGCAGAAATGATAAATCAAAATATTTAGCACCTGTAACGATTAAAAGTGTAGAAATCGTGCCTTTTACAACGAAAAAAATAATAACCCATAATCCGCCTTTTTTCCAGTTCATTTTATATTACCCTTTCCTACGTTTAAATTCTTAAAAGATTTAATGATAGTTCTTAAATGTGACAACTTAATAGAACTCTATTATATTAACAAAAAATTCATGTCTAATTAAATGCAACGATTCTATATTAAGTGAAAATGATATTCATTGTCAATTTTATTGACTATTTGAATACTTATTCTTAATCTCTTCCTACTTTGTTTCTTATTAACAATACACTTTTGTATTCAAACAAAAACACCTCCATTACATTTGCACACTTAGTATGCGAATGCAAGAGGTGTTTTTTCATATACCATCAGGTAAGATTTCCTGTTTTGTTTATTTCTTGATACGTAGCTATTTTTTAATACACGATAACTGGATCATACGTGTTCAAACTATCATATACAGTTTTTGCAACATTAGGAAGAAGGTTCACACATCCACCTGATCCTCCTGTTAAATAAGCATTATTTCCCCAGTCTTTTCGCCAGCCGGCATCGTGGAATCCTTGACCACTATTTGTGAATGGAACCCAGTAATCTACTTTAACCGCATAATCAGCTTTTCCTACTGCGTTACCTCTTAGCGTATATGGTGTTCGTTTATAGAGGACGTACCACACACCTGGTGATGTATCTTCACCAGTACTATGTTTACCAGTTACTACATTTGTTGTAACAACTAATTTTCCATCTTTGTAAATCCAAATTTGTTGCTCTGCAATTGAAACTTCTGCATACGTGTCTCCGATGCCATTATTCGATGTTGTTTTATAACCGATACCTTCCTTCTCCCAACCATTTCCGTGAATATTAGAAGCAGAAAGCGACTTTTCGCCTTTCTCAAAGGCTTGTTGAACTTGTTTAGTTTCTTTTTCAACATCTAGTGCCCAGCCGTATCCTTGTCCTTTTACTGATATGACTGAACCGGAATGCGTTTTAAATGAGAAATCTTTATTTAATGTTGATTTGGCATTATTAATTTCAGTAATTTTCTTCTTAATATCACTCGCATCAATTGTAACTTTCATATCCTTTGACATAGAGGCATTTTGAATTAAATCTTTCGCTTTTAAAGGATAAACTTCATCCTGCACTTTATACTCAACAGACTGCCCAAGAAGATTCTGTAGTGCTTTCTCCTCTTTTTTGACAATCGGATCGTCTTCTTTAATAGGTTTTATGTATGCAGACTTCAGATGAATTTCGCTTTTATATTTTTGCTTATCATAATCTTTCAGTAGACTAGTAACATCATACTGTTTCCCTTCCACACTTTTCGAAATAACAATTTTCCCTTGTTCTAGCTTCGCCATAGCATCTTGAGGCGCTTTTAATTTTTCATTCATAGAGATGAGCGTTTCTTCTACAAGTTTTTTCATCGTTTCACTACGATACTGATCTGCCTTCTCTGGTAGCAATGAATAATTTTCTCCCTTTGAGGAAGGGAAAAATGTCCACTGACTTTTTAATAGTTTCTTAACTTGAGGCAAATCTTTTTCCGTAAGTTCCGTTTTTGTATCTTTTTCATCTAAAATTTGTTGTTGATCAACATAGACTTTGTTTGCTAGTCCAGATGTCTTTAATTTCTGTATTGCCTGATCAGCGCTCAGACCACCAACTTTTGTGTCATTAATTGTAACATTCGAATTGAAGTGAGTTGCCTGATAATAACTCATTCCCCCAATAAGAAGTGCAATTACACCAATACCCACTGCGATAAACTTCCAATTTGTATAACGTTTTTTTGATCTTACTCGTTTTTGATCAATTTCTTCAACTGATTCATTTGTTGTATTGTTGTTCATCAATCTTTCCCCCGTATGCATTAACGTCAAACGATTTTCAACTAAAATCATAAACTAGTGTACCTTATTTTTCCTAAAATTTCATTATTTCCGACCACATTTTATCGCAATTTAATGATTTAATTTAGATTTTTTAATAGTACGATGCATTGAACAGCCCTTTACAAGTCATAAAGTAAAACTTAAATTAACCGTCACACCAAGAGATTTAGCTTAATATTCTAGGGGGAAATTTTTCTCTTTACGTAAAATGCGAATTATATTATCCATTTTTATGAACATCAATCCCTAATTTTGTCAAAAAAAATAAACGATAGTCCTTCTACATTTTTGATAAAAGGACTATCGTTTTTTCAGTTAGAGTATTTGTATAATCGTTTAACTTTTTATTTCCTGAAGGTCAAACGTGATGAAGATGATGAAATTTCATCTCCAAGACTTTAAATGAAAACATTATGTTTTTTTATGGCAACCAAGTTTATTTTCTTAGCTTGATGACGATGGGATATCACAGCATGTCCAGCAGCCTAAGATTAAGTAAGAGTCCGTTCAACTAGATTTTTTCTAATATTTTTAGGAGCATCTTATTTCAACCTCGTTATATTACACTAATTGAATTTAAAACACATCCGTATGCTATTTAGTAAAATTTACGATTCGAGACATAATTATTGCAGTAGCCAAGATAATAATAGCGGTTATCAAACCAGATTCTCCAATCCAAATCTCAGTTTGATCTCCTGTACTTGCACGTGCGAAAGGTCCTTGAATAATGGCATTCCAAGTAGTATGAATGATAACCGAAGGCCAAACGCTACCTGTGATAAGTCGTAAATAAGCTGTAATATAACTGAATGGCACAATACAAAAATAGATGCCAAGTACTGAAAGTAGGGCAGATGTTCCCTCTACATATAGACCAGCAATAACAATTGGAACATGCCACGTTGCCCAAATTAATCCGCTAATAAGGATTGGGCGTGAAAACTCTGCATCGATTAGTCTTGTAAGCATATAACCTCGCCAACCCATTTCTTCTCCCATAACTGGAATTAAGTTAAGCAAGCTACCTAAAACTCCGCTCAATACTACTATAAAAATGAAACTTAATGGTATCGGTAGATATTGAAATCCAAGTATATTGTAAATAGGTTCTAGCATACCACCTTGCGAGGGCTGAAACCTCGCAAGTCCGCTAAACCAGGCGATAGAATAAGTAATTCCACATATTATCATAGGTATTAACAGCGCAAAACCAATCCCCTTCCATATCTTTAAGTTACCGAGACTAAAAGATACATCTTTAAACCCTTCTTTCAATATTATGCGAGTCAAAATAGAAGAAAATGCTGGGGTAAACATATATACCACAATAAGCGGCATACTTTTAGTAATCATTACTACTACATTTAGAATAATAGAAGTAATGGTTAAGATACTTAGAAAGAGTTGAAGTCCTATTTTAGCACGTTGGATTTTATCTTTATTGTGGAATGCTTCTCCGTGTAATAACATTGTAATCCCCCCTTCCCCTTTTATTCATTTGTTTATCAAATTTACTTCCTGTCATTTCAACAGCTACAACTTAGAATAAAAATATTTTGACATACAGATCATTCATCTTTACAATCCCTCCCAAATTCATAATCTAGTCTTACTTGCGATTCAACAATTTAATTATTATTTATAAACTGTCATAGCCGATAGTACAAAAGTGTAATGATTAACCTATGACTTGTGTCAATTAATCTTATGACAATATGTAACTAGAAAATATGATATGGAATAAATAACAATTGAATTAAGGCAATTGATTCGTGCAAGTACATGAATCAATCTTGCTTTTGAAAATAATTCAATTGAGGTGGGCAAAAATGAATAAGAAAAGAATGATTGCAATGGTTAGTACAGCTTTATTAGTCACAGGATGCGCGGAAGTAGGAAACGCTCAAACTGTAGCAGTCGAAAATTCAGGTCAATCAGTCCAAAAAAATATAGTTAAATCAATACAATCACAGGCTAACCCATTAAAAACGATAGAGCCGTCAAAACCATTTGAAGATTTAAAACCACTTAAGAAAATGATTGGGAACGCGCAATATGTAGGATTAGGAGAGAATACTCATGGAAGCTCTGAAATTTTTACTATGAAGTTTCGCCTTGTGAAATATTTGGTTACTGAAATGGGTTTTACGAATTTTGCAATGGAAGAAGATTGGGGAAACGGCTTAAAACTAAATGAATATATCCAAACAGGAAAAGGAAACCCTAGGGAATTTTTAAAATTGTTATATCCTACTGATGAAATTATAGCCATGATTGAGTGGATGAAAGATTATAATGCTGATCCATCCAATAAAAAAAAGATCCAATTTATTGGGCTCGACTTAAAGGCGTTGGACCAAGGTAGCTTTAATAAAGTAATTGATTATGTAAGGCTGCATCGACCAGATTTGCTGGCAGAAGTAGAAGAAAATTATAAAGAATTGTCTTCTTTTACTGGAAGTATACAGGAATATATGAAACTTGCTCCTGAAAGGAAAGAGAAGTTTAAAGCAAACGCTGAGAGAGTAGCCCGATTACTAAAAGATGAGAATGAACAAGCCAACACAGAAATAATTCCATCCGAGTACATCTGGGCGAAAGCAACGGCAAGTGCAATAGAGAAATTTACCACAATGCTACTCCCTAACGACTATCCAAGTATAATAAAACTACATGAACAATACTTGGCCGATCATGCAATGTGGGCACAAGAGACATTTGGTGGTAAAACGATGGTATGGGCACACAATATTCATATAGCTAAAGGAATTATCGATGAGAAATTATACCCTTATGTTGCGGGGCAGTTTTTGAAGGAACGTTTAGACAATAATTATGTCACAATTGGTAGTACAACTACGGAGGGGAATTTTACCTTATACAGCGAATATGATCCTTCCACTGGAGGTAAGATTACAACCGACACTATTCCACAAGATGTAAAAAGTTTCAATTATACTCTCGGAAAAGTGCCATATAAAATGTTTTTATTGGATAACCGTCACCTTAAAGGACAAGCAGAAAAATGGGTTAAAGCAAAAAGACCATTACTAAGTATAGGGGGACAAATCCTCCCGAACAGTTCGGTGTATTTTGATACTTCATTGCTTGAGCAATTTGATATTATTTTTCATATTCGAAAAACAAGTCCATCTCATATTAAATAAAAGTACAAAGCAATCCCGTTCTTGCAGATGTAAGAACGGGATTGCTTTGTGGAGGATTAATAAAGTGAAACTTTAATCAGCAGGTTTTTGTTCATCCCCCACTGATTATTAGCCTTCACCAATCGTGCGTTTACCGGCAGCCCGCCCCCCCACCTAACGCTGAATTTTGAGGTGGGAGTCTTACTGCCCAGTAAATAGCGGGATAAAAGCATCTTTTTTAACCAGAAGTAAGCTGCTCTCCCCTTTTTAACATCATTTAGAACTGTCATATGACACTTTTACACTAGTGAGAATGACAAAAAAAGCAGTATGATTCGGTTATTACACAGATAGGAGCGATGAACTTTATGAAATCAAGATTCATCCATAATGGTTATTTTTTATTGCTAACTTTCGGTACAGGATTGTTTTATTTTTGTTTTTACCTAATAGCTCTGCTATTTAGTTTAACCCTTTCATTTACTGTTGTTGGGATTCCATTAATTATGCGCGTACTACAGACTACCACACCCTTTATCCAATTCGAGCGCATACAGACGAAAATTTATACAGATATTTCAACAGACTCTTACGATAGAAGTATAACAATGGATACATCGAACTGGTCTCAGGTGAAATTAGTGCTAACAGATCGTCGCACTTGGTGTGCTGTCTATTGGCTAATGCAGAAATTTACGATTGGCATTTTCAGTCTCATTAGTGCAATCATTTTTTACGTAATGCCACTTATGTTCCTGTTGGCACCACTACTGTATCGATACATCGATATGAATATTATATTTATACAAATAGATACTTTTGCCAAGTCACTCTTTGTAATGTTTATGGGTATAGTATTTACCGCCATAAGTATTAGAATAGTCGATGGTTTGACAAAGAAAATTGGGGGCTATACACGTAGTATGATTCGGCAACTAAATCAATAGAAGTTTGCAGTCTGTGAGTAGTATCGTAGTTTTAAATTAAAAAGTATAATAAGGCAGGAAGGATTAAATTATTATATAGGAAGTAAAATGGTAGGCTATTTAGGGGGTAAAGGACTTGTTAGATATGGTTAAGTATTGGTTTTGGTATAATTGGATTATGTTAGGGGTACGCCTACTTGCTAGTGTGTCTATCATTCTAGCTACATTAAATTTTCAGGATGGTTTAACATTACCACTTTGGATTATTATTCTTTGGGAAATTATTGCCTTCTCTGTTCCATGGGTAGCCTTACTATTCAATTATAAATATTATTTGTTCACAGAAATACTGCTATATGGTGGACTATGTATATATTTAACCTTATTATTTCCAGAAGCTTACAACACATTTCTTATATCGGTGTTTCTAATTGCTGCGAATAGTAAGCATTTGTCCTATTATTGGACAGCTCCAATAACGGTTTTTATAACAACTGGAATTTTCTATGCGGTTGCGCCCAGTAATAGCTATTGGGTTATGGTCACCTATTATGGATTCGCATATGTAATGGGCTTCGCTTTTCATTTATTAATCGTCAATCATAAACAAAATGAATCAATTCGTAAACAAAACGCGGTACTTGAGCAATATATGTCTCAGATTGAACGCATTACACTGGCGGAAGAACGAAACCGACTGTCGAGTGAGCTTCATGATACAGTTGGTCACGCTTATACTTCTATTATTATGGGGATGGAAACGTTGCGCACCGAACTTGCTACTGAAATGGGTATACAGAGGCTAGATTCTCTGCTTGAAATGGGACGTAAAAGCATCGAGGACGTGAGAGGTTACCTACATCAAATGGAGTCTCCGTGTCAATCGCCTTCCTTAATTCAATCTCTACAAAATCTTGGAGCCGAATTTCAGGAGCACGCTCAGATTAATGTAAGTTTTCGGGCATACGGAGAGGAATATGAATTGTCTCGGCAAGCGAAGATAGCGTTCATTCGTTGCTTACAAGAGTCCCTTACGAATGCAGTACGTCATGGTCAAGGAACTGAAATTATAGTTTCATTGCAGTTTGAACAACAATATACGAGATTAGAAGTTCAAGATAATGGAAAAGGAAATGTAGAATGGCAAGAAGGCTTTGGTATGAATGCAATGAAAGAACGAGCAATGAATTTGCAAGGCCAATTGTCTGTATATACAAAGCCAGATGAAGGAATGCTTGTTACATGTACCATACCGCACCAAACTGAAATAAAAGATGGACTTATTCGTTTGTTAATTGTAGACGACCAGCCATTTGTTCGGGAAAGTTTGAGGACACTACTCGATAGATATGAAGATTTAAATGTAATCGGTTTGGCCGAGGATGGCAATGAAGCCATCGATTTTTGTGGGCGCCTTCAACCCCATGTTATACTTATGGATTTAGATATGCAGCACATGGATGGAGTCGAAGCAACCAAAAAGATTAAGCAACAATGGCCACATATCCGCATATTGATTTTTACCACTTTTCAGGATACCGAACAGGCGTTGGAATCGCTTCGCAACGGTGCGGATGGCTTTTTACTCAAATCCATTGAAACATTGGAGCTAGCTAATACGATCCGACTTATTCACAAAGGTGGGACACTGATTGATCAGGGAATGTCTCACAAAATATTTGAGAAATTTGATGAGCAAAAAGAGACACCACAATCAAAAGCAACCGCTTATGAGCTAACAGCTAGGGAGATAGAAATATTGCAACTAGTAGCAAAGGGACTTCGATACACTACCATAGCATCAAGGTTATATTTATCAAATGGTACGGTCAGAAATTATGCTTCCACAGCTTATACAAAGCTAGGAGTCCGCAACAAAGAAGAAGCTGTGCAAAAGGCTCTAGAAATTGGAATTATTGAATAAAAAAACGTTTTTTGTTTCTTTACAGCAAGGTAAAATGTAGTTACAAGGTACAGTAAAAGATAAAGTGAAACTTTAATCAGCCCTCATCAGTCGGACTTTTACGGGCAAATAGCGGGATAAAATGAGCGAACTATCATGAACTCCTGTTTTATGCGTATAATTAATAGACAACCTAAGTAACAAGTTTGTTCCATTTTTATCAGTAGTCGTATCTAGAAACCTAAAAAAGTCCATTTAGAAGATCTAAATGGACTTTTTCACTCATATAATCCTATCTATAGTTAAACGAATAAGATTAAATAAATTTAAATTTTCTTGTTTTATCTAATAAACTGTTTAGGCATTTCTTTAACGTGCTTATCATCATCACGCCAATCATAGGTTTCTTTCTGTGAAATATCTAAAGTTTGATCTCCAATTCTAACAATATTCTTATTTACCCATTCAATATATGGATCGGTATCTGGATAATTCCAATATATATTTTTCTCTGAATCTGTATCAAGGTTAACTAATTCACCCCTAACAGCATCCGCACTTAATGATCCTGCATTATGAAAATAAGTCTTGATGAGATATTTTCCATCTGGAGATTTCACTGTTCGAATTAATTCCCCTTTTGGAACGCCTTGCAAACTAAAAAGTTTCCAATATCCAAATCCAATTATAATTACTAACATAGTAAGTATAGTTAGTAATACTTTTCTTTTTGTTTTTTTAATTTCACCTTTTGTATTTATAATACTCATTCAACTCCATTCCATAGAACACATACCATATTATACCATTAAATAAATGGTATAATATATCAAAAATAAAAATCCTCCCTTAATAGTATTATAAAAAGAGAATGTGATGTTCCCCCTATTTATAAAATGAAACTTTAATCACCCTCACCAATCTGGCTGCCCGTTAACGCGGGATAAACATGAAAATTCCCCTTTAAGAAAAATATAAAAAATCAGACAGTATACTTGAATTGCTCTTCGCAAGAGAATATACTAATAAAGCAGGCTATGACGTTCCTTCCTTCTAACTTCTTTGGCGAAATAGGGATGTTACTTTCCTGCTAAACACATAGGCTATGACAATTCTTCCTTCTTTGTAGAAATTTCAAATTGTTTTAGAGTTGTCAATTTCCTATGAAAATAATTAGACTATAAAACCTCTTTCTTCTTTGGATTTGAATAAACTTTAGTTTATCAACCATTGATGTAGAGGTTTTCTTTTCTTAATTAACAAATTACCACTTAACAACTAAATGTTATACCCCTAATTTTTCACTAAAAAATAGCTTTATACCCTCAGTGCATTTCTCTACAATTAGTGTGTTTATGCATGTAAAAATAAAAATCTACCACTGAAAGGAGGACAGTCAGACTATTCCCCTCTTTTATAAGGAGTGAATAGCTGGCGTTCTCATGAAAAATTCTATTTACATAAGAAGAAGTTTGAAAGTAATTATAAAAAGAGAAGAAAATAAACTACCGAACATGTATTTAGCCACTGCTTTAAAAAACTTGGAAAGTTTAGGATTTACTTTTTCTGAGCCTTTAATAGAAGAGTTGCAAACACTTTCGGTTGGTGCATTCACATCGTTTTACAAAGAGTTGGTAAAACATTTAAAAGAAATGGTTGGTGCACATATTCAGTTTACTCCTATGTATCCAAACTTTCCGCAACAAATGATGGATTTAAGTGACGCTGATTTATACATCAATGCCGTTATTCATTATGTGACGTTGCGCCTACCTGTATCAAAAGTAGAAGAACGACTTCCTCTTTTAGATAGCGTTGATTTGAAAGTTATTGACTTAGGAAGTGAAGAAGATTTCAATCAAATGATTTCTCAATTGATTCGTGCAAACAGCTCTATTTCCTCAACTGATAAGACAGATGTAGAATGGGCTATTACACACACTGAAGATGTTTCCTGTTTTCTACCTAATGTAATTCCTCATAAGGAAAATATGTCTTTTATAATTGGGGTTTTATTAATAAACAGAAAAATATCAGCCGATGCTGCTGCAAAGTATTTTAAAACAGCAACTGATGTTCTTCGCCTTGCAGTTGCTTTATCTGAAGGCGATGTGAGTTTAGCATCCTCCGTTCGATTCAAGAAGTTTAACCGAGCAGAAAGACGCTTCCTTTTAGGATTGTTAGAGCAATGCGGAAACATTACCGAAGATATGCTTCGATACAAAAAACGTTGGATTCGTTTAGGTGAAATTCTTCATCCAGCAGAATATCATACTCGTTTCCCAAAAACCCACCGAGCATTTGAGATTCTTCGCAACAACATTAAAGTTGAAACATTTAATGGAAAAATAGAAGCAGCTTTGTTGAATCGTGATATCATGACAGCGAAAAATCTTTTAAAAACTCGCCCGGGGGAATTTGCCAGACGCTTGGATCATTTAATCCGTTTATGTAGTGATACATCAACAAATGTTTTCAATATTCTCGAAGAGTTTCTAAGTATAATAGGAGACGTTTCTACTCCTGTATTACTTCAACTCACGGCTCATTTTAAGCATCGAAATGATAAAAATGAATTTCGCACCTTTTTTCCAAAGGGAAATGTAGCAAAAGCTATTGGTATTGAAAATACACTTCCATTTATCTCAGAGGATATTTGTTTAATGATTGTAAAAATGTGTGAAGATACTTTAAAAAATCGCTTCGCAGAACTTCCAAGTCTCGGAAAAGTATTTTTGGATGAACAGTTAAAAAATCACTTAGTTCCCTTCTCTCAACGTTCAGCCAGCAAAGCGCTTCGCACATTATCTCGAGGAAGTAAAGTAGATTTGCCAGAAGGAGATACGATTCGTTTTTTCCTATGGTGGAAAGAAGGCTATGTGAATGGACAACATACAGGACGTGTTGACATTGATTTGTCTGCTGCAATGTACGACGAAGATTGGCAATACAAAGAACATGTATCCTTCACGAACTTACGTTCAAAAAATTTCAAAGCCTACCATAGCGGAGATATTACTTCTGCACCAAAGGGGGCATCTGAATTCATTGATTTCGATATTCCGTCTGTGCTGAAATATGGTGGACGCTATGTAGTTATGACTTTGCTTTCTTACACAGACCAACCATATAAAGATTTACCAGAATGCTTTACTGGTTGGATGGTTCGTCAATATCCTGGTTCAGGTGAAATATTTGAACCTTCTACTGTTCAAGATAAAGTGGATATTACTGCCGACACCCAAATCTCTATTCCAGTTATTTTAGACTTAAAGGAACGAAAATTGATTTGGACAGATTTGTCTCTTACAAGAGATCTAACTTATGATAATACCATCGAAGCTAATCAAAAAGGTATGATACTAGTTGGAAAGGCTTTAACTAATTTAGTTAAACCGAATTTATATGACTTGTTCCGATTACATATTGAAGCTAGAGGTGAACTCGTTCAAGACATCGAAGAAGCAGAAACTATTTTCTCTTTGAATAAAGGGATTACTCCTTTCGATATCGAAAAAATAATATCTGATTTTATAGCTGACTCAAAAGGCTAACTACATTACAAACATTGATAATGTGTGGAAAATATCGATGTATAATGTCTATGTGAAACAGGACCTGATAGATGTATATCAGGTCCTGTTTTTTATTTAGTAGATACTAAATAATCTGGTTAATCACTATTCATCTAAATACACTATACTAATAAAGTGAAATTTATTCGAAAGAAGTTCATTAGTTAATATGTATCTAATTAAGAAACATTCATATACCAGCCCAAACATCTTTTCCATATCGCCCTTCATCTTGCACACGATCCAACCAATTTCTTGCTTCTTGTTCACTGACTTCATGAATTTCTTGATATGCTTGACAAAGGGTATCTTCTACATCCGGAGCCATTTTACTTCCATCACCACATATATAAAGATGAGCTCCATTATCTAATAACGAAATTAAATTGATTCTATCTTGTTTTATCAAATGCTGTACATATGTTTTTGGATGTCCCTCTAAACGAGAAAAAGCTGTGTGTAAAGAGATTAATCCATCTCTTTCATCATTTTCTAATTCTGTACGATAGAGATAATCTTTTTCAGGATGACGACAACCAAAATATAGATGCGCTTGTCCTAAGTTAATACCTTTTTGCTTTTGAACACGACGCGCTTGCAAGAATCCACGGAATGGTGCAATTCCAGTACCTGGCCCAACCATAATAATTGGTGTTTCTGGATCTTTAGGTAATTCAAAGTTTGATTGTGGCGTTCGAATGAAACAGATAATCTCATCTTTATTATGACGCTGAGCTAAGTAATTAGAAGCGACTCCTTCATATGTCCCTTCCCCACTCCATGCAGGTGCATTAACAACACCGACCGTAATGCTCAGACGATTGTGTGCAACGAGTGGAGAGCTTGAAATAGAATAGTAACGCGGTTTGAGCGCAGGAAGAAGTTCTAAAAAGCGTTCAAATCGGATTTCACAAGCCTCATACTTTTCAAGAAGGTCCAACATTGAAATCCGTTTCTTTAATATTTGTTCATGATAAACTCCTTCTTCTAATAATGCTTCCAATTCTTTTTTATGAGGAGGACATGCTGTGAATGTTACCATTTCTCGTATTTGTGCTCGAGTGGCTGCTTCTTGAACTTCAACACTATAACTAAGAAGGTCCAATAAACTAACAGGACTGTCTAAAGGTATGTGATTTATACTTCGTCCACTTGCACTCAGTATAACTTGATCCTTCCCATTTAATCCAAAACGTTTTAAAATTCGGTTGATATTTTTCTCGCTATTAACTGGCAACACTCCAAGGTGGTCTCCTTCTTTATATGTAGCGCCTTCTGGCAAAGATACCTCGATATGTCGTGTACTTCTATCACTGCTGGATGATTGAAGTTCACGATTTTCTAGTATAGATGCATAAACTGCTTCATATGTTCGTGCAAGAGGAGATCCTCCAAGACGACTGACAAATTGCAGACTCAAAGTACTGCGCTCTTTTTCCATATTTTTGTTGAGCTCCAATCCAAATGCCTTCATCGCATCAGACCACATGTTTTGTTTCCATTGCTCAAGCTGTTCCTCGAAATCACCACTTGCATCTGCTTCTCCGCGTTTAGAAAATCTTGTTGCTCCTTTTTGAGCCATTTGCTCATCAATGTATCTTGGAATCCGTTGGTAGGTACTAGCCCAATTATGATCTCCACAACCAAAAACTGCGTATTGAACCCCTTTTAGCTCATCTGGTTTTAGTTCCTCCAACCATTGCACAAACTGCCCTGCATTACTTGGCGGTTTTCCATTATAAGAAGAAGTCACAATAAGTACCGCTCCTTCTTTTGGCAAACTTCCAATTCGATCGTTAAGAGCTACCACTTCCGTTTGAACTCCTTCTAAACTAGCTGTATCTGCTAATTCTCTTGCAATACCTTCTGCTACACCTGTATCCGAGCCATACAGAACAAGAAGTGAAAGATTATCGGCCCCAATAATAGAAGGTGTCTTCTGGACGTGTTGCTTAATTTCATCGTTTTTCAGCTTGTCCTCTGTAGGTGCAAGAACAGTAGGATGACTAATAGTTTGTTTTCGGGGTAGAATCCTAATCTTAAAATCACCGGGCTTTAGCGTTAATGTTTGTTTTACGTCCAGCTGATAGTTTTGATAATCGATTAATTCAAAATGTTGAAGAAGCATTCCCATTACAAGAGTGGCTTCATGAAGTGCAAATTGCATACCGATACATGCTCTCTGGCCATTTCCAAATGGCTTATAAGCATGATGAGGAACCTTATCCAGCTCTTCAAATCGTTCAGGTTGGAATTCTTCCACATTGTCTCCCCATGCATCTTTATCCCTATGTAGCTGTGGAATAAGAACAGAAATACGATCTTCTCCTTTCTTAATTGGGTATTTCCCGCCAATCACTGTATCTTCTTTTGCATAGAGACTGAATGCTGGAGCGGTAGGCCATAGACGTAGCGATTCATTTAAAATCATCCGTATATACTTCAGTTTCATAACTTGTTGGTATGTTGGAGTAGGATCTGTCAAAACACGGTCTACTTCTTCATAGGCTTTTTTCAATTTATCCGGATTCTTTAATAAGAAGTAAATTGCAAAAGATAACAATCCACTTGTTGTCTCATGTCCAGCTATTAAAAAAGTAATAATTTGGAAACGAATGTTTTCATCATCTAATTTTTCACCAGTTTCCGGATCTTGCACATTTAGCATACGGGAAAGTAAATCATTTTCTTCCTGATCTCCACTACTTTTACGTTCAGCAATAATATTATCTACTAAAGAAAACATAGATTGGATATCATGCTGAAATTGACGTTTCGTTCTCCACATAAGTTTGTCTTCTATATCCAGCCGCTGCAATTGGTGCATCGCCTCATCTAGAGCACGGGTCATGCTAGTAATAAAAGGATGGGGGGTCTCACGATAAAAGCTATTGAATCGGTAATTAAAACCACATAGACCAATTGTATCTAACGTAAGACGTGTCATATCCTCCGGAACATCTACGTTTTCATTCGGATTAAGCCGTGCCCATTTTTGAACGAGTTGTACAGCAATATCGACCATCATGGCATGGTAATCTTTCATTGCCCGTTGGCTGAATGTAGGCATCAAAATATTATGAGCTTTTTTCCAGTTAGGCTCGTGAGTCTCGCTAGTAAATAATCCGTCCCCAGCAAAGGCACGAACTTTTGCTAAAGCACCCTCTATACTTTTATCGAACCGTGTTTCGTCACAAACTTCCGCTACCAATTCATGTCCAGAAACGACAATGATGGTATCACTTAAAGTTTGAATTTGAAAAATGGGACCATACTCTTCCGCTATCTTGATAAAGGATAGGGTCGGTTTATCTTTATCGATTAATGGGAGATTGCCCAGCGGTCCATATGTTTTCGGCTGAGGAATGGCAGATACTTTTTTTTCCATTAAAAACACCCTTTCAAAAAAGCATGAAATAAAGATATGTAATTGATTACCTTATTTTATCTTTTCCCTAACTATTCATGATTATGATATTGCGTATAAGCTTGGCAATTAGATTTATAACTTGTAGAAAAATACTAAATTAAAATGAAGCGAATAAATATAGTTGGAGCCTTTTAATGTTGGTATTAAAAGATAATCTAAACTTGTAATGTTTATGAGAAATTGCAAACGGATCTCATCTCTTGTATTTGTTCATAAAAATGATTATTTTGATTCATTTTCTTCTAAAACACCCCAAAATAGAGAAGTTGACGAGCTTAAGATTGTAGTATTTGAAAAATCAGTGGTTTAGTTAAACCAATACAATAAGCAATATACCGTGTTACTAATGAAAGAGGACCTGATATGAACATCAGGTCCTCTTTCACCACATAATTATTTCACTGCTTCTTTCAGTTCTTTTCCAGCTTTAAATACCGGCGCCTTAGCAGCAAACAACTTGTAGGAATCATTATCTAACGTTTTATTCTTCTCTACCGATTTAACTTCTCGACAGCTTCCGCACTTGTATCTACACGTTTAACGAAAAAAACTAATAGTAGTGCAACAACATTCATGCCAAGCGCTACATAAAATGAATATTGAATTCCAGATAATAAAGCCTTCTGAGTTACTATTGCCTTCGTAGTTTCTGTAAAGGTTGTTGGATCTATATCAGACATTAAACTTTCAGCTTTTGTTTTTGTTACAGAGTTCATAATCGTAACAAGAATAGCAGTACCAATCGAACCGGACACTTGTTGAGCTGTATTATTAACAGCTGTACCGTGTGGATTTAGGCGAGTTGGCAATTGATTAAGACCATTTGTCATAAGTGGCATCATCACCATCGCCATCCCAAACATCCGCAGTGTATAAATAAGAATAATATGTGTGTGACTAGAGTCAATTTGCAGATTTGCCAACATATAAGTTGAAACAGCTGTAATGGAAAGCCCTACTATGCCAAGAATCCGAGGACCATATTTATCAAATAGTTTACCTGTAATTGGTGACATAATCCCCATTATTACCGCACCTGGAAGCATCATCAGCCCAGAGCTCAGCGGCGAAATGCCACGGACGTTTTGTACATAAGCTGGTGTTAAAATCATACCCGAAAACATGGCCACCGCGTTAACAATTGCAATTACAGACGCAAGTGCAAACATTGGGTACTTGTAAACACGTAAATCCAATAACGGCTCATCCATTTTTAATTGACGGATAATGAAAGCAATTAAGGCAATGGCGCCTATGATTAAGGCTGTTAAGACAACTTTATTCGTCCAGCCATCGGAGCTTGCAGAACTGAATCCATATAACAGACCGCCAAAACCGACAGAAGATAATAGTAATGAGAGATAATCAAGTTTTGCATTTTTGTTTTGTTTCATGACATTCTCAGATTTCCAAATCCCTAACAGTAAGCTAATGATTGCTAACGGTAAAATCATTTCAAAAAGCAAACGCCAGTCATAATACTCTACAATATAACCTGATAGTGTCGGCCCAATTGCTGGAGCTGTAATCATAACTAGTCCAAAAATCCCCATTGCTGTTCCCCTTTTTTCTCTCGGAAAGCTTACTAGCATAATATTCATTAACAAAGGTCCCATAACTGAAGAGCCTGCCGCTTGAACCATCCGACCAGTAAGTAATAAACCAAAGTTCGGTGCTACAGCCGCTAAGGCAGTACCAAGAATAAAAATCACCATAGATGTAATAAATAGGCTCCTATTTGAAAAACGCGTTATTAAAAATGCTGAGGCCGGAATTAATATACCACTTACAAGCATATACCCTGTAGAAAGCCACTGGATCGTTGAATAATCTTGAATGTTTAAATCTTTCATTATTGATGGCAAGGCTACATTTAAAAGGGAGTTATTTAGAAATGAAACAAATGCCCCAATAAAAAGGATTACAAGCATTACATATGGTGGTTTTCTTTTATGTAATGTTTCATTCATATATTTAATTGCCCCTTCATTATAAATTTCATTGATTCGTTTAAATCGTTTACATATTTGCACAAGAAAACATTACCCTTGCAGTATTTTGCCAAACTCTTCGAATAGATATTCTCTTTTTAGCAATTCCACTTGCTCAACATACCATTTTAAAATCTTTTTGTTGATGAAACCTTTATAAAAACGTTTGTTAACGGAATTTAAATTAGGCTGAAATACAAAAAGAAGCAACTGAAAATACCCTTCTAAAATAAAGTGAAACTTTAAATCAATGGGAATTTTACAGGCAGTGAGAAAAATCAACAAGACCACGCACCCATTCCTTTAAATACAGGCTTGTAGATCTAGTTATGTAACCATCCAAAAAAAGGAATATTACATAGGCTAAGTCTAACATTACATTTTTAAAGTGAGGGGAATTAGCGTATGCACCAATATTGGTATTTGAAGTCACAGGGAAACGGGGAACAATATAATAACAAAATTTCATTATATTCACAGCCCGAAATAACTAAATTTGAGGTAATGAATGATTTGAAGCTTCCTGAGAATTGGAGTTACCGAGTTTATCCAGTTAGTTGGGATTCATCAGCCAATTATACGGGGTTCAATCCCCAACCTCCTCCCTTCTCTTTGGGGCAGGAGCCAATTAATTATGCAGGGATAATACCACAAGGCCACCCTGCTAATTGGACTCCATTACCAGGTCATGCAGGTTTTAATTTTCAAAAACCTCCCTTCCCCTGGGCGCAACCATTCAATCATACAGGGATGTTCGCACAAGGTCATCTTGCAGCTTTACTATCGCCGCCAGCCAAGCCTTTTCATTTCAATACCAATAACTCGGGTGTTTTTGGAAACCCTCCAGGATGGGGTGGTCCGTGGGCCCCAATGGGATGGGGAAATAACGGAGGTAACGGTCATCTGGGAATGCTTGGAAACTTACTTACAGCAGGAAAAGGCACCATGAGTGGAATAGGAATGATCAGTAGTTTAATCGGGATGGGGAAATTCTTCTTTTAGTTAATTAAAGTGATAGAATTGGTCCGCAGCTCAAATAGTCCAGTATATAACAAAAAGCATTGGATACCCAATGCTTTTTACACTTACGCAAATAGAGACGTATTCGCATATAAAGCTGGTGAACCACCTGAATGTACGAATAAAATATTGTCTTCCTTATTAAATTTACCTTTTCTAATTAAGTCGATTAATCCCGCTACTGCCTTACCTGTATACACTGGATCAAGTAAAATACCTTCTGTTTTCGCAAGTAACTGAACTGCCTCTACCATTTCCTGCGTTGGTAACGCATAGCCTGATCCTACATATTCATCAAAGCACGTAACAGCGTCGCGCGGGATAAAGTTTGGAATACCAACGTGTGCTGAAGTTTCATCTACAAGTTTTGCTACTTTCTCTTCTTGCTCAGCTTTTCCTCTACTTACGTTAATCCCGATTACAGGAATATGGCTTTGCGTTCCAGAAAAACCAGTAATTAAACCAGCATGCATACCAGCGCTTCCACTTACACAAACAACTGAACTGAAATCAATTCCTTGCTCAAATGATTGCGCCATAATTTCTTGGGCACAAGCAACGTATCCCATTGCGCCCGTAGGGTTTGATCCACCAACTGGAATTACATATGGTGTACTACCTTTTTCACTTACTTCTTTTGCTACTTTATGCATTTCTTCCATCAGGTCTGCTCCGTTCGGTACAACAATGACATTCTCAGCACCTAATAAGTGATATAAGAAATAGTTTCCGTTAAAGTCTCTCTTCTCTTCTGGCTCAAGCCCTTCCTCTAATACAAGAATACATTTCATTTTTTCTTTTACCGCAGCTGCCAGTGTCAGACGGCAATGATTTGACTGAATACCACCAGCTGTAATTAACGTATCTGCACCCTTTTCCTGTGCATCTGCAACTAAAAATTCTAATTTTCTCGTCTTATTGCCACCGGCTGTTAAACCAAGTAAATCATCTCGTTTAAAATAAATAGTCGGACCACCAAGTGCTTCAGAAAAATTGTTTAACTTTTCAATTGGTGTATATGATTCTGTATATTTTTTTCTCGGGAATTTAGCTAAATTCATTGTAACGCTCCTTTTGTACTTCTTTCACAATATATGTAACGTTACTATTATTACACGTAAAAATGGTGAAGTCATCTTTCTCGGTTAAAAATGTATTAGAATTTCATTTTGATAAGTAAAACCGTATTAATGATTTTAACTTAATTACGGTACATGAAATTTATATCAACGATTTTTTAAATATATCGTTCATTACTTACAATATATCAACGATTTTTCAAATATATCGATCGTAACTTGCAGTATATCAACGATTTTCTTAATATATCGATCTATCGACAAAAAACGACAGACAGGCAACCCCTTTCTCATCAACAAAAAAAGAGCCCACACATTCAAATGCAGACTCCCTCCAATCACTTATTTACCGTAAAACGAAGTAACTGCGTTAATCCCGGCTCTAAATTCATTTCACCTTTATGGCGTACGTATACGACTTTATCTCCATCAAATTTCGGAGGATTTGCTTTACTATACGTATGCCACTCATTCGTTCCTTCTATAGTGTACTCCATATATTCAGTTGCACCGACAATTATATTTTTACTATCATCTGCCGTTACATTTGGTGCCATCTGCGCAATTTTTGAATCACTAATTAATAACTTCTTTATATCCTTATCACGTTTGTAATCGTAAGCTGTCACGATTACATCGTTACCATATGCTTTCACTTGTAACCCTTGTTTAAATGAATAGCCATCTGGAGCAGTTTTCTCTCCTCCATTTGGTCCTGCTGACATCCAGCCTGTTTCAATCCCGCCCGTATTTACAACAGTAAATCCTTTTTCATCTCCGCCTTTAATTTTCTTTTTACCAGCCCAGTCAGGTAAGTTTAAATCCCAATGCGTATGACTCGTGAAGAAAACAACTTGCGGATAGTCTTTTAATATATCATACAATTTATCGACGTTTAAATAGTCTTGTAAATATGGTGATTGTCTTGATCCAGATACTGTATCCGGTAAAACATGATGAGAGAGAATAAAGATTGGCTTATTTTTATCCTTTTGACTATACTCTTCTAAATTTTGTTTTAACCAACCTAATTGCTCATCACTCATATATACTTCGTCCCACATTTTTGAATCGTGGTATTTCATATATTTTTCAGTTCCTAAAAATAGAAGCGGATAACCATCTAATTCTTTTTTATGATATACCTTTTCTTGTCCACTAAATTTCAGATAGCGGTTAAATAAAGTTTCCTCAGTTACACCATTTGGCCATGTACTTTGAGAGAGTTTCCCATCCGCTGTCCATTTACCAGCATAAAACTCATGATTCCCAACAGTAGACCATACATTTTCTGGATGCTTATTTTTATTTAACACACGCTTTACATCATCATATTGTGACTGTTGTCCAGTCGGCGTTATATCCCCATTCATAATAAGCGCTCTAGAAAGTGGCGTCACTTTGTTCATATCTTTTAGCACATGATCAAAATCCCCTAAATCCCCTTGAATATCACTAATAACATTAAAAGTTGTAGCTGATTTTCGGGCTTGCTCTTTCCCTTCCGCATGCACTGAAAACGTCGGTAATAATGCCGCCATAACTGCTAACGAAGCAACTGTCTTTTTCATACAAATTCTCCCCCTAATAATAGAATGTACAAACTGACATGTTCTGCTTTCTCTTAGGTGCTTGTCCAATTCA
Source organism: Bacillus sp. TE8-1 (assembly GCF_008368855.1). Lineage (NCBI taxonomy): Bacteria > Bacillati > Bacillota > Bacilli > Caryophanales > Bacillaceae > Bacillus > Bacillus sp. TE8-1. Next base: position 32,073 of record NZ_QPET01000049.1, on the reverse strand, counting down.
CATTATAAAGAGGGATTGTAAAGATAGATGGAGTAAAAAGTTAAGTGTTTTTTAAGAGATTTTGTCGTTTTTTGCACTCCACAATTCGCGATTCACGCCAATCTAGCTTTCTAGTCTTTTACATTACATACATGTAAATGAATATGATGAATCTCTTAGTTTAATATGTTGTCTTTTTAATCTCCGTTATATAACCGCCACAAAATATGCTATCTTTTCAAGTTCTCTTTCTTTAATAAACATTACTCCTCTTTTAATTCGCCTTAAAATTGTAAAGTGGCTTAATAATATGTTTAATATCAATTGTTTCTTTTGTATTCTCAATAATTTCATCCATTGGTTTATATACCATTGGTGCTTCATCTAAAGTACTTTCTGCAACAGATGTCGTCCAAACCTCTGTCATTGTATTTTGAAAATCCTCTAAGTTAAGTACTTCTTTCGCCTTCTTACGGCTCATAATACGTCCTGCCCCATGCGGTCCAGAAAAGTTCCAATCTGGATTCCCTTTACCAAATGCAATGATAGAACCGTCTCTCATATTAATTGGAATGATTACTCGTTCATCTTTCTGAGCTGAAATAGCACCTTTTCGTAGAATCATATTTTCCATATCGATGTAGTTATGAATTGTAGTGAATTGATCGGTTACATTCCAATCCATTTTAGTGACGATTTCATCAATCATTGCTTTACGATTTAACTCCGCATATTTTTGAGCAATTTTCATATCATTCATGTAATCTTTAAATCCTTGTCCTTCTAAATAAGCTAATTCTTTGCGAATCACCGGTTTCTTAATTTCACGTAAAGCTTCATGTATTTCTTGTTGTCTACCTTCTTTCGTTAAACGCTCAATCATTTCTTCTTTAATAGATTTAACGTTTATAAGTTGCTCGTAAGCAAAGTTTTGATAATACTCTGCTACTTGTTTCCCTAAATTACGCGAACCACTATGAATGACAATGTATACATTTCCTTTATCATCCTCATTCAGTTCGAAAAAATGATTGCCCCCGCCAAGTGTACCAATACTTTTTTGAGCACGTTGCAATGTAAACGGGGCTCTTACACTATCAAAATCAATCATTTTTGAAAATCGATGTTCCTTATCTCGAATACGAAAACCACTTGGGACAAATTTACGTATCGTTTCGTCTAAGTGATCGAAGTTGATTTCCTCTTTTTTCTTATTAATCATAACAACTTCCATGCCACAACCAATATCGTACTTACCTCTCAGTTTCCTGAAAGAGTGGACTATACCTTCTCTACAGTCATCGAGATATGCAGTCTCTACTGTAGGCTCACCGTATTAATTATTCCTCTTCAATTCAAAATAGATGAGGAATAATTCTGTACCTTAGTCTGCTAACATGGTACAAGTCTCTGAACCATTCGATTATGTCACCATAACCACTGGCTGCTGATTGCCCTCGCCTTTTATCGTTAGGGTTCCCAGTCAATTGAGTGAGTAGTTTAAAGTCTGAGCCGATTAGTTAACCCCGACTAAATTAGGAACAATCTTATCTTGAATTGTCATTGTTGTCCCAATCGTGCAACCTGCACCCGCATGTGTATCTGGCATAATACGAATCTTGCTATCCTTTACGAATTCTTGGTTACAAAGATCAATAATTTGACCTGCTGCAGTTTTTTCTACATTCGTAGTAAACACTTTTGCTTCATTGTATTTCCCTTGTAATTTCAACATCTTCTATTTCCCCTTTCCTTTAGTTTCTACAAAACATTAATTTATATATATTTATAATTATATTTTCCACCACTACAGCTCATTTCCTTTTTTATAAAAAAAGACACAGAGATTCCTCCCCATGCCTACTAATTTCCTACCTTTTCACCGCATGCACATAATGCACTGTCTCAAAAGCTTTCAAATAATCGTTTCGTCCTTCAAAATATAATTTATTTATGTCTTCTGGCGATAAATGTTCATAAATGAGTAAGCCCGCCTTCTCTAACAGTGCTTCCATTTCGGCATAAGAAAAACATGATTTCATCGGTTCTCCGCCTACCGCAGCCATTTTTACCATATTTTCAACTCGATTGGACAGTCCCTTTTCTGTAAACAAGTTTTCATCGGGATAATCAAAAACGATAGAACTACCTGCCGGAACCATCTCGAATAAACATTCTAATAAACTAGCAAGTTCCTCTTTCGTTAAATAGTACGTAACACCTAAAAGGCTAAAGAAAGTCTTTTTATGTTCAAATCCTTCATTGCTTAACTGTTCATAGGAAAATCCTTTCGTAAAATCCATTGAAACAAAATGAAGGTTTTTTGGAACTTCAAGTTCTGTTTCTTTTATTCTTTCCTTCTTAAACACCTGCGTAGAAGGATGATCCACTTCAAATATTTCTATTTTATTTTCCAATTCTCGGTGTCTAAAACTGAACGTATCTAAGCCTGCACCGAGTATGACGTATTGTTTCGCTCCTAATGTAATTTCATGTAGTAATACTCTTTCACAATATGCCGCACGTGCTAAAGGTGTTGGTGATAACTGAACTTGCGTAATCCATTTTAATATTTCTTTTGGATTGTCTTGAAACTGCTGTGCAATGTCTGTATTGAAGAAATGTATTCCTTGAACCATATTCGTTTCAATATTAATTCGTTCTTTTGGCGAAATGAACTCTTTAGCTACATAATCATCAAAGATTTTCGGATTATCAAATTCACTATGATATGCCCTGCTGAAAGCTGATACTAACGTCGTTACACTTGCTTCACCTTGTTTCACGCACATACACTCTCCTTCATTTTCACAACAAAAATAGGGTTCCCCTGGCCAGGAGAACCCTATTATACACCTTATTTTTATATTGGTAAATTATAGCATAAATAAGTTTTTTGTCAAGTTTTCAGCCTACTAACGCTCCAATAATTTGTGTAATCTCTAGCAGGAAGATTTCGATCTACACAGAATATTCCAGTTCATAACAATACAAATGGAGGGCGTCATGAAAAGATTAGTCATCATTACAGTTGGAAAAACACACAGTGGAAAAACTACATTTGCAAGAGCATTAGAAAAAGAGTTACCCCACTCTTTCGTTATGGATCAAGATAATCAAGCTGAATTTATTAACACGCATTATGAAAAATTACAACCGACAGAAGGATCAAATACACTAAAGCACAGTCTTTCAAAATTCATTGTTGATTATGCGAAAGAACATACAAATTTACACCTTATTATTTGTAATTCCAATCGCAGTAAAAACGGAAGATTCTATTTACTAAACGAATTATTTCCACAGAATGAATATGTACGCATATTAGTTCATTTTGACATTCCAGATGATGTACTTTACGAAAGAGTGGCTCGAAGCACGCGAAGTACGAATATTTTTAGAGGTGGATATTCTAGTTTCAAAGAAGTACTTGATCGACAACAAACTGAATCACTTCACGATAATGTGGTAGATCCTGTAGAAAACGAGGCTGATTATTTGTTTGTTATTCGCAATAATAAAGATGTAAGCTTTACTATAGAAGAAATTGTTCATCTAGCTAAAGGTTTATCCCCTACCCCAAATAAGAGATTATAAAAATTACATAATCATAGATTATTATGCAAATCCTTCCTCTAAGCGCCTAACATAGTATATAATAATAAAATAATCTACTTCTATATGCTCATTTTTACACAAAACAGTTCATGCATATGAAAGAAAAGAGGTACAAAAATATGAAAACAAAACAAACAATCGCTGCGTCTACACTAGCTTTAGCAATGATTGCTGGCGCGAACCCTGCTCATGCGGAAGTAAATGATGCTACTCCTCAGCAAAGTACGGGAGATCGATTAGCTGAAATTAAGCAACATAAACAAGAGTTAGATGCGAAATTGCAGCAACACAAAGAAAACGTGGATCAAACATTGAATGAACTTAACAAGGTTAAGGAAAATGTTGATACGAAGGTGAATGAACTACATGAACGTAAACAAGTTGCTGATGAAAAAATTAACGAGATTAAACAACATAAACAAGAGTTAGATGCAAAACTTCAGCAAGACAAACAAATCGCCGAAGATAAAATCGCTGAAATTAAAGAGCATAAAAAACAAGTAGAAGATAAAGTTGCTGAAGTAAAAGAGCATAAGCAAAATATCGATAACAAAGTGAATGAGATTAAAGAACATAAACAAACTGTCGATGAAAAAGTGAATGAAATGAAGCAACATAAAGAGAACATTGATCAAAAGGTTAATGAACTTAAGGAAGTTAAAAAACAAGTAGATGAAAAATTAGCTGAGTTAAAAAAAGCGAAACAAACTGCTGAAGACAAACTCGCTGAACTAAAAGAAAACAAGCCGAATACTGGTAATACGTTAGAGGAACTTAAGAAAATTAAAGGCAATTTAGACAGTCTTTCTGCTAACTTAGAACTAGCTAAACAAGATGTAAAAAACAAACTAGCTGAATTACAAAAGGCTAGAGAAGATTTACTAAATAAAATTAACGAAATTAAACAATCGAAACAAACTGTTTCAGACGATTTAACAAAGAAAAAACAAGACTTAGATATTAAAATCAACGACTTTAAGCATACTGAGAAAAAAATTGACGACAAATTAGCTGAGTTACATACAACGAAGCAAAATGTTGATAACAAGATTAATGAAGTGTCACAGTCTAAACAAACGCAAGCAGATAATAGTACTAAAAACAATAACGCTAAAGAACTTCCTAACGCTGGTAGCGAGCAATCAAACAATATGGCTCTAGGAATGCTATCTGTATTAGGCGGGATTTTATTAATAACACGCAATAAAATTAAAACGTTATTCTCAAAATAAAGCCATTATACTTATTAAAAACAATGATACAAAGGCCAACCGCATGTACGGTTGGCCTTTTTTCTTTATATTAACTGTCCATCTCGAAGCGTCAATATGCGATCACATACATCAAGCATTCTTTCATCATGTGTAATCATAATCGCTGCTTTTTGGCTCTCTTTCACTTCACGTTTCATCATTTCAACAACTTCACGTGCGCGTTTTGAGTCTAAGCTTGCCGTTGGCTCATCCGCTAATATTAAATCTGGGTTGTTCATGAACGCACGAGCAATTGCTACCCTTTGTTTTTCCCCACCAGATAGTTGATTTGGATAATGATTTTTTCTTTCTCCTAATCCAAATGCCGCTAATAAATGATCCGCACGCTTTTCTGATTCTTGTTTACTTTCTTTTTTTAGCTTTGCAATATAAAGCAATTGTTCTTTCACATTTAAATATGGAACAAGATTTGCAAACTGGAAAATGAAGCCGATTTTTTTCAAACGAATGTCTGTCATTTCCTTTTCTGATAGCTTCGTAATATTTTGCTCACGAATGTAAATATCCCCTTTTGACGGTGATAATAGTGCACCCGCGATTGATAATAATGTACTTTTCCCTGATCCAGAAGGACCGACGATTCCGATAAACTCTCCAGCTTTCACATCAAGCGACATCGGATGAAGGGCTGTTACTTCCGTATTCCCTTCTCCGTACACTTTACTTACTTTGTCTAATTTCAATAATGAAGTCATTACATCCCGCCTCCAATTGCTTCTAATGCATCAACTTTTAATACTTGGTATAACGAAATAAGTGTTCCTAAAATACTAATTACGATAAAGATTGCTGCGTATTGTGCAATCATCGGTGTTGTTAATAAGAACGGCATACCCGCTGGTAAAATTTGTTCTAACCCTTGTACAAGAACGATACTAATTACCATCGCAACGACTGATAAGAATAACGCCTGTACGACTAAGCTATTTGCTAAATATGAGTTCTTTGTACCAATTGCTTTTAATACACCTAATTGCTGTGTTTTTTGTAGTGTAATAACATAGAAGAATACACCAATTAATAACGCAGCGATCACAAGTAAGAACGCAATGATCATCGTTAATGTTCCTTGCTCTTCTTTAAATCCTGGAATACTTTGCAGTACTTCTTTTTTATCGATAACGTGAGCATTTTTAATTTCTTTATCTGTGTTAAGTGCAATTGCACTATAATCTTTTTGGTTTGGTTGTGAAATAGATCCCCATACGTCTTCATTTACATAAACGACTGGTGTATGGCTAAACATTTGATCTTTCGTAAATCCGACGATTGTAAATTCTTTCTTTGAAACAGGATCGATAATTGTATCTCCAATATCGATTCCCTTCTCTTTAATCGATTCATCAGCAACCATCTCGTTGTTTGCTGTACCTAATTTCTCACCTTTTACAATGTTCGGTTCTAAAAATGAATCTCGTTCGCTTGAGAAAATAGCGATATCAACCTTTTTCGAACTATCTTTCTTTTCATATGTTGAAACTTTCACACGAAACGGAACTGCCTCTTTGTCACCTACTTGATTTACTACGTTATCTACATCGTCTTTCTTAATTTGTGAACGAAGTAATTTATTTTCCGCATCATCTGCTAAAACGAACTTATTTGCCTCCATATTTTGAATCGATGAAGCATTATCATATGATAATCCATTTGCTAATCCTGAAATAACAAGGACTAAAAATGATAATAACACCATAATCAATCCGATTAATCCGTATCGTAATTTTGATTGTTTTAATTCACGCAGAGCTAAAAACATTTCGCTCGCTCCTTCCTCTTTCTTTCTATGCACTTATCATAAAAAAGAAATATGAACGGAATATGAACAGAAGATTACAGAGGGTAAGATTTAATTTTCAGAAAGTATTGAAAATAATTGAAATCCTTGATACAATTCAGTCAAATAATCTTGACCGAGTAATTTCATTTAAGGAGTTGATCATTTTGAAGCCTGTATTAACACTAACTACTTATAGCCAACTAAAAGCATTAAGCGATCCACTACGTGCCGAAATGATGATACGTCTATGCGAACGTCCTTATACTGGACAATTACTATCTGAGAAATTCGGCATTTCAAGGGCGAAAATTCATTATCATTTAAAAGAATTAGAAAAGAATGGTCTTATAGAGATCGTTTATACAGAGGAAAAGAATGGGATTATTCAAAAGTTTTATCAATCTGTCGCGAAAGGCTTCACCCCTGCTACAGATCTATTACCTCATTTAGAGATAGTAAGCGAATCAGGTCGCCAAATCTTTTTACAAATGATAGAAAGAACGAAAAGCCAAATTCTCGCTGCACCAGAAGAAGCTTTTACATTACGAAATGCAAGTGAAGATCCAGCTAAGTGGAATTACGTTTCATCCTGCTGGGAATTTGATGCTACGCCAGAACAATTTCAAGTGTGGGTAAAAAAGTTTTATGAATTAATGGCTGAATTAAACGAAATTACAAAAGGTGCAGATAAAGATCCGAATAGTAAACCTTATTATATTTCTACTACTGCACTTCAAATCGCTGAGAGAACAATGCAGCAATTTATTAAAAAAGAAGAAAAATCGTAATACGATTTTTTTTACATAAACGGTCAAATTTATTTTACCGAATAAATTTATTATAAAGGAGTAGATAAAGTGGACATATTAAAAAACCGGAATTTCCTCTTATTATTTTTAGGAAGAATTTTCACCAACATAGGAGATAGTTTGTATTATGTAGCCGCGATGTGGCTCGTATACAAATTAAGTGGTAATCCTTTTTATTCTGGATTGGCTGGTTCCCTTACGTTATTACCTTCTGCATTACAATTTCTTACTGGTCCATTCGTTGATAGATGGTCCATAAAAAACACCCTCGTCATTACACAAGTTCTGCAATGCATTCTTATTTTAATCATTCCTATTACACACTACTTCGACCTACTAACAGTCCACCTACTACTCATCATCATGCCTATCGTAGCCTTTATTGAACAATTCGCCTATCCCGCACAATCAAAAGCTTTACCACTTCTACTGCATAAAACACAATTATTAAAAGGAAATTCACTCTTCTCATTTGCATATCAAGGCATTGATTTAATTTGTACGACGCTTTCTGGAATATTAGTAGCACTATTTGGCGCGATCACTTTATATGTAATTGACTCTTTCACATTCGCAATTACTGCCCTTTTGTTCTTTTCATTGAAAATACCAAAGCAAACCGAAACGGGCACATCACTTTCAACTAAACAATATTTCTCTGATTTAAAAGAAGGTTTTTCAATTGTCTTCCGTTCCTTAATGGGCGTATTCTTAATCGGTTCCGTTGTCGCTAATTTTTCAATCGGTATGACGATGGCAATACTCCCTTCTTTCGCTGATTCTTTAGGCGGTGTAAAATTATATGGTTTCTTTTTAGCCGCTATATCCGCCGGTTGTTTAATTGGAGCACTATTCAGTTCATGGGTTGGTAAACATAATGTTGGCCGTGTCTCCATTATTAGCTTTGCGACTGGCGCTTTCTTTTGGTTTCTCTCTACAGTTGTACCGTTTCAATGGTTATCCATTTTTTTATTCGGCTTAGCTTGGATACCAATTGGTGCGACCAACATATTATTTGCGACTATTGGTCAAATTGTAATTCCAAACCAATATCTTGGGCGTATCAATTCAGTCACACGAAGCATGGGCACAATTGCTATGCCACTCGGCTCTTTAATTGGCGGATACACTGCGAATGTATATAGTAGCCAACTCATTTTCGCGCTTGCTAGCATTGGGATTTTATTCATTTCCCTCGTATGGCTACTTCATCCGAAATTACGGGCTTTTCCAAAAGCTGATGAAATTACAGCGGATACTTTTGAGCTTCGGTTTAAAGAAGAGTGCGGGAAAGGTGCGGCTTTATAACAGAACAAACATAACCCCGTTCTAAATTGGGGACGGGGTTAAAAATATAATTATTTCATTTTGGATGTAAAATACTTCACTAAAAATATAACAATGAAGTCGTTTGAATATCTAAAATTTATTCAACAATAGCACCAACTAAAAGGTGCCGTTAACGCTTTGATGGCCATGCCCCCTGCATTTTCCTTAATTGAATAATTTGGCCTGTATGATAAGCATCATGAAGCATGATGTCCAGTAATTTACCTTCAAGTGAATTTTGTTCAAGCTCTCTTTCAGAAATTGCACTTAATACCTGTCTTAAATTACGCTGAGCATTTTCAGAGCGTTCAACGACTTCCTTCCATTCCGTATCATTATTAGATTGCTTAGTAAGATAAAAGGTGTCATTACCGTCAAGATTATGTGTCCATTCACGTCCTTCCAAGTTTGCAGCAAGTCTTTCTTTGTAATAAGTGAGATGATTAACATTCTCCCAAATGGTATTCGTTGTCTCTCCAGCTGGTTTCCACATAGCCTGTTCAGCTGTAAGTCCTTCTATAGCATGTTTAAACGGTGCATACCAACTCTCTTTATCGAATGTTGAATCTAGTGTGTTTAATAACAAGTCAATTCGTTTCAAAGTAATTTCCTCCCTAAATAGCTAAAGTTTCAATACAATCCTTATAACTCTGTAGAGATTCTACATGTTCAAATAATCTTCCTCCCGAGCTCACTCCACAAACTCGTCTGATTATGTAATGAAAATGACTCACATTTTTTCATTTTACACGTATACTAGAGACAAAAAAAGAAGAGGCCGTTTCCAAACAGCCTCTTCCATCTATTTCGGAAGCTCCACCTGAACAGTAGTCCCTTCCCCTTTCGTACTAAACACTGAAACATTTCCATTATGCAGTTCAACAATCTTCTGCACAATCGATAATCCTAAACCGCTACCTTCTACGTTTCTTGCCCTTGCTGTATCTACTTTGTAAAAACGATCAAAAATACGATCCATTTCTTCTTTTTCCATACCAATTCCGTTATCCGATATAGAGATAATGACACTAGACTCTAACTCTTCGACAAAAAACTCAATCGTTCCACCATCGTTTGAAAACTTGATGCTATTCGTGAAAATGTTACTCCATACTTGATGAAGTAAGTTTTCATCACCTTTTATAGTGATATCCGGCACATCAAATTCAACGGCAATATCTTTCTCACGCCATTTCCACTCAAGCATAAAAATGACGTCTTTAATTTGCTTCTGCAGATTGAATTCTCTTATTTGCAGAACCTTTTCCTCTTTATCTAATGAAGCGAGCGTAAGTAACTGTTTACATAAACTAGACATTCGCTTACTTTCGCCCTCAATAATTTGTAAGTAATGATTTCTTTCTTCCTCACTCATCTTTTCTGTTTGCAACGTTTTTGAAAAACCTTGTATGGAAGAAAGTGGCGACTGAAATTCATGTGAAACGTTCGAAACAAATTCTTGTCTCATTTCATCTAGTTCTTTAATACTCTTCGTCATCTTTTGGAAGCTTGTAGATAACGTTCCTATTTCATCTTTTCGTTTTACATCTAATTCAATTTCATATTCCCCACTCGCAATTTTTTGCGTAGCCTTCGTAAATTTACGGATTGGGCGAACGATATAACCTGCTGCAATCGCTATAAAGATAATACTTAATAGTACGATAAACCCAAGTAATACCGCTAAGAAAATTCGCATCTCGCCAAATTGGTTCTGAATGTCAGGACGAATAAATAACGCGTACTGTTTATCACCGTGCTTTACCGGTACACCAACACTATTTATTAATTCATTATCGAAAAATCCTGTAATAAAAAGACGCGTTGGATACGTAGAAACACCATTAAACGTTTCTCCTTGCAATACTTTATGAACAGTAGCATCGCTAATAGACGTCTTACGAAACGCATTACCGATACGCTTTCCATTCTTTTGATCATCAACAATATAAATTTCATACCCTAACTTTGCAATAGAATGCAAATACGTCTCTTGATTTTCTTCACTTTGCTTTTCATATAACGATTTAACTTCTTCCGCATACTTTAAAATCTTTTCACTATTATACGGTTTTAACTTCACTTGATAATATACGTTCGTTAATAAAAAGCCGATAATACTACTAAGTAGCATAATGCCGACCGTCATAAATACAAATCTAGAATATAGTGATTTCATCTTATTTCAACTCCAACTTATACCCGAGGCCGCGCACTGTCGTAATTTGAAAATCATCCGTTCGTTTTGAGAAACGATCTCGGAGCCTTTTCACATGAACATCAACTGTTCGTTCATCTCCTTCAAAATCCATTCCCCATACTAATTCAATTAATTCTTCTCTTGAAAATGTTCTTCCAGGATAACTAGCAAGTTGTGATAATAACTCAAATTCCTTTAAAGGAAGCAAAATTGTTTGACCGTTACACTTTACTTCTACACCTTTTCGATCAATTGTCGTTCCGTGCAACGTAATAATATCTGCACTCAGCATTTGATAACGACGTAATAAAGCTTTCATACGGAAAATCACTTCAGCTGGTTCAAATGGTTTTACGATATAATCATCTGTACCAGAAATGAATCCTTTTTCTTTATCCACTAACTGGTCTTTCGCAGTTAATAAAATAACAGGAATATCATGATACTTCCGAATTTCTTCACATAACGTATAACCATCAACAAACGGCATCATAATGTCTACAATCGCAAGATGAATATTTTCCTTCTCTAATACGTCTTGCGCTACCTTTCCATCTTCTGCTTCAAAAACTTTAAACCCCTCTTTTTGTAAATGATAATGCAATAACTCTCTAATATGTTTATCGTCATCAGCTAATAAAATATGTATCATCTTCATTAAACCCTCTCTCGTTCATCCTTCTACATCACTACATTAAGAAACAATTAGATTTTTTGCAAGAAAAAGAAAAAGAATCTATTTTGAAAAAAGATTATTCAAAATAGATTCTCACGTTTTAGTATTAAGATTATTTTAATCAAAAACAATTTCTAAGCCTTCGAAATATCAACAAATCCTTCTCCGAACACGTCACGAACATCGTGTATAGCGATGAACGCCGCCGGATCCGTAGTTTGAACAATCCGCTTTAGCTTCACTACTTCTTGCTTATTAATAACAACATAAAGAATTTCCTTCGGCGTTTTCGTGTAATAGCCATGACCTGAATACACAGTAACCCCTCTGCCCATTAAAGTCGTCACCTTCCCAGCAATTTCATCTGGTTTATCAGAAATAATCGTAATGGCCTTTTTCGGATTTAAACCTTCAATTACAAATTCCATTACTTTCGTTCCTACATATAACATAATAATTGTCAGCATCAGTTTTTCTGCACCAATGATGAAATAAGATGAAAACGCAACGATTAAATCGAAGAACAGTAGACCATAGCTAATACTCCAGCCTAAATACTTATGCGTCATTCTTGCTAAAATCGTAGTACCTGCAGTTGTTCCGCCAACACGAATGATTAGACCAATACCACACCCAATAAATATTCCACCGAAAATGGCATTTACGAGCATTTCATCAGAAGCAATCGTCCAGCCTTCTGTTAAATGAAGAAATAGCGAGTTGGTCACTACAGCGATAATCGTATAAATCGTTGTAATCTTATTTAAAAATTTATAACCGACTATTAACAAAATCGCATTTAAAATTAAGTTAACTAAACCTGGTGACCACTCAAATAAATAGTACGTAATAATCGTGATACCTGTTACCCCGCCCTCACCAAACTCGTTCGGAATAACAAATAAATTGACACCTAACGCAAAAAGAAATGCACCGATAATAATAAAAATAATGTCTGTCGTTCTTTTTTTCATACAGTACCTCACTTCTTATGTAAATATTTATTCTGCCATAAACTCTCACTATTATATCGTGGAATATTCAAATCGAACAGTGGTTTGTTTTTATTTTAATATAAGATAAAAAATAAACATTATTTATTATGTACTGCAAATAAAGTTTTGATTTCAACCGTAATTTACTCTTAAAAAGAAATGCTAAACATTGACTTGCACAAATTTCAAATAAAAAAGTACCCATCTAATTGTCATACGCAATGATAATTAGATGGGTACTGCATGATACATTTAGTTTTCACATGTATTGTTTGGAGAAAATTGCAAATAACGACCTATACTCGCCTTATTAAGACCAAATCCATACATCATCATTATTTTCAGTGTTCGTCTTTGCTTCATGAACTCTTTCGATATGATCAACTGTGTTCCAGTTAATAGAACTTCCGCCCCAGCCTACATACTTCATATCAATTTTTACTTTCTCACCCGTATTAAATACTTGTCCCTTTGTTAAGAAAACATCAATAATAACTTTCTTCCCATTTAGTGATGGATATTCAACTACGACATATTTAGTAGCACCGTCTCCCTCATCTTCCATCGTTCCTACTTTTGCTACTTCTCCAATTACATAATCAGGTGAGCCATCTTCTTTCATATGCATACCTAACTTGTTTGTTGTATTTTCAATTGCAGTTGCAACCATATATTCTGTAAAATTACGCATCATAGATCCAGTAGCTTTTACTTCATCTCCTACTTTCACGTTTGAAAGTGAATCAATATACACACTAACAGGTTCCTCATATTGCTTAGATTTAACAACAATTACACCGTTATCTACTTCTACTACTCGTCCTTCTAACGTCGAGAAATTCGATTCAATAGAAGCTGCACTCGCTTTTGTTACTTCTAGTCCTGGTAAATTTGTTCCTGATAATGCTGCGATCCCTAAAGCACCTGCTAAAATTATTTTTTTCATCCCCATATGTAACATCTCCATTCATGATGATTTTATTTTTGATTGGTATCGACCAACCTGTAATCATTATAGTTACAGGTTATAAAAATAACAACCGTTTTCCTCATGCAATGTTGCATACTGTGATTTTCAAATATAAATTTTAACCAAAAATGTTTGTAGATTATTCCTATATTCAGCACTAATACTAAATTCTCAAATTACAGCAGGTGAACTTATTGGAGGCGGAGAAACTAATGTCATGTACAATGTTCTTCAACTCTACGGTTTGTATAGCCGTAGTTCATTAAATTATGTAGGAGCGGGATTCATATGTTAATAAAACCAAAGAGGTTACAAGCAGGAGATATCGTGGCGACAGTAAGTTCTTCATGGAGAGGCGCAGGTGATTCTAAGATAAGATAACGATATGACAGGGCTTAAATAAATAAAAACACTCCTATAAGATATGACTGTGAATTAGTACTTTTTAAATGATATGGAGATTACTTATCTAATGATAAAGGGGGATTTACGTGTATGGAAGTAACATTTACAGTAAGTAAATGGGATGAAAAACCAATTGATGATACTAGAAAAGATTTTCCTATTAATATTGCTCATGTTGAATATGATATCGATGGGGAATTACAAGGAAAAGCTTTTGTTGAATACTTATTATATTATTTGGACTCAAATATAAATGATGGTCACTTGGCTACTGCTAAAATTTCTGGTTTTTTACACTTCGAAGGAATTTATAAGGGGCAACAAGGGACATTTACAGCTATAGAGCAAGGAATATTTGATAAAGGAAATTTAGATTCCCCAGGAACAATTATTAAAGCTACCGGTAACTTAGAAAACCTGAGAGGATCCTATAATTATCAGTTTACAGGTCAAACTAGTAAACTGATTTTAGATTTTGAAATTTAGCAAAATATCCTATAATTTAGTGAAAAGGACATTTCTTGTAATACTAGGAATGTCCTTTTTGTTGACGAGCTTATTCACCTATTTTCTAATAGTTAAGAAAAGAACAGAGTATATTACATAACGTCTTATTATCAGTATTCAACGATACATCAAATTTTCGTTATGAGGGGAATTAAAACTCTAAGCCTGAGAGGTAGCGGGGGCCCACTTATTCATTACTTTTCCTACCAATCAAAGAATAATGCCTGAAAAGCTCCCCTGCATTACTTCTTTTCCAAGTTGATTCATACATATAAACATTTTAATTATCTTTGGACGTTTTTTCATCAGGTTCTAATTGTTCAATGGTTACGTCACAACGAATGGTTACTATTAGTTGGTGACTTTCTATTAAATGAAAATCGCCTCTTATAGAGCGCAGTTTTACTTATGTCCATTCTTATGCAAATTCTGAAGCATATTCTTCGTATGTCTTTAATGTATTAAGCAATCGAGCTGATTCAATCATGATTTCGTTCGATGAATCAGTTACACAAATGACAATAAATCGATTATCATCTCTATCTCCAAACAACCCTTCTGATTCAAGTTCCATTAACACATTTAACGTTTCTTTCAACAGTGTATGTACTCGTATGTTAAAGTCATCTTCGACGATATTATGATATTTCTTAATAATTTTGTTCACTTCATCAAACATTCCAAAATCGTCCCATTCGCTCCACTCAACAGCTCCGTATCTATAATAATTGTATAAAGGGTCCGATTTATTAACTTTGATTAGTCTTTCTTTATTTGCCACTGGTCCAATGCTATTGACACAATCGTCTGTTAATATGGAGTACCCGTATATTGTGTCAACACCGCATCTTGTTAAAAGTTCGTTATAATGACAACGAATTGCATTTTTCAATTCAACATAAAAACTTTTTTGCAGCTGCATTTTCATCGTATTTCCTCCATTTTTTGTAGCGACCTGTTGTTACATATTTCAATCTTAACATTAAAATCAACATTAAACGTTTACTGAGCCAAAATAAGAAAAACCGAAACTAAAATCATTTCGGTTTTTCTAACTAAAGAAGTCTATTTATTTTAAAGAATGGACAAACAACCCACTACGCAGTTTCGGTTCAAACCACGTTGATTTCGGTGGCATGACTTCTCCGGCATCTGCGATTGCTAATAAATCTTCCATAGATGTCGGATATAATGCGAATGCTGCTTTGTATTCGCCGCTGTTCACAAGGCGTTCTAGTTCTTCTAATCCGCGGATTCCTCCGACAAAATCGATACGTGAATCAGAACGCGGATCATGTATTTCAAGTACTTGGCTTAATAAATGATCTTGCAGGATAGATACATCTAAACCTCTAACAAGATCATTCGCATCAAATGTTTCTTCTTTCACAGTAAGCTTATACCACTTCTCATTTACATACATACCAAATGTTTTTGGCTCATTTGGTTTATACGGAGAAACAGGTGCTTCTTCTACATAAAAGTACTGCGTAATTTGATTTAAAAACTGTTCCTCTGATAAGCCATTTAAATCTTTCACAACTCGGTTATAGTCCCAAATCGATAATTCATCATGAGGGAATAGAACCGATAAGAAGAAATTAAATTCCTCTTCTCCTGTGTAATTTGGATATTGTTCTCTTCGCATAAGTCCTACTTTTGCAGCTGATGCAGAACGGTGATGCCCATCTGCAATATAAAGATTAGGAATATCTTCAAATGCGTTTACTAAAGTCGTAATTACATCTTCATCTGCAATCTTCCACGCAACATGCTTAACACCGTCTTCTGCTGTAAATGTATAAATTGGCGCATGTTCTTCTTTCCAGCTTCTAATTAAATGCTTTACTTCATCTTTTGTACGGTACGTTAAAAAGATTGGGCCTGTATTGGCGTCACACACATCTACGTGGCGAATACGATCTAGTTCTTTTTCATGACGTGTTCTTTCATGTTTTTTAATTGTATCATCTTCATACTCATCAATAGATGTACAAACAACAAGACCTGACTGCGTTCTTCCTTGCATCGTCAGTTCATAAATATATAGCGCTGGCTCTTCATCTTGTATGAACACTTCTTCTCGTATAAATTGCTTTAAATTGTCACCCGCTTTTTCATACACGCGATCATCATACGGTGACAGTTCAGGATCTAAATCAATTTCTGCTTTATCAACATGCAAGAAAGAATATGGATTCCCTTTTACAACTTCCCTTGCCTCTTCACTATTTAATACGTCATACGGTAAAGCTGCCACTTGTGCCGCTTTTTCCTCTACTGGACGAATGGCCCGAAACGGTCGTATTTTTGCCACATTCCTCTCTCCTTTACACAATCATTCGAACGGCTACAACACCTGTAATTTTGCTTATATTTTCTACAATATTCTCTTTTATTATATCATCAATTCCGTTATCGATATCAATCATTGTGTATGCCCAAGAATGTTTACTACGATTAATCATATCGGCAATATTAATATGATGTTCCGCTAAGCATCCTGTAATTTGCCCTACCATATTCGGGACGTTTTGATGCATAATTGTAATTCGTTTCTTTCCGATATACGGCAATTCTACGTTTGGATAGTTTACTGAATTACGAATATTTCCTGTCTCTAAATATTCACGTAATTGACGTGCTGCCATTACTGCACAATTTTCTTCTGATTCAGACGTAGATGCGCCAAGGTGAGGCGTCGCTGTTACATTTTTCATCTTTATTACATTTTCATTTGGGAAGTCCGTTACGTAATGTGTAATAATATCTTCTTCTAATGCCTTTTGAAGAACCTTTTCATCTACAAGTTCTCCTCTAGAGAAATTAAATAGACGCATCCCTCTTTTCATCTTCTCTACAGCGTGTTCCCCAATAATCCCCTTCGTTTGATTCGTAAGAGGAATATGCAGTGTAATATAATCACACGTTGCAAAAATTTCATCAAGGCTAAATGCTCTTTGCACATGTGTAGAAAGACGCCAAGCTGTTTCAACTGAAATATAAGGATCATATCCGATAACATCCATCCCTAACGCTAACGCATCGTTCGCAACTAAAGCACCGATTGCGCCAAGTCCGATAACACCTAGACGTTTCCCTGCAATTTCTGATCCAACGAATTGTTTTTTTCCTGATTCAACAAGCTGTGGTACTTCTTCACCCTCTAAGTTTTTCGTCCAACTTACACCATTAATAATGTTACGTGAAGACATAATAAGACTGGCAATAATGAGTTCCTTTACAGCGTTTGCATTTGCCCCCGGCGTGTTAAATACTACAATTCCTTTTTCTGTACATCGCTCGACAGGAATATTATTTACACCAGCGCCAGCTCTTGCAATCGCCTTTAAGTCTTTTGAAAACTCTTCTTGATGTAAAGAGTAGCTACGAAGCAAAATTCCATCTGGATGATTGATTCTATCTCCTACTTCATAACGTTCTTCAGTAAAAACTTGCAAACCTTTTTCTGCAATTTGATTTAACGTTTGAACACGAAACATATCCCCATCTCCCTATCTATTCTCAAGCTCAAATGCCTTCATATAATTTACTAATTGCTGTACGCCTTGTACTGGCATCGCATTGTAAATACTAGCGCGCATACCACCGACTGATCGATGTCCTTTTAACGTAACAAGGCCGCGTTCCTTCGCTTTTTGTAAAAACTCATTGTTAAGTTCTTCTGACGGTGTTGTAAACGGAATGTTCATAAGTGATCGATACGCAGGATCAACTGGTGAAGTAAACAATTTAGATTCATCTAAAAAATGATAAATAAGTGAAGATTTCATTCTATTTTGTTCTTCAATCGCAGATACTCCGCCTTGCTCTTTCAACCACTCTAGTACAAGTTTTGTTACGTAAATACTAAAGGATGGCGGTGTATTATATAAGGAGTTATTTTTACTGTAAGTTTCATAATTTAACATTGTCGGACAAGAGCGATCTGCTCCCCCGATTAAATCTCTTTTTATAATCGCAATCGTTAAGCCCGCAGGTCCTAAATTCTTTTGCGCCCCCGCATATATAAGACCAAACTTCGAAACATCATATTGTTCTGACAAAATATTTGAAGACATATCCGCAACGAGCGGCACTCTTTCTACATGTGGAATGTCCACATATTTTGTCCCTTCAATTGTATTATTCGTTGTAATATGTACATAATCTAGTTTTTCATCGCTTAGTAAACCTTCCAGTTTAGGAATCGTAGTAAACTTCTCTTGCTCGGAAGAAGCAATCACTTGTACTTCCCCAACTTTTTCGGCTTCTTGCAGTGCCTTTTTAGACCATGAGCCAGTTAGTACGTATCCAGCTTTTTTATACGTATTCATTAAGTTCAGTGGTATCATAGAGAATTGTAATGACGCACCGCCTTGTAAAAATAAAACTTCATACTCATCAGGGATGCTCATTAATTCACGAAGTAAGTTACTCGCTTCCTCTATAATACTTTGAAAATAAGAAGATCGATGACTCATTTCCATAATTGACATGCCTGTCCCGTTATAATTTAAAAGCTCCTTTTGCACTTTCTCTAAAACTGGCAAAGGGAGTATTGATGGTCCTGCTGAAAAATTATAGACTCTCTCCATTACCTTCATAACCTCCCTATTTTTTATTTGGATATTTTTAAACTTTCTGAATTATAACCTAAAATATAATATACGGTCAATTTGTTTTCTATTATTAGGGCGCAAGACGCGATGGAATCGCTTGCAAGTGCAGACTTTTTTATGGACATATAAAAAAGTGTTAAGTACATAATCGTACTTAACACTCTAATAATGAAAGAATAATAGCTAGTCGTTCGTAAAGAACCGATCAAAAATTTGATAAATAGCAGAAAGACCAATGAGCCAATAAATAGTGTCCACAAGCGCCGGCATAGAACCAAACCATTTCTCAACTACATTGTAATCTAACGCTACCAATAACCAATTCAAACCGCCAAGAATCACCAATATTACTGTAAGGTAAGACAAAAATTTCATTATGATTGCCCCCTAGGTGATAAGATGGTGAAAGGCCTTTCACTAGAAATATATGTAGTAAACTTTAAAACTTACCTATTTTATAAAAATTATTTTCGGTACCACCCGCTAATAACTGCCTCTGCTTCTTTACTATGTATTTGATACGCATGTGTACTATCATTAGAGCCAATAAACCAAATTGAAAAACCTTTAAAATATGGTTTCGGTTCTAATACATCTCGGTAAGCACGCCATCCATTTAATTGTACATCTTTCGAAAACACATTTGAAACATCTGGATTCCATGGATTTTGTAATCCAAGTTCACGTGCTGGAACGTTAAATCCACCGAAGTAAACTGGCTTTCCTGTTGCATTATGTAATTGTTCCAATTGCTGAACAACATTTTGCCCACGATTATATACTGTTGTCGCAAATAAACTTTGCTTCACTTCTTCATATGTTGGATTTCTTTTTCCTGAAACTTCAAACCAACTGTCTATGCTAACAATATCCACCTTTTTTAAATACGGGCGATTGATTTTCTCTTCAAACTTCGCTTCATAAGAAGGGTCCCAGCTTGCTGTTAACCACCAGTTCATTTGATACAAAACATTTCCTTTATACTGATTACGAACAAAATCAATTGTATCGCTCCAGTATCCTTCTGCATACTCCATATTCACGAAATTAGAAGCAATCTTTAGTCCATACACATTGTATTTACTTGTAATGGAATTAAAAATATCTTGCAGAATAACCGTCTTCCAATTCCAGAAGAAATCATTAATGTTACTTGGGTTCCATTCTGTCTCTCCAACATTCCCCTGCTGAATATACGGGAACGGTTCCACTATAACTTGAATATTACGCTTTAATAATTCTTGAATTAAAATAATAGCTTGTTGCTTTTGCGCTTGATTAATTACCATGTTAGTAGAAGTCACATTTGGGATATCTACTTGAATCGGTACATTTACTGTATTTAAATTTAAGCGCTCCACATCCGCTAATACTTTCGCTACATTTCCAACTTCCCATACTGTTACGTTTCCTGATTTGATTTTTCCAGATTGAACAGTATTTACATCTGCCTGTACATTTCCTTGAAAACAAAAAGAAAACAACATAATAAACACTCCTAAAAAACTTATTAAACTCTTATTTTTCTTCACAACTTTCCCCCTATAATTTTTGGCTTTCTTGATTATTTTATACAACGTTTCATATATATTCCACAAAAAATCCAATAAATTTTTATTGATAAAAATGCTATTCATCCTTTATTCACATCTTACTCATACTAAGCTCCTAAAAATAGTAAGATAAATAAAAAAGGAACGGATTTCCGCTCCTTTTTTATCTTTTTACAATTATCAATCCATTTCCCTTTTAGGCTCTACCAACATGATATGGGATTCCTTTTCAGTGAAAGGTTTATGCTCAACGCCTCTCGGGACAATAAACATCTCGCCTTTAGAAATTTTCACCTGTCCATCACGAAAATCGATGAACATCTCCCCTTCAAGCACAATAAATAGCTTATCTGTATTAGGATGCTCATGCCATATAAAATCTCCATTAGCTTTAAAAAGCTGAATTTGATCGTCATTCATTTCACCAATCACTTGTGGATACCAATAATCGTTAATTTTAGATAACTCGTCATTTAGTTTAATAGGTTGGTAATGGATAATAATCCCTCCTCACTTTCAAATTCCACTATATTACAGTAATATAAGTAAAAAAGTCGTTATTACGCTTAAAAAGAAAATGCTCCGGCCAGAACTTTTCATTCAGATAGTACAAAGGAGTGATTTCAATGAAAGTACTTTCAATCCAATGTTTCCTTTAACTCTCCATAAGTATAGAACAGTGATTTTCAAATAAGAATGGACCCCTGTTGACATTAGTATGGATTATTGATGAACTTCTCGCGATATTTAGTAGGCGAAATGCCAACTCGCTTCTTGAAAACTCTACTAAAATAAAAAGGGTCTGCGATTCCAACAGCCTGCGCAATTTGTTGTACAGGCACATCACTTGTACATAACATTTTTTGAGCCATCTTTATACGATAGTTCAATAAATATTCTGCTGCCCCCATACCTGCATGCTTTCTAAACACGTAAGAAAGACGATTTCGATTAACATTATTTTGTTCTGTAAGTGTATGAATTGTAATATCTTTATAATAGTATTTACGAACGTAACTAGATATTCGTTCGAATAAAGTATGCGACTCATAATTGCTTTCTCTATTGAAAACACTTAATAAAGCTTCATTCAACGCTTCGCGAAACAGCATTTCGGTCTGAAACATCGAAATGCCTCCACGCTGATTATATACATCCCAAAGACGCATAAGTAATTCGACAAGACGAGGAGATTGTCCTGTTAATAATTCAAAATGCTGATGAGTAAAGCCAGAGTCTTCTCGTTCTGAATTGCTTATCCGATATAAAACAAGAATATATTCCCAGTTTATTTCACCAAGCATTTTATGGGCTAATGTCATTTTTGCACCCCCATGTATAACTTTTCCTGGGGAAAGAGTATACGGCGTACCATTAAATTGAAATTGCGTCTTCCCTGTAATTGGAAATACAAATCCTGGGAAAGAATCTGTAGATTCAGCAAAAGGCACACCTGGATTTTTAGCATAACGATATACTCCTTCTACTCGGAAAGGAGTATTGGCAAGATACTCTGCTAACTCATTCACGTCTAACTTCACAATACACGCCTCATTTCAATAATAGTTTTCTTGTAATTCGCGAGATTAATTGGTGTACATTCTGGGAAACGCTAAACTAAAAATAGTACATACAACTTAACAAGATCTGGTTATTAACCTATAAATATATTGTTTTTCATTTATTGACCAAAGTATCCTCCCTATATTATTGATAATGATTTTCATTGTAGTTTGATAAAAAAACATTTGTCAAGTTGGCTGGCCTAGAAAAATGATGAAACAAGGGGGATAGAGGAACAGTTCTGTTGCAAATAATACCTAGTCTTTGTTAACTAATTCCCCTCAAAACTGGAATGATCATGTTAATAGTTGTAATGACTTTATTAGTTACAGCACTTACAGCATGTGGAAATAATCGTAATCCTGAAGAAGTTGCTACAGCGTATTTCGAAGATGGAAACAGCCTACTATCAAATTAAATGATAGTAGGCTGGCTGTTAAAATTATTTAAGAACTGGGTTATGTCCTAAATGATAAGCTTTCATTATCAAAAAGAGTATTACTAGTTCCCTCCACAAACAAAAACACCCTATCACTTCGGTTCTAAATTTAGCACCTTCCCCTCTATCCCCTCCGTATTCAATGTAGTCGTATGATACGTGCCATTTACCCAATCATCTATTTGATCATGATACCAATCGCTTCTAAAATGGCCCGACTGTCCTGGCCCTACGATATGATAACCGTTTGACATATCTTTCGTATCAATAATGAATCTCCAAGACGCCCCGTGATTTACAATGCCGTTTTCGCCGTAACTCGCTGCTTGCACGGTAACTTGGCTCCCACCAATCGGAACTGGTTTCTCACGATTAAAAGCGAGTAATGCTAACATACTCGATGATTTCGAAATTGGATGTGTAAAAGCGAGTTGATGGTAATCGCCCCACCTCCACTCTCCAATATCGGGTCCATATTCCTTCTGCAATTTCTTCATTACATTCTCGTACGATGTATGCACAACTTTTGTGAAACCTCTGTACTTCGTAAACCAAACGCTATTTTCTCCCGCTACTTCTTTTCGAATCAATTCATCAACAACTTGTGACTTCCCTTCAAATAACTCCATTACATCTTTCGGTATTTCTTTTGAAAATAACGTATTTGAAATCTCTTTCATTAACAAATGGAATATTAATGGTGCCGCTTCATCTTTACTATCGTAAAAATTCCACTTTGTTAATTGGTCTACGCCTTCTTTCTCTACCTCATTTAAAGATGCTTTATTTAACTCTTTTAAAAATATAGGAGTAAACTCTTTCCCATATAAATTCTTTTGATCCATCTGTAACTCTTCTAAATCTTTCACCGTATACTTTTCCTTCTCTTGCAAAAATTCTTGAATACGCATTTGCCTATATGGCTGCGCCCACGTATTGCTAATATGATACGGATAATCATCATCAACAATTTTATTATTCGCAGTTGAAATAAACCCTTGTTTTGGATTAATTACTTTTGGAAGTTGATCAAACGGGATATACCCTTCCCATTCATATTCATCTGTCCATCCTGGAACAGGTAAGCTACCATCACCTTTTTTACGCACTGGTATATTTCCATTCGCTTTATAAGCAATTGTGCCGTCGTTTGATGCAAACACAAAGTTTTGGGTTGGTGTATGAAAATCTTGAAGAGCGGTTTCAAACTCATTCCAGTCTTTTGCTTTGTTCATATTTAATACAGCTTTTAACTCAGCTGACGGTTCTAAAGCTGTCCACTTTAAAGAGAATACTGTTTTCGTTTTCTCCTTCCCCTTATCCGCAAACTCTGAAATTACTGGTCCATGCCTCGTAATCGTAACGTTATAAGGAATTGTCTCCCCGCCTTTTACTTTAATAGACTCGTCTACAACGGTAGCTTTTTCCCATTTATCGTTATACAGAAATTCATTTTCATTATTAGGATTTCTCTTCTCAATATATAAATCTTGCACATCAGGCCCTGTATTCGTAACACCCCACGCTATTTTGTCATTGTGTCCTAATATAACACCTGGTACTCCAGCGAAAATAACGCCACTCACATTTAAACCTTTCATTTCAAGTCTCGTTTGATACCAAATAGAAGGGGTCGCAAGAGATAAATGAGGATCATCTGCTAAAATTGGCTTACCTGACGCACTCTTCTCACCGCTCACAACCCAGTTATTACTACCGTTAAACTCCGGCGGAATTATCGTTTTTGAAAAACTTTGTGCTACGTCCACATTTGTATTTTTCAGTTCAGCTAGCAATCTAGGAGCATCTTTCGGATATGCAGGAAATAGCTCATTCGCTTGCTCTTTCGGAAGATTTTTCAGCGCCCAATATCGAAATGCCTGTCCGTGCCAATGTCCTCCTAAGTCAAACGCCATATACTTCCCGATCGTTAAAGT
The DNA here is from genome assembly GCF_008368855.1 of Bacillus sp. TE8-1. Taxonomy (NCBI): domain Bacteria; kingdom Bacillati; phylum Bacillota; class Bacilli; order Caryophanales; family Bacillaceae; genus Bacillus; species Bacillus sp. TE8-1. The sequence goes on along the minus strand of NZ_QPET01000049.1, from coordinate 7,417 downwards.
ATCAACAATTGACCACTCAGCAGGTTCATAACCTAATATAGTAAACTCAACTGGTAATTTCTTTTCCTCTTTCGCCTCACGTATAAAAGCGTTCACCCCATCAGCAAATGACTGCAGGGCATATTTCGCTTCTCCATCATATTGACTAACTGAAGCTTCGGCAGCTCGCCGTAAACCGAGTGTTCGAAACAATTTATCTCGATCAACAGCTGCTTCCCCAACAACTTCACTTAACATACCAGACGCTTGTCTTCTACTTAAATCCATTTGAAACAAACGATCTTGCGCTTGCACATATCCTTGTGAAAAATATAAATCATGTGCATTTTCCGATTTAATATGCGGTACACCTTTACTATCACGCTTCACCGTAACAGCTTGTTGTAAATCCTCTAGCTTTATCGTTCCATCTATCTTTGGCATAGATTTCAGCGTATATATGTTCAAAAAAATCGCAGCGGAAATAACTAACAAAAGAACGATACTACTAGCCCAAATAAAAATTCTTTTTCCCCTTTTTCGTTTCTTCTTTATAACGACTTCCATATAACCACCCCTTTCTCACACTATTCGCTTCTTTTTGAGAAAGAACCTTTTAAAGACATTGAAAAACCCCCTTCATTTTCCTACCAATGAAGGGGGTTTTTCTTATCGTTCGCTACGCCAACTTTCATTATGCCCAAGATTTGAATCTGTCGCTACTTGGACATCATATAACATTTCACTAAAGAAGCGTTTATCTACTTCTTTTGGTACAATGCGTCTTTCATCATCAATCTCATCGTATTCATATGAACCACGATTCACTGTACCTGCTTTATAAAATTGAATGTCAAATACACATACATCTTCTTCATCTTCATAACCAATGGGCGCTCCGCTAAATGACAATTGCACGCCTAATCCGGTACGAGTATCTTCTTTGTAAAATGTATAATACACACCGCCATCTTGAACAGACCCACGGATCCATCCAAGCTTTGTCATCTTACCGAATAACGAACGACCATTTAGTAAAATACCGCCAAATCTCTCAATAGCACTCTCATCATTCTTTTCTACTACAAACACTGGACGCTCAATTTGTAGGAACGGCTGAACAATTCCCGCACTTTCTAATTGCTCTTTCCATAATTCCTTCTCCGCCCCAGACAATTCTAACGGATGAACGAAACCAATAACAGTGCCAGATGAAAGTTCATAACTCTTCCCGTCAATTGTACAGAACACGCCACCTTCTGCATAACGGAATGCCTTCAGCAACTTCCCTTCCTTATACTCACCCCAAATGAGTGAAATAGAAAATTGCTTCATAATTGGATTATCCATAAATACAGACTTCCATGCATTATGTGACCAATAACGCTTTAACGAAAGTGCCACTTCTAATCGTTGTTTTTGCATGGAAAGAGTAGTTCGGAGTTCCTTCTTTAAAGAGGCTAATTCTTTTTTAGCCTCTTCAGCCTTTTCTACATCATCTTTTGCATTCGGCTTTGGAAGTGACTTCATACGTTTTCCTTCTTCTGTCTCTAATTCAATTTTTGACTCTGTAGTTAAAATGGCAGTAAAACTTCGATTCCCGAAATCAATTATCTTTTCACCCTGTATAGTAAAGCCGAGGTCCGGCACCAATTGATCTTCCAGCTCTTCCTCTGTTATACCACGTGTTTTCGCAGCAAGACTTAGCGCTTCTTTTGCTGCATTACGTACTTGCTTATGTTTATATTTAAATGCTATTGCATGAATAGACATAAGTGCAAGCTTAGATGAAGACAAACCTAAAGCACGAACGGCATCCGCTGCTATCTTTCCTCTCATTTGAAGCACCCATTCATCAATTTGCTTTATAAGTATGTCGATCATTTTGTCGTCACTATACATTCCGTATAACGAAAGAATTCCACGCTTCTTCACATCTGCGTCTTGAGAAATCCATATTTGATATATTGTTTGCACACATTCTTTTAAGTCCTCTTCATTTAAAGCTCTACCAATTACTTCTGCCGTTTCTTTCTTCTCAATAACAGCATCTGAAATATACTGTTGTAAATAGGCTAACGGAATTGCAGCATCAGCAATTTCACCAGAGTCACGTAAACGGATTTGTGGCTCATCTCCAATCAATTGCAGAAGTGAATTTCTTGTTTGTTCAGTTAAAATACGTGCACATAGTTCTTCTATTTTTTCTTCCTCCGTTTGGAATAAAAATGAGAATTTTCTTGCGAAAGATTCATTTTTACTTTCTTGCAAAGCTTCCTGTACAAGTTTCGTATATTTTTCAATCTTATACTCTATAAGTATTTTTATCACATTTTCACGAACAATTTTCTTTTTATTATGAAGTTCAACTGCTACATCTGCTGCAGCTTCTACATCTTTTGAAAGCAGTTTAACTACAGACTCACGCATTTTTTTAGATGAATCTCCTAAGCTTTTAATTAAAATTGGACGCATTTTAATCATGTTATCCTTTGCTAACTCTTCAAAAATATATGCTTTGGCCACAGCAGAATACTCATCAAACCGTTCAATTATATTTGCTTGTTCTTTTACAATTACACAAACAAGCGCTTCCTTCGCCTTATTTCTCTCTTCACTGTAGCATGCAGCTTCTTCAACTGCATAAGCGATAAGCTTTTCCTTACTTAACCCATACGAAAGCAGATCTTCTAATACTTGTTTCGGTTCTACTCCTCTGACAGAACATTCGTAAAGAAGTTCGTATAAATTAACACTATCATCATCTCCAAACTGTAGTGTAAGTACAGCTTCCCTCTTCGCTACATCATCTATATCCCAAAGAAGCGCAACCTCTAACACCGGCATACCCCAATACATACTTCTATATTTCGGATTTTTAAGTATTTGCTCCATATCCTCAAGTGACAATTTCCCTAGTAAATAATCACGATATGTATCCCGCACTGTAGACAATTTAATTTGCAAAGCAGCAACAAAAAATTCTTCTCGCATTTTCCCTATATCTAGCTCATATCCTTTTTCAGCTAACGTTCGTGCGATGATGAGATAATTCATTTTACTTACATATTGCAAAGTATGTTGAATACATTCAGGATCTTCCTCCAACATAAAGCATAGCAATTCATATTCATACGTCTTACAAAAATCCTCACTATTTAAATCATGTTGTCTTAGACGATGCGCAAAAAATCTTTCCTTAGAAATCCAAAACTGTGTACAAAAACTTTGAATTTCTTCATATGTTTCTCTATTTACACTACCAGTTTTTTTGTAGTTTTGAGACTGACCGAGAGTGTGACACATATAACGTGTTGCATAGTTTATAAAACCCCAAACATTTTTCTTCGCCAATATTTCAATATATCGCCTCGCAACATTCGAATATTTATGAACACAAAATAATAGCCGCCAAATATGTTCCGGTAAATTCCCACCTATAAATACTTCACTATCATCTTCACCTTTTAAATACCGTTTAACTGCTTCAACCTTTTCCTTTTCCCCTAGCAGTTTTAATATAAATTCTGTATGTTCTTCTAACCTTTCATTCAATAAAGAACTATATGTACGAAACTTTTCATAATCTACATCAAACATTATGAGAAGTAATGTTAATTGTTGCTTAGTTGGTAAAGTATGTAATTGTCCCTCTATATAGTTCGGACTCTCTTTTGTTAAATCTCTAAGAAAAACATCTGCTTCATTTACATAACTTGAAATACTGGATAAATATTTACATGCGATTGCTACAAGTTTGTCCAAAGGAAGTGCACTTTTTTCTAAATAAATCTTCATTTTAGAAAAACTGACATGCGCAAAACGGACTACAAGAACATTTAATAATTGCTCCTCGAGTATATGGTAAAATAATCGAAAAAAATCCGGATCTTGTTTATGCACTTTCCTAAAATCGTTTATAAATCGCTCCGCAAAATCACTTCTTTTTTGATCACGAATTGTCGTTAGTTGAATATTTTTTAAAATCTCTTCTTCTTTTGTCTGTAAATATCGTTGTGATAATTGTTTCTGTTCTTCTGTCATATTAATATATTGAAACAACTCAGATGTACTAGTAGTCAAACTTTGTACCCCCCGCATCTTTTTATCTATTATAAAAATACCCTTATTTAATGGTAGTATAGCATAAAACCAACAAAAACGAACGTACATTCTATATTAAATTAATGTAAATTAAAATACACTACTCAACATACATTTCCTTCTCTCTAAACTTCCCATTACAGACTTCTCCCCACTAAAATCCTTTAACTTTTTGCTACACCAATTCCTCAAAATCCCCTTCACATAAGCTAACGTTTTCTTATTATTTTCAAACGCAATTTTAAGTGCCTCTAACACTTTCTCTCCAGAAAGTCTTTGTATCCAATTCTTCAATTCCTTCACAATATATGGGGATAATCTACTAATATTTTGTTCATAAAACTTATAAACTTCACTATTTGGAACGTCCTCTTCTATGGTTTCCACCTCTATCTCTTCCGCTTCTTCTTTCTCTTCAATAACTACTTGTGAACTACTATTATCCTCTTCTTTTGGCATACCAAAATGCTGCAATAATAATGGAATCTTGTATTCTTCTTCAAGGCATTTACGTAAAAATATATGTATGAACTCATTACTTTTTATAGTCTTTAACTCACGTAATACGCACTTCTCCACATTCGTATTTGAAATAGGGTTATAGTGTAACCAGTTTATTATGAATACCTCTTTCGTTTCCGTATCATATAGAATCTTTCCATACTCAACAAACCTGTTTAGCAACTTCTCAACAGTCTCCATACTATAACCTGTTTCAAGCTCTGCCACACGCTTCGGTAATATATAAATACCACATTGCTTCGTTTTCGTACCAGTTAACAAATATATGTAAAAATAACGCTCCTCTGGCGTTAAATCTAATATGAATTCATCTTGCCAAAAGTTCACCTGCACATTACGGTATACCGCCATATGTTTCCCTCCACTCTTTGCTAGTAAATAGGAAAATTTTAATCCTTCATTATAAAGATAGGCATGCGAGAATGGTTTTGGCATTCGAATTACAATTTTTTTACTACTACAACGCCAGTTTCATTTTTTCGCGCTTGTTTTGTTCTTGTAGTTGTTTTTGTTTTTGTTTTTTCTTAGTGATTTATTACTTGGTAGGTGCTTATAAGGGGCTTGGAAGGGCATTCTACATTACAATCTATCAAATACAATTTGTTCTTCCTACTAAATAGGAGCTATTCCAAATTATTATTTTGGATAGCTCCTTTCAAATTCTTCTTATTTTTTTACTTCTACCAATGTCAGCTTCTACATACAATTTCTTCTGCTATTTGTGGGCAGTAAAACTCTCATTTCAAAATTTGGTGAATAAACTGCTTGATTGCAATGCGAGTGGCCCTCACTGATTAAAGTTTCCTTTTATTTTTGCATTGAATCTAACATCTTCACAATAAAGGCAGCCGCCTGACCACGAGTTGCTGTGCCTCGAGGATCAAACTCATTATTTCCAATACCATTAACTACCTTTAGACTGTATAATCGTTGAACCGATTCTTTGTATGTTATTAAATGCTTATCTGTAAATGGTAATGCTACTAACTCACCTGTAATTCCTTTATATCGTAATGCTTTGTCAATCATAATAGATACTTCTTCACGAGTAATTGGTGAGTTAGGATCAAAAATCCCTTCACCACGACCATTAATAATTCCTGCACTTGCACAACGTTTAATACCGTCATGAAGTGATGGATGTGCCTCATTAATATCTACAAATGACTTATTTCCCTCTGGTAGTTTAAGAGCATTCGAGATTAATTTCGCAAACTCCGCTCTCGTTACATTTCGATATGGCGCAAATACACCATTACCTTCGCCTTGCATAATACCTAGACTGTTTAATTTACGAATATGCCCTTCAAACCAGCCACCTGTAATATCATCTTTTGGTTTTTGTACTTCTTCCTTTGGTACATTGTAGTTAATTTTAATCCAGCTTGGGTCATAGAAAATCCATTCTCCATTACCTACTTTATACCAACCATTTTTAACGGCTAATACTTTGTAACGATCTCCGTTTGAAGCTTTACGTACAACACGATGTTCAATACCCGCATCACTACGTACATTGATGCCACTACCATTTACCACTAGTTCCATGCTAGGTTCAGCTGGATTATTTTCATTTGGATTAAATGAGTCATTTTTATCTTGTAAAGGCGTATCAATCTGCGCATTTATATTTGCATACCACTGAATTCCTTGTACGAAACCAGCCCAATTACCACGTGAAATTAAAATGTCAGGACATTTTTTCCCGCTCCATTGTTGATGCTTGTAAATATGATCTGCACCAATTCCTTCTTTGTTCATTAAATAACCTGCAAGTCGTTTTGCATTTTCTAACGCTTTATTGTAATCACCGTCTTGGTTAACCGCAATCTCGATACCGATAGACTCCCTGTTTCCTGAACCATCTCCATCTCCTGCATGCCAACCATTTTCGTTTGTTGGTAAGTGTTGATAAATTTGTTTATCATCTACAGTAAAATGCCATGAAGCTGTTCGGAAAGTGCCTTCAGTTGCTTGCTTGTATAAATATTTCGCATGATTTTCAGCATTAGCACCAGCAGCTGTATTTGCGGTCTCATGGATTGTAATGTAACGTGCTTTCATCGGATTTGCAGGACGAATATCAGGATTTCCTGCTGGAACAATCCACTCCACAAATGGAACTCCTGCAAGTGTTCCATATTTCTTCGTACTCTGTGCACTATATTGAATACCTCTTGGCTTTGCAACAGGTTTCATTTGACGATCAGATCCATCATTTCGACCATCTACAGATTCAAATGCCTTTTCAATGTTTGAAATAGCTTCCTTTTCTGCTACTTGTCCCTTCTTAGCATCTTGCATTTTGTTTAATTCTTCTGTTTCATCATGTTTATGCTTATATTCTTCTAAAAGCATTTTTTCATTTTCAGATACTTCTGCTTCGTTAATTTGTACATGATCAGGAACTTCCAACTTGAAATTAGAATAATTTAATCCGCTCGTTCCGTGTTCTCCTTGGGCAATATTAAGTTGATCAGTTTGAGATTTGTTGATCTCTTCTGCTGATGCTGATAAAGGTGCGCTCCCTAAAATCACTAGACTTGTTGATAGTGCGATTACTTGTTGTTTGATTGTCTTATTCATTATTATAATAAATACATACACACTCCCACCGTGTATGTATCTCAACCTCCCTTTATTGTCACATTAATTTTTAAAAATATGAATCTACTATGTACTCCTAATATATTTTCAAAACGTCACACAATTTTATACCCATTAAGAAAATATTTATATGTCATCCCTACAGATGAATTTCATCTAACATACTTTTTATAAAATTCATCAACAAACATTATTTTACAACTAA
>NZ_QPET01000048.1:0-1009 GCF_008368855.1 Bacillus sp. TE8-1 | reverse complement strand
GATTTAGTATTTTGCGGATGCGGCCGTAGACGAAGAAGAAATGATTTTAACGACTGTCATTGTAGACATGACTGCGATTGTGATGAGTGTCGTCGTAGACGTAATCATGAACGCGATCGCGATCATGAACATGATGATCGTCGAGATTGGTAAAGTCTTTTGAAAGAGTGCATGTCTTAATCGCACTCTTTTTTTATTATGTTTTTATTAGGACTTATTAAACCAAAGGATACAGTTTCAATTTGATTGAACATCTACCAAAACAAACGAACACAACGAACGAAAAGGTGCATCAATTTTGCAAAAAAGAACCTGCAAACCTGCAGATTCTCTTGATAATGATTTATGAAGTAAGACCCGAAAATATAATACAATAATTCGAAAATGAGTTCAAGAGTATTTGGTGATTTAAGCCGCTTTATAATCTTTGTTTTTAAGCTTTTTCTAATATCCATAAATCCTATAATTATTATCGCCATGCATATTAACTTAAGCCAACGAACCTCCTGGTGGTACATTAGCCCAGAAAAGAATTCATAGGCATATAACAAACCGACAATTGGAAATAGCCAAGTCATAAATTTCAAATCTTTTAGATGAAACTTATAATTATTAATCTTTTTCCACATATGTATCAACTCCTATTATTATGAGGTCCTGTAGTTTTTCTTGATGATATCTTTTATGTTGATAATTAAGGATATAAGGAATCCAACAGCTAGGATACCGTTTAACCAATAATATGTATTTCCTGATGAAAACTTATTATAAAAGGAGATGACATTATAATATACTAGGAGCACTGAAAAGACAGTAGAGAGTACTAACATACCAAAACTTTTCATGATGTTCACCTCGATTCAAAATTTTAGAGCTTATTTACAATTTTATATTCAAATAATCGGATTTACAAGAAGAGGAATAAAAAAGAACCCGTTGGAGTACGGGTTCTTTCAGAAGTGATGATGTATTCTCGGCTAGGGAACTGAGAAAAACACAAAAATATAAT
>NZ_QPET01000047.1:0-10323 GCF_008368855.1 Bacillus sp. TE8-1 | reverse complement strand
GTTCCATCTAGTTATATTATTCCTTTTAAATTAATTATAGCTATCAGCTATTACCATAAACTCTTTTAATAATACACCGCCTTCATACACTTTAACTTTTATTTTTCCAGCACTTAAATTAGTTAATCTCCCTTTATGAGAATCAACTTCCCAATGTCCGGTTTCACCAGATAATTTATAGTAATATTCGTTACTACCTGTATTTTTATTATATTTTACAGGTAAATTATAATACTGAAATTCCTTTATTCGATAACAAACGGTATTATTTGGACATGCTTCTTTTTTAGCTAATTTACTTGTGGGTAATTGTTGGCTATTATCTGCTGCAAATACTCCAACTGATCCAGAGAATAAAATGCCTGTGGTTAATACACCGACTACTATTTTTTTGAACATATTTACATCTCCTTTGATTTAAAAAAATTTTTAAATTAACTTGTTTTTTCTATAAATAAAACAAAAAACTAACATATTAAATTGTTAACTACTCTTAAAAACGCCTTTTTAATTTTGTGAAAGTTTCCTTTCATCATTTAAAAGCTGTAATATACCAAATAGCAATTACATTTCCATTTTTATCGAGTACTCTGCCTTCAGCTGCTCCTTCTTCATATGCTGTTACAACACCAGTTTTAGGGTTGACATAAATTTTATTTTTACTAAATAAGACATATTTGTATTGATTTCCGCTTGGCGTCATTGACCAAGGTTTCCCCACTTTAATGTGCATAAATTCACCTTGCACATCAGATACTTGATAAACCAATTTTGTTGATTCTGGATTGTTTACTGCAGCGTAAGTTTTAGTAGTAGCAAAAGTTCCTAAACCTCCAATTCCAATGGTAGCTGCTAACGCAATTCCAACAAATTTTTTTATGTGATAATACCTCCTTTTTTAATTCATACCTGTATATTAAACGGTTAGTCTTTCATGTCACTTTCATTTACCTTACAATAACCTTAAATGTATTTTTGAAAATTCTGACTGATGCGAGGGAGAGTATGAAAAAAAATATATTAATTGTTGATGATGACAAAGATATTGTTGATCTTTTAAAGCTTTTTTTAGAAATGGAGAATTTTTTTGTTGTAGAGGCTTCAAATGGTGAAGGTGCTTTAAAGTGTCTAGAAGAAAATCATATCGATTTAGCTATTGTTGATATTATGATGCCTAAAATGGATGGTTATCAATTAATTAAAAAGATTCGTGAGACGTTACAATTCCCAATACTTATATTGTCAGCTAAATCTCAAGAAGTAGATAAAATTATAGGTTTAGGGATTGGAGCAGATGACTTCATTACAAAGCCATTTAGTGCTTTAGAAATTATAGCTAGAGTTCAAGCTCATCTTAGAAGGTCCTATGAATTTAATGATAAGGCTGTAGAAGGTAAGGAGAAGCAAATTCATATGGGTGATTTAGTATTAGATCATCATTCTTGTACACTCTATAAATCAAGCGAAACCATTACTCTCAGTGCTACGGAATATAAAATCTTAACACTTTTTATGGGGGATCCAGGGAGAATATTTACTAAAAAACAAATTTTTGAAAGTGTATGGTCTGATTATTACTGTGCAGATGATAATACAATTATGGTTCATATTAGTAGACTACGAGAAAAATTAGAGGATTCTCCTAAGAATCCAGTTTATATAAAAACGATTCGGGGGCTTGGGTATAGATTTGCTAGGAAGGAAGAACTTTATGAAAAATAAAGTTTTATATATCTTAATTAAAAATTACGTTATATTTGCACTAGCAATAGGTTTCACGGTAATAATTTTATTTATATTTTTGATGTACCAAACAGAGAAGCAACTAGGAAAGCTAAATAATTTAAAAGCAAGTGAAGTAGTGCGTGAAAACTTTGAAACTATTAATTCAGAATCAATAAAATCATTTGGTGGTTGGGTAGAAATTCTTAATGAAAATTTACAAGTTATCTATACCAAAGGGGAAAAGAAGGATCAGCTTTTATCATATTCACAAAGAGAATTTGCTACTTTATTTTTTGATAATGATAAGCTCCCTTATTATTCATCTGTAGCAACATTTGTAACGAAAAAAGGTGAAACATTATATTGCCTTGTTAAGGTTCCTAAAAAAGCAATAAAGTATGAATATACGTTTTCTGATAAAAATGAGGAATACGTATATGTTTTTTATAGGATATTTTTTTCTACAATTGTTTTATTTTTTATATTTTTCTCTATGAATGTATATATATTTAGTAGGCAAATTGCTAGGAAAATAACTAGGCCATTGGATAAGCTAGCAACTGGATTTGAGGAAATTGCTAGTGGGAAATATGACAAAAGGTTAAACTATGAAACATATTTTGAGTTAATGCAAATACAACATTCGTTTAATGTTATGTCGGAAAAACTCGATAAAATAGAGAAAGAGAAGAAGAGGTTGGAAGAAACCAAGCAGAAGATGCTTGTAGATTTGTCTCATGATTTAAGGACACCAATTACAACCGTTCAAGGTTATGTTGAAGCATTACAACTAGGGATCATTACTGAAAAAAGTGAAAGAGAAAGAACTTTGAATGTAATATATAATAAGATTCGAATCATTGCGGTATTAACTGAAGATATTTTTGAACTGTCTAAATTAGAGCATTCTGATTACCCTTTTGAAATACATCCAACTGATGTATCTGAGTTTATTCGTGAATTGCTTGTAGAATATTATGATTTATTTCAAGCGAAGCGCTTAATCCTTCAATATCAAATTCCCTTTAAAGAAGTGATTGCTCCAATTAACAACAGGTTACTATCCCGTGCTATCTCTAACATAATATCTAATGCTCTACAGTATAATACGGCAGGTACGACCGTGTTTGTTTCGTTAATTGAGGATGAAAGCAAAGTCTATATAAACATCATAGATAATGGAATTGGAATACCTGAGGATATGAAACAAAGTATTTTTGATGCATTTGTTCGAGTAGATGATTCTCGAGAAAATAATGGGGGATCAGGTCTTGGATTAACTATTGCTAAGCATATAGTAGAAAAACATGGAGGGAGCATAAATTTAGATAGTACAAAGAAAAAAACACATTTCTGTATTTCTTTACCTAAATGCAGTGTGTAAATATCTTATGAAAAGTGTTAGTAAGTTAAATGGTTGAATAAAGAGAAAACGCACGATTTAGTTCCTTTAAACTTAACTCTGGTTCATATAAAATGGAAGCTTTACAGTTTACAAAATAAAAAAGGTGCTTATTTCAATTTCTTGTTTTATCATTTTAGTCAAGATAGTTCCTTTAAAACATGGTATAGATAATCAGTACGATTAAAGGAGAGATATTAGTCATTGCTTATCAATGGTAAGGTAGACGTATAGGATTTAACAAAGAACACATGCAACAATACAAATAATAATTTGTATGTGAACGTAAAAAATACCAAGACTGCCCTGGAGAGGAGGGGGTCTTGGTATTTTTTATTGGTTTTCTATTGTAGGGTGTTAAAAAATTTTTAAGTTAATGAATGTGGAGTCTCGCCACATAATAAAAAGGTAGGAATATATTTAATATATTTCTACCCTTGATTTTATTGAGTTTAGCATCTATGATCTAAATATCACAGAAGGTAGTTTTCTTTTATACTTCTATATCTTTCCCTTCTGCTACCACTGTATCTCGCCACAACACAAGTAGTTTTCTAAATTCAGAGGTCTCAATTTTACATTGGTTATTTGGAGCACTCATAAATAAGTTAATAGCACTGGTGTAATTAGGTTCAATGTAGACTGCTGCTACGTTCCCTTCTATTTCATATTGCGGAACTTTTTGGTCTACTACATTATCTAAAATTTGTATATACTCATCTGCTTCATCATCTAAAATATCTTCCAAGAAATGAGAAATTATAGAAATTTCTTTTGGCAAACGTATTCTTAATCCGCCAAGTCCATCACGATAAAATTCGTATGTATATTTCATTTTTTACCTCCTAGTATAAACAGGATATGCTGTTATTATCTCATTATTTTGTATAATCATTTCTACTTTAAATCCGTGGGATGTTTGTCCTACATATCTAACTGTATCGACTTGAATCTTATTATCGTATGCTTCTTTGATAGAATCAAGTACCTGTACTCTATCCCAATCCTTAGGGGAAAATGAAGAAAGCGCGTTTTTTGTTTCACCGTCTACTTTTACTTTTGCTCTATATACTCCCGCAGAATTTGGTGCATGGGTAATTCTAACTATTTCTCCTCCACCCATCATACTTTCATGGTGATATCCAACAGCTTTTAGTCCTCACCATTTTTGTTTTAGTTCCCCATGAAAAAGGTGCTCCATAAGTGATGAATCAAAACTATACGGAACATTGCCATCATTAGTTCTGCTACTATTAATTCTTCCACTACTAGCAAATTGATAGGTAGAGAGTTTTTCTTCAGCTTGTTTAAAGTCTGGTGTGTCAAATCTAGATCGCAAACCATCTCCACCAGCTAAAGCAAATCGATCTTTTAATGGTAAGTGGCTTGAAATATAAGGTGTATCACCTGAAAATTTCGTTAACTTTACAGAGTCTCCAAGGGAAGTTACTTTTCCAATTTGGCCTGCTCCTTTATCTCCAAGCCATCCTAAACCAAACTCCATAAAAATATTTGTTCCCCATTGCACCCATACCTGCTACTGGCATAACTTGCTTCGTAACTTCAGTATTTGTTCTAATAGTTCTATTTCAACTACATCTGTTGAAGAGATCCTTAATTGAAATTCGGTAAGAAAAGCTTCATTCTTATCATTAAGAGCTATCAATTCCTTACTAGAAATATTTGATACATTGAAATATTCTTACATGGTATAATTTTCATGATGATTTTGGAACTAGAAGGGGTTTAAATGATGGGAAACTTTCAAAGTAATTTTCAAACAGCTACACAAATTGCTACACAAATGAAAAATGCATCGGATACAATTCAAGGTGCGACAAATCGTTCTATAACAAAGGCGAGCCGTACTACACTATCTGTTAATGCTCAGGCGCAAGAAGTGAATCAACAAATGCTAGATTTAACTAGACAATTTTGTGGGGCCTTTCAACAAGCAATTGATAATATTCATTTAGTAGCTAAGGATTTTGAAAGAATGGATAACGAACTACAAAAGACATTTCGCTAATATGGCAACCTACGGTAAAGGGAGAAGGGTAGGGGGGAATAAGATGAGTCAAGATGTGGAAAAACAAATAAATGAATTTAATCATGAATTACGGATAGTATTTGAAAAACAGGATCGAAATCAAAAAGAGATTCAAATCCAGAGACAAGCAGAAATGGACTTTCACGAATTGAGAAATCGAAATAGTCGTTTATTTAATAGGATTTTAGAAACATGGCATGGTGATAAAGATGTTTCTCATTTTTTTATGAATAAGCTTCAAGAGTCGCAACATATTGAGCGGAAATTAACATTGGAATTGGAAAATCAAAAAGAAACATTACTTAAAGAAAGACGCAATCTTATTGATTTAGAAACCGACCTTACCTATCGGCAACAGCGATTAAAAAGGGAGGACAAAGCATGAGTTTAAATATGTATTTAGGGGAAGTACAAAATCAGACCCAAAGCATGAATGCTGTATGTGTCGCTACTATCCAAGCTATGGAGCAAGCAATCCAATCAATTGATACCTTTGCAACTGATACGGTTTTGCAAGGACAAACATATAGTAGTGCAAAAATATTTTTTATCCAAACTTTTCGTCCTTTAGCACAAGGGATCATTTATTTATGTGAGGAATTAATTCATCAAAATGATGCGTTTCCAAGCGATTTTCAATCACAAGTTGCTTCCACAGATGTCATCGAACAAGAAATAAGAGAGCAAATTCAAGAAATTAATCGAATGATCTCAAGTATAGAATCGATCAGTATTGCTACAGTGTTGCCTGGAATAGATGCCATGGTTATTGTTTTAGTGGAGATGAGAAAAAAACTGCAAGAAAAATTAGAGCATCTATATGAATTTAACTATACATCCAGTAATAACTACAACACAGCTCTTCAACTCGTGGCTAGCCTTACTGCCGGCCTTGCTGAAGTCCAAAGCGGGAAAGGATTTAGTCCTGTAAGTGGTACGTTTAGTACACAAGGATTAAATATGGATTGGACCATTTCGATCCAAGAAATTGCTGATGAAAGAAAACGTCAAGTTGATAATCTTTTAAAGGAAGGATCAATGGAAGAGGGAGCGGTGTGCAAGAAACCTCCTGAAAAATCTACTTCTGAAAAAATTATAGATGGTATTTTAGAAGGTACAGGTCAAGCAGTTGAAGATACAATAGATGGTGTTGTGGCACTTGGTAAATGGGAAACATGGGAGAACATGGGGTACGCTTTTACTCATTTAAATGAAACCTTACCTGCTATGTGGAACACATTATCAGATTCGTTTATTAATGATGTAATAAATGGAGACGCTGAAAGTCGTGCTAAGTGGGGAAGTTATGCTTTTACACAAATTGGACTTGGACTTATTGGTGATAAGGGGATAAGTAAAGTCACTACATTAGCAAAAGGAGCAAAATTCTCTACGGGAATGTCTTCTTTCGTAAATAAATTGCCACTGACGGATCGGTTGGCATTTGCAGGTGCAAGTGGATTTGGAAGCAATCAAATAAAAACATTTAAAGTTTTACGCAAAGCTCGTGAAACATTTATGTTTTCCAAAACTAGTGGAAGAAGTAAAGTTAAAGATGTTCAAGAAGTAATTCAGGAATATGCAGATAAGGTTCTTGATAGAGTAGAGGTGAAAAACGAATATCCTGATTCTTATACAGCATCTCAAAAATTACGTGCAGAACTTAAAGATGCAGGAGTTGACACACCTCCATACCCTAATGCGGCACATCACATAGTACCTTGGAATGATAGTAGGGCTGTGGAAGCTCAGGAATTATTACAAGAGATAGGGATAAGTTATGATGCTGCGGTCAATGGGGTGTTTTTACCATATAAAATAAATGATTATGTAACTACTGAAGTTTTACATATAGGTAGCCACTCAAAAGAGTATATAAGAGAAGTAACAGAAAGATTGAATTCTGTTATAGAAATGGGTGGTACTCAAGCTGATATAGCTGAAGTGTTACATGGGATAAGAAGAGATTTATTAGAGGGTAATTTGCGATTAAATGAACCCAAGAAATAACTATATAAATGGCAATAATAAAGGAGAATATATATGAAGATTTGGCAATTAAAAAGCTCGACTGATGATTATGAAACCTTTCAATTATTGAACTATGAAGAGGATAAAAAATATTTTAAAACTAGTTTTAATTCTATGGTAAGTTTGTCAGATTCATGGACGCCTAAGTTTATTGAGGTAACAGATGAAGGGAAATCAAGCGATTCTCCTATTTTTTGGGGAAAGTCTGGTGTACAAATAATTAGTGAAAAAGCCAAGAATGTTTTAGAACCTATAGTAGGAGATAATATTGAATTTTTACCATTAATTCATAAACAAACAAACAAAAAATACTATGCTATACATGTTTTAAGGGTGTTGGAAGCACTTGATACTAATAAAACAATCTTTGATAAGTTAAGTTCAGGTTTAATAATAGGATGTAAAAAATTTGTATTTATTCCTTATGTTGTCCAGCACGAACCGATTTTTAAATTGAATATAAATGGGAAGGTACACCCTAACTATCTTTTAGTATCAGATCAATTCAAAAATGCAATTTTAGACAGTGAATTAAAAGGTTTTGAATTTACTGAAGTGTGGGATTCAGAAGAGGGTGCGTAAAGAAATCTAATTAGATTAGTAATATGAACCCATATCTAAGAGAGTAAAAAATAAAAAGCTTATGCACTTGTATAAGCTTTTTATTATGAATAAGTATAGTAATTTATATTCAAGATAAATTTTAGAATCACAAAGTAAATAGTAGTAAACGATTTTTTGCTACGTAATAATTTAGTTACTTTAGAAGATAAAAGAATAGTTAAGGGGAATAAGCATGAAAATATGGGCATTAAAGAGTGTATTAGATAACTATGAGTCTTTCCAGTTATTAAATTTTGAAGAAGACCACAAAAAATATATTGATGGAAAAAT
The DNA here is from genome assembly GCF_008368855.1 of Bacillus sp. TE8-1. Classification (NCBI taxonomy): domain Bacteria; kingdom Bacillati; phylum Bacillota; class Bacilli; order Caryophanales; family Bacillaceae; genus Bacillus; species Bacillus sp. TE8-1. Next base: position 2,221 of record NZ_QPET01000047.1, on the reverse strand, counting down.
AAATTTGATAACTTATTTAACAAATTCATGGGGAAAAAAATATGTATAGTGTATTGAAGGAGATAATCATAGTGATTTCCCTAAATTTTGGGGAGGAACTGGTGCACCAATGATTAGTGAAAAAGCCAAGCAAGTACTTGAACCTTTAATAGGCGATAATGTTGAATTTTTACCACTCTTACGCAATTCAACTAGTGAGGTATATTACTTGATTCACGTGTTGAATGTACTAGATGCAATTGATGGAGATAAAGCAATCTTTAAAAAACTAATTACAGGCCGTATAGTAGGCTGTGAAAAGTTCGCATTTGATTTTAATATAGTTCAAAATGAAATGATTTTTAAAGTCTACATAAATGGAAAAATTCATCCGACGGTTGTCTTTATTTCAGACGAGTTGAAGGCTCTTATTGAACAAAGTGAATTAAAAGGTTTTGAATTTATTGAAGTGTGGGATTCGGAAGAGGGTGCCTAAATAATCTAATAAAATGCCCCTATATCTAATAGATTAAAAAATAAAGCATTAAATTCAAGAAACTTACACTATCGAAAAGAAATATAACTATTAAACTTACCATATGCATAAGTCAATTATAAGATCAGGGAAATTCAAATCTATGTGAATATTATCCATTTTTGTAAAAGACATTTATTGACACTTATGTATATAAGTAACTATACTCGTTACATCAAATTGAATACGTGATAATACGATTTCATTCTTATTACAAACATGTAAATATAAAAATAGAAAATCTCAATTTGATAAATACAATGGTAGAGGTGTTTATTTTAATGAAGCACAAATTAATTGCAACAGGTATCCTTGCAGGAGCTATATTATCCTATTCTTCTAATATTTTAGCAGATACTCATAAATTCCCTGATGTTCCTACATGGGCTGATAAATCCGTTAATTATTTAGTAGATAAACAGGTATTAAATGGTTATCCAGATGGAACTTTTGGTTCAAATGACTCATTAGACAGAGCTTCGGCTACAAAAATTATGACAAAAGTTTTAGGTATACAAATTGATCCTAATGCAAAACTATCTTTTACAGATTCACAAAACCACTGGGCTACTCCTTATATTGCTGCTGCTGAAAAAGCTGGGATTGTTAAAGGTGAAGGTAATGGAATTTTCAATCCATCCGGAAAAGTAACTCGCGCTGCTATGGCTACGATGCTAGTAAATGCATATAAACTACAAAGCACAGCAAATCATAACGAGCAGGTTAGATTTGAAGATTTAAAAGGGCATTGGGGAGAAAAACATGCCAATATTTTAATAGATTTAAAAATTTCTAATGGTACCGAGAACGGTTGGCAACCAAATAGATTTATAACACGTGCTGAAGCTGCTCAACTTACTGCAAAAACAGATATGTTACAACAAAATTTAAACGATGAAAAAGAGATTATTACTGCTACCTCATATGAAGATTTAAATTTAACAGTGGCTTCGAAAATTACAGCTCAAGAGATTGATAGCTTTATTGCGAAATATCATTCGGATAGTCCGTTAGTTGGCCATGGGCAAGATTTTATCAATGCGCAAAATCAATATGGCGTGAGTGCTCATTATTTAGCAGCGCATGCGATTTTAGAATCTGGATACGGAAAATCAGAAATCGCATATCAAAAACATAATCTATTCGGTCTACGTGCATATGATGGAGATCCTTTTAAATATGCGAAATATTTACCAAGCTACGGCGATAGCATTGCTTATAATGCTAATTATGTACGAGAAAGATATTTGGAAGAAAGCGGTATGTATTATAACGGGCCAACATTAACTGGCATGAACGTGAAATATGCATCAGATAAAGGCTGGGCTAAGAAAATTGCGGGTATTATGGAACGTATTAAACCGTTTCGTGTAGAAGACTATACATATGCAAAAAAATTACCAAAGAATCCTGAAACATTAGATGTCGACGCGTTATCTAATGAAATTCCATATAAAATGTATGCAGACGGTTCAAGCTCAAATGTTGTATCATCAGCTACTTACTATCAGGTACCTTATCCATTTAATTTAAAAATTAAAAGTAGACCAGATGTAGCTGTCGAGGAGAATAAAGTTGGTACAGTAACTCCTGGAACAACCATCTTTATTTATCGTGAAGATCCGAATGGATGGGTAGAATTCTCTTTTGAAGCTAATGGAGAAAAATATTGGACATTAAAAAATAAATTAAGTATGTAATTAAAAA
>NZ_QPET01000046.1:0-11836 GCF_008368855.1 Bacillus sp. TE8-1 | reverse complement strand
TGCTCCTGTTATTCCGGTCGGCCCCGTTATTCCAGTCGGCCCTGTTGCTCCTGTTGGAATATAAATTGGTGGAAGAATCGGAAATGTAGGTCCAATATTTTCTGGGCCTATCATCCCCTTATTCAATGATAAATTGTCATTGCGTTTCAATTTAATACCTCATTCCACATGTTTTTTAATTCATACACATCATTATGACCCTATCATTAAAGAATAACTTTATAACTATTCTCTTTTTTCTTCCCAAAGAATTATTACATATATTAAACATTTTACCGTTGCTATAACCGCTTTAATTAATATAATAAATTAATCATTCTATTTAAAAAGTACTAAATCTATTACATTCTTATTTAAAAAGATGAGGTGATTTATATTCAAGATAATAATGAAATTAGAAAAAAAGAAATAATGTCAATGGCCCTTGACATTATTTTCCCTTACAGGCTTACTGGACCTACGGGGCCTACTGGAAGTACTGGGCCTACCGGAAGTACTGGGCCTACCGGTAGTACTGGGTCTATCGTTACAACAAACTCTATGTTCGCTAATAATACATCAGGTGGTCCTGTTTCAGTCATATTAGGAGGAACAAACATTCCACTTTCAAATAACCAAAGTCTTGGTAATTTTACAGTTAACGCTTCAAATGACGTATTTACAATTCCTGTAACTGGAAGATATCATTTAACCTATCAAGTTAATACGACAACCGCTCTACTTGCTGGAACTAGACTACTATTAAACGCTTCTACGCCAATTCCTGGCTCTATTTTTTCTCCCGCTTTATCAACTTCAAATTATAGTAATAATTTAATTACTAATTTAAATGCTGGTAATACAATTTCACTACAATTATTTGGTATATTATCTGTCGTGAATTTAGTTGGAGGTGGATCAACAGGTGCCTCTCTTACAATTATACGAATTGATTAAAAAATGATTCATTCTTTTTATAATAAACAATCTAAATACTCAATTGATAAATATTACGATAGTGATTACGTAATAAAAATAAATTGTACTATATCCATAGTAGAAAACATCTATACTAAATTTTCCGTATATATATTATCAATTTACACTTCCCCTATGTCGGTGTTACATTAAAGATGAAGATCGTTTCTTCTTTACAGACCATCTCAATATGTATTTGAGGAACATCTCCAATCCTATACGCGAGAGCAATACTATATTGACACTCAATTGAGTGTCTTTTTTTATATTCAAAAAATAAAACCATCTCTTATAGATGGTTTTAACAATACACATTTACTCTTTATATTATTGCCAGCTTATAAAGCTGGATAATAAATAGTCATACTTAACCGCGTTAATGTTCTTCCTGAATTAGTATAAGTATGCGGTCTATCCGCCTTAAAGCGAATTGAGTCTCCATTATTTAACGTATATTGACAATCGTTTATGTCAATTGTCAATTTCCCTTCAAATACCGTTATAAACTCTTCTGTTCCTTCTTTATGCGCTTCTGAACTTAATTTCCCTTCTGTATCAATTTCAACCATATAGATTTCAAAATTCCTATTATCTTGGAAAGGAAATGAGGGATACACCTTATATCTCCCATTGTCTTCAGACAATACTTGAACATCATTTCGTAAAACTACTTTCGTATCAGGCTGTGGATTATTAATTAAAGAGGTAAATGATACTTTCAAACCATTAGCAATTTTCCATATTGTTGTTAGTGTCGGGCTTGAATCTCCTCTTTCTATCTGTCCAATCATTGTTTTACTTACACCTGTTAATTGAGAGACCTTTTCTAAACTTAATTTTTCTTTTTCACGTATTGATTTTAAATTTTTTGCCAGAATAAGTTGAATTTCTTCCATAAAAAACACTCCTACACTGTATACAATATAACGACCGTTATGTATAATAAAAAGCACACGTTATACTGTTCTTTTTGGTCATTATAACATACAAAAAATTAGGAGGTTTTGAAATGCCTATATTTTCTTTTTTGTTATTTGTATTTATAAGTAGCTTCACACCTGGTCCTAACAATTTCTTAGCTATGACATACGCAAATCAACACGGATTAAAGAGAAGCATAAACTTTTGTTTTGGAGTAGCATTCGGTTTTTTCATCCTCACTTCTTTATGCAGTTTCTTTAATATTGTATTAATTAATATTATCCCTATAATTGAATTTCCTTTAAAAATTTTAGGTATCGCGTATATGCTATATTTAGCCTTTAAAATAATTACTAGTAAAGGCGGTGCCGGTCACAATGAAAAAAATAATAAAAACTTATTTACAGTGGGTATTTTCCTTCAATTTATTAACCCTAAAGGAATATTATTCGGACTCACAGTAGTCTCTACTTTTATACTCCCTTACTACAATTCATATTCAAGTTTTCTACTTTTCTCATTATTTCTAGGTATAGTCGGTTTACTGAGTACATTTAGTTGGAGCCTTTTTGGTTCCATGTTCCAAAAACTTTTATTAAAACATAATCAATTATTTAACATCATTATGGCTGTTTTATTAGTTTTCAGTGCCGTTTCAATCGTTATACACTAATTCGATGCTCATTTTAGATTTTGTACTTTTTAATACCACTCTTTATCATTCAGACTACTTTACATACTAATCCATCCACATACCCTATGTGGTTTAAAACTTTTAAGAGGAAACCTTCTAACAATAGGTTTCCTTCCATATCATATTAAATAAGAAGCAGGTTAAATACGGAGGTGATTTTGATTAAGACTACTTTAATTTCTCATTTTTACAATGAAGAATATTTACTTCCGTGGTGGTTAATGCACCATACAAAGCTATTTGATCATGGCATTCTTATTAACCGTGGATCCACTGATCGTTCAGTTGAAATCTGTAAAACATTCGCTCCTAATTGGGAAATACGAAACTCAAAATCATTCGAATTTGATGCTTATTTAGTTGATCAAGAAGTTATGGAAATTGAAAGAGAAATTACAGGCTGGAAAATGGTATTGAATACGACAGAATTCCTGTGCTGTTATAATAAAGAACAATTTTTCAAATCACTTAACACTATGGGCGGCAATATGTTTTCAATAAGAATGATTATGATGATTGATGAACCGACTCATGGCTACACTAATCCAAGATATAGCTCTCCGCTTGTTAAACAACGTTATCACGGCATAATAATTCAACCTAATCCAAACCAACTATATCTTAACGGTAGATTAATTCACAATAATTCGCACGGGAACTATAGAGTCGGGAGACATGGTTCGCATTATCCTTATAGCATTTACATGGAACCTGCTTTTATTTTTAAATTTTTTTATAGTCCATGGAACGATGCAATGAAAAAACGAAAATTACAAATTGGGCCGACTCTTTCTCAACATAGTGTACGACGCGGATTAGGTTCTCATCACTTAACAACAATTGAAAAATTAGAAAAAAAATACAAATACTATGCAACCTTAACTACGGATCTCCGGTTATTCCCAGAATACCAAATTATATTTCCTGATCTTTGTCCTTAATGTCATGAATATTTAGTTTCGACATCCATCCGTTTTTTATTAACGTACCAACTCCAACTAAATACTTTTCTCTAGTAGAAATCTGAGCTAGAACTCTTGCTGCACGGAAATTCCTCTTATTTAATCTCGTATCACTAGCCTATAATCTTTCATACCATTTCATTAAGCACTTGATGTTGGATCAGAAATAAAAAATGGTAGTTCATTTGGAAAATTTTCAATTTCAGATTTTATACCTTCTAAAACAAAGAATTCAAACAATAGAACCTAAACTAAGATTTTAAGTTATGGCTTTATTTTTTTCTTATTATTCACTTTAAAATCTTTTTATAATAATATTGAAAAATACGATATAATATAAATTACTGTTCTTTAGGAGGATCACAATGGCTGATAAGTATAAATTTTTTATTCTCATTGTTACCGCATTTTTTTCATTCTTTTCTTTAATAAAAGATTTCCGCAACACTTCAAAAAGTTTCTTTTGGGGTAGTTTTATCATTCTTACAAGCTTCATGATACTATTAATACATGCTCTAGATTTAACTCAAATACTTTTTTATCCAAAGCAAATTGCGCTTGAATTTATTACAATACCACGTAAATTATTTCTACCATCTGTCACTGAGGCCGCCAGTTTCCCTCCAACACTAAGATAATAATTTGATTAAGAGCTCTTTCTAAAAGAGCTCTCTTTTTTAACATAAACATACCATATACAAAATCCAACCTTAACCACTTAATTACTTATAAGAACCTAACTTATAAAAATGCATAATAATTATACTTATTTACTAGTATACAAGCCGTATCTCTTAGTAGAAGCACAGCATAATATACGATACAGGACAAAACTTTCAAAAAACTTGTCTAAGTTAATTCTCAAAAAGGGGTGAATATAAATGCCTATCGTTAAACCTTTTATAGCTGGAAGACGATTTGTCAGTACAGCCGCAACAGGAACTGCTGCTGGAGCAGATTTAACTTTTGCTAACACAGACTTCACTGATGACACTGGTGCTGTAACAACATTCCCTGCTTCTTATGCCTTTTTAACACTTTATATTAATGGTGTTATTCAAACAGGTGATACTATTACTGGTGTGACTACTACAGCTGCTACTATTGTAGGAGGAGCAGTCCTAGATGGAGGCACTCCTATCGCAATTGAATTTACTATAACGTAAATTTAGTTGTCTTTTTAGAGGTTTCATTAAAAGAAACCTCTAATTTTAAAAATTCACATCAATTTTAGTAGCAACTACATAATACAGTGCAAATACTAGATAGAATGATAGAAATTTATACTCACTCTCAAAAAGAGCACTTATCTGTAGTGATCTTTTTGAGAGTGCAATAATTTTGCGCCTATTTGCTCTTGGAGAACCTACTAAGCAGTTAGCTAACTGCTTTTTCCATATAGTATTTATTATTATTCATAGCTTTATCCGTAATAGTAATGCTTGTGCACTATCTACTATAAATTTTCATATATTGTATTATGCTTGTCCAAAATGTGAAGTTAATACTCACGAAATCTAAATACAAGAAAGGAGTGAAAATATGCGCTCATCCATTCGTAAATTCGCTAATTTTAATTGTGAAGCACAAGCACCTAGTACACTACCTGCCCTAGGTTTTGCCTTCAATGCTACTTCACCTCAATTTGCAACATTATTTACACCACTACTATTACCTAGTACAGGCCCAAATCCTAATATTACTGTCCCTGTAATCAATGATACAATTAGTACTGGAACTGGTATTAAAATTCAGGTAGCTGGTATTTATCAAATTAGCTATACATTAACGATTAGCCTTGATAACGTTCCATTAGCCCCGGAAGCAGCACGCTTTTTCTTGACATTAAATTCATCGACTAATGTTATTGCAGGATCCGGAACCGCAGTCCGTTCTAATATTATCGGAACTGGTGAAGTCGATGTATCAAGTGGTGTCATTCTAATTAACTTAAACCCTGGTGATTTAATTCAAATTGTCCCCGTTGAAGTAATAGGTACAGTAGATATTCGTTCTGCAGCGTTAACAGTTGCGCAAATTCGTTAATAAAGTGAAACTTTAATCAGCCCTCACCAATCGGACTTTACGGGCAGTCCAGCCCCCGCCTAACTTCTTTGCTTCTGCTGAATTTTGAGGTGGGGGTCTTACTACCCGGCAAATAGCAGGATAAAAACAAAAGACTTGGCTAATTAACATTTATTGTTCCTTATACACAATATCTTTTTATAGATTTGACACACATTTATATTAAACAAGCATATTTTATTGTATGACTATATAGTCATACAAATCTAAAGCGTTCATAAAAGCACACTTATATGTGTGCTTTATTTTTCATTAAAACCTACAACATTCTCACACAATATCCATATATTATCTTGATTCCTCTCTAAATATATGGTTTGTCTCAGAGCGCTTTTAACAGCGTTCTTTTTATTTAAATTCCAATTTATAAGGTTCGATTTTATGATTTACGTTATACACATGCTACGCTACTTTTGAAACAAGGTATACATCCAAAGACTATAAGTGAACACTTCAGTTATAAAGATATGTTCATAACATTAAATCGTTATTCACATGTTTTTCCTAGCATACAGGGGATGCTTTTAAAATATATAGTGAAAGACCATTTGAATAGTAATATTTACAAATATAAAAATACGGTTTCTCCTCTCAAGAGAAACCGCAACATATCAATGCTTTTACTATATTTTAAACTGGCTCGTATACAAATCAAAATAAAACCCTTTATCTTCCATGAGAGATTCATGATCCCCTCTTTCTAAAATTCCCCCATCCTTTATAACAAGGATTTGATCTGCTTTTTCAATTGTTTTAAGTCGGTGAGCGATCACAAAACTTGTGCGACCTCTCATTAAATTATTTAGTCCTGCTTGTATTTGTAATTCTGTTCTTGTGTCAATATTAGATGTCGCTTCATCGAGAATTAATATATCTGCATCTGCTAAAATTGCTCGTGCAATCGCAAGAAGTTGTTTTTGTCCTTGACTTAAATTCGATCCTTCTGAAGCAATTTCTGTTTCATATTGATTTGGCAAATGCTTAATAAAAGAATGTGCAGATGCTGCCTTAGCTGCAGTGATAACTTCTTCATCAGTAGCATCTAAGCGTCCATAACGGATATTATCCATAATTGAACCAGCAAATAAATACGTATCCTGTAAAACTACTCCAATTTTACTTCGTAAAGAATTAATATCATAATCTTTTATATCTTTTCCATCAATATGAATTTGTCCTTGCTGTATATCGTAAAAGCGAGTTAACAAATTAATGATTGTTGTTTTCCCTGATCCAGTCGGACCAACTAAAGCAATTGTCTCTCCTGGCTGCGCTTTAAGACTCACTTCTTTTAAAATTGTTTTATTTTCTGCGTAGCCAAATGAAACATTCTCAAGTGCAACATGCCCTTGTAAATTTTGTACAACAAATGCGTCTTTTTTATTTTGAATTTCTGGTACCTCATCCATAATCTCAAAAACACGTTCTCCACCAGCAACTGCCGCTTGAATTGTATTCATTAAAGTCGCAAATTGACTTAGCGGTCTTGAGAATTGACGAGAATAATTAATAAAAGCCGCAATAACTCCTACTGTTGTCATTCCGTTTAAGACCATAACTGATCCAGTCCCAATGACAAGCCCCATACCTAAGTTATTAATAAAGTTCATACTTGGAAAAATAAAAGCTGAAAATGTATCAGCCTTCGTAGCTGAAACTCTTAGCTGTTCATTAATTTTATTGAAATTTTGGACAGTTTCTTTTTCTTTTCCATACAACGTTGTAACATCCGCACCTGTAATTGCTTCCTCAATAAATCCATTTAATTCACCTAAATCTTTTTGACGCTTCGCAAAGTTTTTACCACTATATGCAACTAGTTTTTTTGTAACGTAAAACATAATAGGTACTGTAATTAAAGTTACAATTGCTAAAATCCAATTTAAAGCGAACATCGCAATCGTTACACCTATAAAAGTTAACGCTGATGAAATAATTTGTACAACACTTTGTGTCAAAGCTTGATTCAAATTATCTATATCATTTGTCACACGGCTCATTAAATCACCTTGGGAACGCACATCAAAGAACCGTAAAGAAAGCGTTTGGATTTTCTCAAAAATATCTTGTCGTATTTTTTGAATTGTTTTTAATGCAACGTTAATCATGACAAATGTTTGTAACCATGTTAAAAGTACAGTTACACCGTAAATCGCGATAAGTAACATACACATTCTTGCTGTACCACTTAAATCTTTCGGTACAATATATTGATCTATAATGACCCCCATAAAATAGGGACCTAATAATCCAAGTAAAGTAGTAACAACGACTAGAAATATAACAAACATAAGAGCAGCTTTTTGGTAGCCCATATAGTTCCATATCCGCATTACAGTTCCTTGAGCATTTTTAGCTTTCCCCATCTTTGGCGTGTTTCGTCCACCTTTATTAGCAAATTGCCCTTGAAAATTACGCATGTTCTTCCCCACCTTCTTTATGCAAATTACCACCTTGGGAAAGATAAATTTCCTGATAAACCTCACTTTGTTCTAATAATTGTTCATGTGTACCATTGCCAACTAATTCACCATTATCTAATACAAGTATTTTATCCGCATCCATTATGGAAGAAATTTTGGACGCAATTAATAAAGTCGTTGTGCCTTTATATTTTGTTTTTAAAGCTGTTTGAATAGTAGCCTCTGATTTCGCATCAACTGCTGATGTAGAATCATCTAATATGAGAATCGGCGGTTTTCTCACAAGTGCCCTTGCAATTGATACACGTTGTTTTTGTCCACCTGATAGATTTGTCGCACCTTGTGTTAAATTATATTGATAAGATTCTTCCAGCTTATTGATAAACTCAGTCGCACAAGCTGATGCAGCTGCTACTTCCAGCTCATCATGTGTTGCATCTTCTTTACCATAACGTAAATTCTCTTCTATACTACCTGAGAACAACAATGCCTTCTGAGGTACAAACCCTATTGAAGCACGGAGTTTTTGCAAATCATATGTTTTAACATTTATTCCATCTATACATATTTCACCTTGATCCACATCATATAGACGTGGTAACAGTTTCGCTAAGGTAGATTTACCACTTCCAGTTGATCCAATAATCCCTACTTTTTCACCTTTTTGTATGCTAAACGAAATATCTTTTAAAACGTATTCATTATTTTTCGTATAGCTATAACTAACATTTTTAAATTCGATATTCCCCTCGATTTTCTCAGGTTCGATCGCATTCGCTTCGCTTATAATATCAACCTCGGTATTTAACACTTGCTGTACACGCTCCGCAGATGGAAAAGCTCGCGCAATTTGAATAAATACCATGCTAATCGACATAAGTGACATTAAAATGATATTCAAGTAATTAATAAATGCCAAAATCGCTCCTACTTGAAGCGTTCCATTGAATACTTTTTCTCCACCAATCCATAATGTTGCGACAATCCCGCCACTTACAACTAGCATAATGATTGGCATCATTAAAGAAATAAGTTGCACAGCTCGAATATTTATCTTCGTTAAATTTGTATTTACATTTCCAAATTGAGCGATTTCGTATTTTTGTCTTACATACGCTTTTATAACACGCACACCAGATAAATTTTCTTGTAACTTTGTATTCACTTTGTCCAATGCCTCTTGCACCTTTTTAAATGTACCACTTGCTTTACTTGCAATTAAAATAATCGCAAGTAATAAAATCGGAACAACTACAAGTAATATTGGAAATAACTCTCGCGCTGTTACAAAAACAATAATTATACTTCCGATAAATAACAGTGGACCACGAACCAGAACACGTAATGTCATCGTCATTGCCGATTGAATAGAAGTGATATCATTTGTTACGATCGTTAATAATTTACCTGTTCCAAATGAGTCCCGATTATTACTAGAAAATGTTTCTATTTTCGCAAACACATCTTTTCGTATGTCTGTAGCGAAATTAACAGCTGCTTTTGTAGAATACATCATACACCCAAGCCCTCCAACTAAACCGAGTGCTGCTGCTCCTATCATAAGAAGCCCCATTTTTATTACATAATTTAAATCCCGATTTGCAATCCCAACATCAATGATATGTTGCATAATAGTCGGTTGAATTAAGTCCATCGCAACCTCAAGTACCATAAATAGCGGCCCAATAATAGCGAAGAACATGTATGGTTTTAAATACTGTAATAACTTACGAAATGATTTCATACATAATCTCCTTTTCCCATGAAATTACCACTGAATAATTCATATCCCTCCTTATTTAAGCGATATATTTTGTAATTTCTTCATTACTTCTATTATATTATGTAAATTAATATTTAACATTATTAAATGATAAGTATTAATGACTTTCTGGTCAATAAATGTGCTTTATATTATGTAAATACAAAAACCGCATTCTTAATGAAAAGAATACGGTTTTTCATCTATATTTCTTCAATTGTAAAATTTAAAAACTCAGTCTCAAATCCCTTATTTTTAGAAGGACTACACGTGTAAAAACCTATTTTAATAGGCTCATTCCCTATATCCTCCATTAAATGAGCGATTCTTATTTGTTCCCATTGATGGCTCTTTTTCACATATATTATATAATCACCGCGTTTTCGAATAATTCGAAAACAAAGTTGTTGCTTAGCTGCTTCAGTTGGATAATCTTGCGTTGACCAGTCAGAATATCCATTATTCGTTACGACAGCACCTAAGTGAGATGGCCCTTCAGGGATATATTCTAAAGATGTTTTTAGCCAACAGTTCTCCGAAATCATAACAAAAAGACCTGCTTGATCGAATTTTGAATTTGGATTCATACGTAACTGAACTTCAGCTTGAAAGTCTGTCATCATCTCATTATAAAATACATGACCATTCATTACTTCAAAACCATAATGTGTTTTAAGCCAAAAATCGGTTTCTGCTTTCGAACGGACAATAAACGCATGATTATCATTAATCTTATAGTACTCAGGTACATTCATTATAGTGAGTTGCTCAATACGTTCTGGTATATACGATATATTCATAGCTCCTCCATAATAAAGCATTTATATAGTCATTTAAAACTCCGCTAATACTGGGAATTTATAACCTTTAAAATCTAACTCTTTATCACCTCGAACCATTAAATACTTGCTAGACTGTAATTCTGTAAACTGTACATCCTCAACCCCTAATTGATCCGGAGAAAAATAAAATTCGATTTCCGTAAACCTTTCATTGATTTCTCCACATAATTCATCTAAAACCGGAAGTACTGGCGCAAATACTCCAAATAATTTCAACTTTTCATTGTCTACTTCATAAACGATTAGAGCATCTAGTTTCTCTGAATAATACAATTTCTCATTCCATTCCGAATCATACATATTCAAATAAAATGAAGGATGGAAGTTTAAAGTTGAAAAACTATTTGAAAGTCTTTGGCTACTATCAATAGTTTCATGTATTAACTGTCTATTCTCTATATTATAGAAATCTAACTTTTTAAGTAGTGAATCGTTATTATTAATATTTTTATCATATGGTATAGTCATCAAATATTCCTGCACAACTTTAAACCCAAATGCTGTATATAGTTCAGGTTTTTCTGTAAACAATAATGCACAGTCACATTTCTTATCAATTTCTTCTATCATTTTACCCATTAATTGTGTCATTAGCCCTTGTCTACGGAAATTAGGGTGTGTCATTACTGATTGAATACCCGCTGCATTTATTTTTTCACCATTAATTAATAATGGGAGTGAAAATGCCGCAACATTTGCAATCACTTTATCTTCTTGTAAAAACGATAAAGCTTTATATGTATCATCCCAATATCCTTTATCCGAAAAATCATTCAATGTTTGAGTTTTAATTCCAAACACTTCTTCAAATAAAGGAAATAACTGCTCTCTTTTCGGTTCTTCTATTAGAAGACTTGCCAATTTTTCAACATTCCCCATGTTGTACCTCCAAATATTAAATTCCATTAAATTAGATATACTTATATGACCTACTCTTAAAAATAGAGGTCTTACCAATCAATATACTATCATAAAACATAAAAAAAAAGTCTAATTAATTTTATGTTTTGACTATTTGAAAATAAGTCGAATAAAACAATATTAAGATTTCTGGTTATTTATTAGTTTATTATTTAAAAATAGCGCTTTCTAATTAGCTTTTACTAAAAGAAATACAATATTATGAATCAATAATTTTTTTTCTTTAATCATTTTAAGCCTTTCCTTCGTATTAATTCCTTCTCCATTTA
>NZ_QPET01000045.1:0-8398 GCF_008368855.1 Bacillus sp. TE8-1 | reverse complement strand
AGTAGGACGTCGCCAAGCAAGCTTAAGACGAGTCAGAATGACTCGTCTTTTTTGTATGCTTTCATACCTCTATCAATTGCATTTTTAACCCCTTCTAAATAAGAAAATCCATATTTTTTATCTGGCTCTAAGTAAGTTCCTTCCGCCCACTCGTTCCATGCGTTAATAAATAAAAACTCGCTGTTATAAAAAGAGTAAGTACGATGAATTTGCTTGCTTAAATATATGCTGAACTTTTCAGGGGTAGAACCTACAAAGATGCTGCTATTTGCGTTTTTACGTCGTGCAGTATTATCCCAATCAACAAAAGCCCCGGGAAATGTTTTTTTCTTTGGGAGCGATCGTTGTAATATATACATCCATACTTTATCGTAGTCCCAAACATTTAATTGCATATCAGAATCATATATTACCTTATTTATGTCTGAAGAGCTATCATGGGCAATTGTATAGAAAGGTTCAAACTGAATGCTAGCATCGAATCCATTTATATTAGGTAGTGGAAAACTGTTTAATGTTTCAGCAAAGTATATACCTTTTAAACCATTTTCTCGCGCTAATGCATTCCAGTAATTAAGCATTTTTTCACAATCAGGAATATGTCCTGGACGATAAATAATGAATAGAGGTTTATCATCTATATAAATATATCTCTCATCCTGGAAAGCCTGTAATAAATAATCAAAGTGTTCCTTCCAATCAGATATATCTCCGTAGTCTTGAGGCATTAATATATGTTTATCGAGACCATCCCAAGATTTTGTCCATGGTTCATTTGCCCAAGAAAGACAAAAAGGGAAGTCAGGTTCCTTCATCTTTAGTACCTCATTAAAGGGTGTTTCTAATAGCCTTTTTCCCTTAAACCAGTAATGATAATAACAAAAACCATATATACCGTATGCTTTAGCGATTTCCGCTTGCCACTTTCTTACGGAGGGGGTAGTTAAGTCGTAATAAAAATCTTGATAAGGTTCCCTAGGTTGATAATGTCCTGAAAATAAAGGTCGTGCACTTTTAGTATTTGTCCATTCAGTAAATCCTTTCCCCCACCATCGATCATTTTCTTTAATTTGATGGAATTGTGGTAAGTAAAAAGCTATTATTTTCAAGTTATATCCCCCTCATGTTTTTCGTAGTTCAAGTGTTGGGAAGTTATTCTTGATTTGGTGAAGTAATTTTAAAACAAGAGATATGTTATCTGTTTACTGTTTTTTATGGTATGTATTGGATTTTTTTAAGCTTACTTAATAAGAGAGTATTAGGTAATTTGATATATAGCTGAAATAGAAAGTGCTTTTCGTCATGAAATTTATTACGTTGAATGAAAGGAATTAAATTTTTTGAAGGACAAAGAGGGCCTGTGGTAATCGATTTACATCATCAAAAAAGTCTTGTAGCTTTAAATATTTCTCATAATGATTTTCAATATAAGTCCTAGGTATAACAGTTTCTCCGTAAAAACTACTATTTCTAACATCCCCTGCACCAGTAGGACTGTGAACAAATTTGCCGTTTTCATAATCCGAGATGGCGCGATGTATATCTGGAAAAGCTTGAGATAAAGTTTTATGCCATCCTGTTTGAATTAATTCAGGATGTTCTTGGAATTGTTGACAAAAATCAAGAAAATAGCGCGCTTGTGTTGTTGCGATGAAGATTCCACCAGGGCGAAGAACTCTTGAAAATTCTTTTACCCAATTTTCAGCAGTTGCTTCGGATAAATGTGAGAATACAGAATAAGCGAATATGATATCTAATGAATTGTCACTAATAAATTCTACAGGGGGATGTGGACTTGCTGTTTTATATATCCCTCTTCCTAGTGTTTCATTACAAAGTGTGATCATCGCAGGATCGACATCAATGCCAAGTAAATTTTGATCAGAGGCATCTTTAAATAAGAAGCGTATAATTCTTCCCCATCCGCAGCCGAAGTCTAAAACTTTACTTTCTTTATTCAAGGGAACCCCTAAATTTTGGGCGTATTCTTTTATATGTCTATAAAACAAATATGCTTCGTAAAGAGCATGTTCATAGGAAGCACCTACAAATTGTTTTTGAATTTCTTCAGGAGGAAACCTAGGTACGGGAATCCCATTTACCGTTGTTTGCGAACAACTTTGTATAAATAAATTTAGAAGTTCGACATCAGATAGTGAATTAACAAGGTAATCAAAATCACTTCCTAACTTAAAGTTATTCATTTGTTAAACCTCCGAATTATATAGTGATTAAACTTTATTTTCTTGCTTTTTACTAATAAAAACATGTAAAAATTCAGCATCTAATCCTAGTGATCTATCCTTTTGTAAATAAACAATGGTATACATATTGGTGTGTGTATAAATATATTCAATCATATCCTGCCCCCAATCGAACGTTACTAAAGATCCATTTTCATCAATAGGGTTTCCATGATAAATGGGCTCTTCAATATATTCGATCACCTCTTGATTCATTCTTGCTCTTTGCACAGTTTTTGTGAGTGTATGATACCAAGGGACAGTAAATACATGAGCACCGCCAGGTTTTAATACTCGTTCTATTTCTTTAAAGGCTTTGTTTGGCGTCATTACATGCTCAAAAACGTCTTGAGTAATGAATAAATCAAAAGATTCATCTTCAAAAGTCATGTCTTCTAAGTTCTCACATCTAATACCTTGAAAGTATTGGCCAAGAGGATAATTTCTAAAGTATTGAGAATAAGTATAGTTTTTACAGTTTTTTAATAGTAGCTGAGTTGTAATCCCTCCAGGAGAGGATTCGTGGATACTATAGGAATCCCATTTTGGAAAAAATGTATGCAAAGCATGGATTAAAGCTCGCTGCCTTGGTATAGAGTTACATGTAGAACATAAATAATGATCTCTAAGCCAATCATTATGCTCTATAAATGTAGCTTTCTTTTCGCAAATAACGCAGTACCCATTATTGTGTTTCAAATTGATTTCCACACGACATCCCTCCTATGTTAAATGCAATCTATTTATGGAAAGTATGATACACGTCAACAATCAGCGAAATCAAAGGGGGAATGGGGGAAAGTTAGGTATCTCTTAAAATTGCGATTAGGAGAAGGGAATAATCAGTTGAAGAGAACCCCCAATCGAATTAAAGTTTCACTTTATGCTATGCGATGCATCAGCTTTTATTCATGGGAAAATGTATAGACTTAAAATATCCCTTTCGTGTATGGGTACATTTCAAAATCCTGTGCGTATATTTCTGTAACTAAATCCATAGTTTCTTTATCATAAAAGCTTTCGTATGTTGGAAATTGTGGGAAGTCTGTATCTGTAATGCTAAGTTCTGCATAGCTCCCTGCATAAATCATCTTATGTGCGCGATGATGATCTGAATTTGTAAGAAGTGCTAAAGGGGATTTTATCAAATCGTACGTGTGTTCTAGTTTGGTGATTTGTGTATTAAAATCTTCTAAAGGAATATAACATTGGATGAAGTTTTCTTCACCAGGGACGTATTGTTGACTAAAATGTATATCTAACGCTAGAGAATTGGAGCTGAATGCCTGAACGTAATATAAAAATTGTTTAAATGATATTCCTTGATTACTATATTTGTCATTGTAAAAATAATGACGGATACTTTCCCATTGAGGGCTAGCATATGGGTTGTCAGCAAGTAATAGAAATGAGCTGACAGCCCTTGTATAGGGATTTCGCACAAGTTTACAAACATCCTTTTTACCCTCTAGAAGACCATTTTGTAACTCTGGTATGTAATTTGTATTGTTCTTATACACCCAGAACTCATAGTAATGAATAAAGTCATTGTATTTCTTTGCTTCAGTAAATAATCCGATTTGAAAAAAGAACCAATTAGCTAACGCGGTGCATCCGCTTCTATGACTCCAAAATAGTATAATCGGAAAGTCTTTATGGTAATGTGGAATTCGATCTTTATGTAGAATTACATGATTTAAAAGTTCTTGATTTATATTTTTCATGAGTTTCGCACTCCTTTTTTGAAAAACTTGTGTATTTAGAAGTTTTTTTATGGGTTAAACAAGTGAGGATTGTTTATTAAATATATTCATGGGGATGAGTAAATATTATGAGTGTTTTTGCAGTCAACCAGAATAAGGAAGCTATTCTAAAATGAAAATAGAAAATAAAGATAATGAAAATTTATAACAAACATACAATGATAAGAAGATGAATAATCGAAATGATCCAGTTTATTTGTGTATATTTTTAGGTTTGAAGACGGGAAAAATTTACTACTAGAGAGATGATATTATGAGGAAGAATAATTATTTAATAGTAGGTGGAAATAGTTTCATTGGTATCAACCTCGCATTGGGTTTATTGAAACAGGGGCAAAATGTAAAAGTATTTTCCAGACATATAAATAATTTTCCTCAAAATATTGTAAGTGAAGTTGAATTTATTAAAGGTGATTTAAAAAATGTTGAGGATATATATAAGGCTTTAGTGAATATAGATATTATTATTTATTTAGCTGCGACGTCTAACGTAGCAACTTCAATTGAAGATGTTTTCGGTGATATTAATAGCAGTCTATTTTTTCTTAATTTCATGGAAAGTGTTAAAGATTTTCGTATTAAAAAAATTATATTAGCTTCTTCGGGAGGCACAGTTTATGGTGAACCTGAATATTTGCCTATTGATGAGAAACATCCATTAAGACCACTTTCCCCGTATGGAATAACAAAAGTTTCGCTGGAGAATTATTTGTATTTTTATAAGAGAAAATATGGAATAGATTATGTTGTATGTAGATATTCTAATCCGTATGGAAAATACCAAAACCCCTTAAAAAAAGTTGGGGCGATAAATTGTTTTTTGTACCAGCATCTCAGTAATGAAAGGATTCATATATATGGGAATCCAGAGGAGATTATTAGAGATTATATTTATATCGATGATTTAGTTGAAATTACTATACAACTAGCACAATTAAATCAATTGAAATCTTGCGTATACAACATAGGGAGTGGCAAAGGTCTTTCTTTAAAACGAATTATAGTGGAATTAGAGAAAATAACAGAAAGAAAAGTGGATTTTATCTGTTACAAACAAAAACAAGAGAACGTTCAAAAAATCATTTTAAATATTGATAAGATAAAACAAGAATTGAATTGGGAACCTAAAATAGATTTTAAACATGGGATTAGATTAAATAAGCTATGGATTGAAGAGTTCTTATATAGTAAAAAACAATAACCCACACTCTACTTGTATAAGCAGAGCGTGGGTTATTATTTTACTTCTTTTTCTATAACCCAAAGGTCTTGATGTTCCCACCAAAATCCTTCAGTATACTTTTTGATAATTGGGTTATGGGGTAATAATTTAATTTTGTCACACACGTAAGAGGGACTAACTATCGTTTGTCCGTATTGATTCACATCTAAATCGAATTGTTCACTAGAAGAGAGAAACCAATAGCCCTTTTCATTTAAATTTGGAAACCCGAAGTATTTTTTGCTTTGATAGCCATGGGTTGTGAAAATGAATAAACCACCAGGTGAAACAGCGTTATACAATGTTTGCAGCCAACGAAACCAAGTTGTATCAGGCATATGAGAGAAAAAGGATAGACAAAAAACGATATCGTACGTAGAGGAGTCCAATTTTAACTGTTCAGGCTCAGGATGAGATAATATAGAAGAACTATTTAATTTGTTTTCAATAAAGGAAATAGCCTCTTCGTGTATATCGCAAGCGGTTATACTCAAATTCGCTTGTAGATTTAATAAATGACGTGTTACGCAGCCGTATCCGGATGCAAATTCTAACAATTTAATTGGATTGCCTGTAGGAGGATAAAGGGAAGTAATTAAGTTTAAGAGTATTTGTGCTGAGTTTTGCCCATCTTTAAAGTAGTAATCTATCGCTTCTTTTTTTGATGGGAAGACGGGATTAGTGACAATGAACTGAAAGATATGATCCTCAGGATGGATACTTGCATTTACATTATAGCTGTGTGCGATTTGAGAAATTAAATCTTTATGTTCCTCTATAAAGTCTTTCAAAGAGTATTCCTCCCTTAAGTAATAGTAGCAACTTACAAGAGATATTGATGGCATAGAAAGCACAAGTTTAAATTTTTAAGTATGCTTTAAGATGCTTTCTATATGTATACATTTTCATTTTAGAAATGTCGTCGATAGTAAATCTTTCTTTAATGAAATTTTGCATTTGCACAACTTCATTGTAATGGGAGTATGAATCTTCTGTTCTTGTTACGCTATTTAAATGTCGTCTATGATAGTTTAAGGGGGCTGGATTGAAGTAAATATCTCCCTCTGTAAGAAGAGAAACATAGAAAAACCAATCACCAGCTATTTTGAACTTCTCTAACTGTTTTTCTGTTTTCTTCATATCTATATTTTTAAAAACTACACTTGAAACATTAGGTATAGTGTTTTTGATAAGTAACGTATCTTGTATTTCTTCGACGCCTTTTCGAAAATAGGGGCCTTTCCATTTTTCTTTATCGATATCATTTGTGTAATTTAAATAATGATTAGCCAATACATTTCCTTGTTCATCAATTTGTTTTGATTGTGTGTAACTTAAGGTAATATTGTTATTTATATAAAACCCCTGTATCACCTCTTGTAAAAATGTCTTATCGCATAAGTCATCGGCCTCTGCGATCCAAATATAATCACCAGTTGCTGCAGAGACTCCTTTTATCCATTGTTTAAATACAGAACCAGAGTTTTTATCATTAATAACCTGTTGAACCTTCAGGTGGGTCTTATTTTCTTTTGAGAGCAGCTTTTTAAAAGTTGATACGCTATGATCAGTGGAGGCATCGTCTAAGAAAATTAGTTCGTAAAGAGGGTAGGTTTGGTTTAATATTGATTCGATTCGAGCAGGTAAGTATTTTTCATAATTATAGTTCGGTATGATTACACTTATCTTTTTGTAATTATGTTCGAGAAGATCTAGTAATTGATAAATGTAATTAAGAAAATTGAAGTTTTTTTCGATAAGTTCTTGGCCAAAGCTTCCCTTTTGTAATCGTAATCCCTCATCATGAATAAATTCATATATTTTTTCTAGCATTTTGGGTAAATTTAAAAAATCTACTAAGGCACCAGTTTTTTCTGTAACAACATCTTCAAAACCTCCAGCATTTTTAAACCCTATAACAGGAAGTTTTGCATCTAATGCTTCTAAAACAACATTTGGAAAAGGATCTTCCCTTGAAGTTAATAAGTATAAGTCAGCCCCGGCGTTATATAATCCGATATCGGGAGTAGGATCGACTAATGTGAAATGTGCTTTATATTTAGGGGGCAGTGTATTCAGGAATTGAACGTCCGTTCTCCCTACCCAAATGAAATGAATATCCTTGTGAGTCTTTCGTACTGAGTAAGAGATAAGTGAGAATAAATCTATTCCTTTTCGATAATCTGCGAAGCCTACACCTAAGATAATTTTGCTATCTAGAGGCAGGTTAAGCTTCTTACGTAACTCATTTCTAGCTTTTGCGATATTGTTTTTATAAGGATTGTGGTTAAACAAACCTTGAGGGAGAATGTGACATTTTTGAGGATCCAATTCAGTGATTGTACGAAATTTTTCATATACGTATTGTGAAGGGAAGACAACTTTGTAAGCAAATTCAGCGATGTTTTTAGCTTTCCCTTCAGCAGAGTACTGTTGTATTAAATGCGGTAATTCATGTATTAATGAAACAACTTTTATATTGTGTCTAGCTAGTAATGCGACGATATCGCCACTTATGACAGTGCTACATATGGCGAGGGTAAAATCCTGTGATAATAAATCCTTTATTAATAATTCGACCTTTTCTTCTGTTTGATAACCTTGCTCGAGACAATAAACAGGACCGTACTTTTGAAAATCTGGAATTAAAATACCTGATCCAATAGAAATAATTGCAACAGAGTAATCAAAGTTTTCTTTAAGAGCCTTAATAGTATGTAAAGAAAGTAGCTGTGCTCCGTGGAAATGGGCATCATGGGATACATAAATTATCTTTTTATTAACATGCATTTCATAACGCCTCCTAAGTATATTAGATTTTAAAGGTAAAGAAGAGAAGTGTTTTATTTATAATCTCCCTAGAGATGAGCAGGAGGGAGGACGTACTAAAAGAAAAAATACTATCCTTAATATATATTTACTTGGTCTCACATTCATTCTTTAGAAAAGTATTAGTATTAAGTTAGAGAGTGTAGGCTGCAGATTGTTAGTTTGAATACATAAGTTTAAGAAGTTCTAAGGCTGTGTTAGAAATTAAGAGAGGGCAAAGCTTTTATGATTTATAAAATAAAAAAGATAAAAGGTATTGACGGTTGATCTACGGGGGTGTAATATAGGACAAGTCGCCGAGGACAATAACGTCGAAAGCAACAAACGAAATAAAAAACTTA
>NZ_QPET01000044.1:0-14823 GCF_008368855.1 Bacillus sp. TE8-1 | reverse complement strand
CCGCTAACTTCATAAGAGCAAGCTCTTAATCCATTCGCTCGACTTGCATGTATTAGGCACGCCGCCAGCGTTCATCCTGAGCCAGGATCAAACTCTCCAATAAAGTTAGTTTGTCTAGCATCTAAAATAAAAATTGACGTTTCACGTTGTTTGTTTCGTTCAGTTTTCAAAGAACTACTTGGTCGCTCATTTGCGACTTCCTTATGTTAACATTTCGCGTTAAATCTGTCAACTAAGTTTTTTATTTCGTTCCTGTCGACGTTATTAATTTACGCATATTGATCATTTAATAGTCAACACTTTTAAAAAAAATGCCAAAATAATTTTATCTTGGCATGATATAAAGCTTAATAATCACTAATGCTGCCACACCTGGTAGGCCTAATAAACTCGTTATTGCTGCTGTACCCATGTTAATTGGGATATGAAAATCAAAATATGTCCCTACAACATTTACGATAAAAAGCAATGCTATTCCTAAAGTAACATGAAAAATCACCTTACCTATAAAACGTAATGGCTTAGAGACGACACCAAAAACAAGAAAAATAAATACTAAAGTAAGAATGCCAACAATAATAATTGTAGAATTCATTTTTTCCTCCTTATGAATGACCTATACATCTATTTGTATGGGACAAGACAATAAAAAAGAACAGGTATCATAAGCGGCATCTCTTTCATATAAACTAAATAAAACAATACCTCAGCATTAAAAAAACAAAATAAAAAGGCCTGCTTAGAAAGCAGAACCTTTTACCATTGTTCCATTTTTACAGGACGACGCTTTGCTTCTTTCAACAAAAAGAAATATTTCGCCTCTGCTATTTTCAAAGAACAAATGACATCTTGAGACGGTTCTACACTTTGTTCGACCATTCTCTTCTGACGTAACCACTCATTCTTCACTTTTTCCAAAAGTACAATTAACTTATCGTCATACTCTTTACGCAATTTACCCTTTTTTTGAAAGAACATTTTTGTTTCTCCTCTTATACTTCTCTGCGCCCTTCTAACGCTTTGGATAATGTCACTTCATCTGCATATTCTAAATCTCCACCAACTGGCAGACCATGTGCAATACGAGTTACTTTAATGCCTGTAGGTTTTAAGAGGCGGGAGATATACATCGCTGTAGCTTCCCCTTCAATATTAGGGTTTGTTGCTAATATCACTTCTTGTACCGTTTCATCATGTAGTCGCTTTAAGAGTTGCGGGATATTAATGTCTTCCGGTCCAATTCCCTCCATAGGAGAAATCGCACCACGTAACACATGATATACACCTTGATACTCTTTCATTTTTTCCATCGCGATTACATCTTTCGGTTCTTGCACGACACAAACAACTGATTGATCTCGATGTGAATCATTACAAATATAACAAGGATCACGATCAGTAATATGTCCGCATACAGAACAGTACGCTAAATCTCGCTTCGCATTTACAAGTGCTTTCGCGAAACCTAACACATCATCTTCTTTCATATCTAATACGAAAAATGCCAATCGAACCGCTGTTTTCGGTCCGATACCTGGCAACTTCATAAAACTATCGATTAGTTTTGATATTGGTTCTGGATAATGCATGTATCAATATCCTCCTAGAACATTCCACCTGGTAAGTTTAAGCCTTTTGTAAATTTACCCATTGTAGAGTTTGAAAGCTCATCAGCCTTTTTAAGTGCATCATTTGTTGCAGCTAATACTAAGTCTTGTAACATTTCGATATCTTCTGGATCTACAACTTCCTCTTTAATCTTCACTTCAAGAATTTGCTTGTGACCATTTGCAATAACTGTAATCATTCCGCCGCCAGCTGTACCTTCAACTGTTTTTTCACCAAGCTCTTCTTGTGCTTTCGCCATGTCCTTTTGCATCTTTTGCATTTGTTTCATCATGTTATTCATATTTCCCATTCCGCCACGCATCATAATTAATTCCTCCTAATTATTATTACTCTTTTATTTCAATGAGTTCTTGCCCTACTAACTTCACTGCCTCTTCTATAAGAGGGTCTTCCTTTTTCTCCGGGCTTTCTTCAGACTCTCCACCTTCACGTTGTAAAAAGTCTTCACGGATTTTACCCCATTCACTTTTTGGAATGGCAATCATATTTAACCTTTTACTTAGCAATTCAAATAAAGCTTGTTCTACTGTATCCATAGCTTCTCGATTTTCGCTCGCCATCTTACAGTGAATCTCATATTGAAATGCTAAAACGTAAGTGTCATCTGAAGCTGCCACTGGTTCACTATTTTCAAGTAAAACGGCAAACGCTACTTTGTTATATGATTTGAGTCTTCCTAACAACTCACCCCATACAGCTTTTAATTGTTCTAAATCTTGACGCTTCGCTTGTTTTAATACTTCATTTACACGTCCGACAGGAATTTTCATACTTCCTGTTCGTACCGGTTTTGGTGTTGCACGTGTCTCTCTTACTTCCTGTTGTACACCAGCTGGCACACCGTTCTTTTTGACTTGCTCTAACTCTTTCTCCAGTTGCTGCATCCTGTTCATAATTGCTTGCAAACGATCTGTACCATTTGCTTGCATCATAAACTGTTGACACAATTGCACCATAACAACTTCTAAGAAAATACGCGGATGATTTGTCCACTTCATTTCCTGTTGTCCCTTACTAAGGGTATGAATAATCTCATAGATCACTTCCGGTTGCATTTCTTCACTCAACTTACGGAATTGATCATCTACAATTACTCGTTCCAACATATGTTCTAGTTGCGGTGAAGTTTGATATAAAAGCATATCACGATAATAGTAAATGAAATCCTCCATAAAACGAACTGGATCCTTCCCTTTACTCATCATTTCATCTATGATTTGCAATGCTCTTGATACATCATTTTCACGTATGCACTCTACTAAATTGCCTAAGTATTGCTGAGAAACAGATCCTGTTACGGCCAATACATCTTCTGTCGTAACAATCTCATCACTATAAGATATAGCCTGATCAATAAGACTAAGCGCGTCACGCATACCACCTTCGGCAGCACGCGCAACAATTTGTAATGCTTCACCTTCCACTTGCGTACCTTCATTTGTCACGACCGTTGATAATCTCTCAACAATATCATTCACTGATATTTTTCGGAATTCAAAGCGCTGACAACGTGAAATGATTGTAGGTGGGATCTTATGAGGTTCTGTTGTCGCCAAAATAAAGATAACATGTCCTGGCGGCTCTTCTAAGGTTTTTAAAAGCGCATTGAATGCACCCATAGAAAGCATGTGAACTTCATCAATAATGTATACTTTATATTCTACAGCACTTGGAGCATATTTTACTTTATCTCTAATATCTCGAATTTCATCTACACCGTTATTTGAAGCCGCATCAATTTCTAATACATCTGAAATGGATCCTTGTGTGATTCCTAAACAAGAAGGACATTCATTACAAGGTTCAGCTACCGGAGCATGTTCACAGTTAATTGCTTTTGCAAATACTTTTGCAATTGTCGTTTTTCCTGTTCCCCTCGGGCCAGAAAATAAATAAGCATGTGAAACTTTCTCTTGAAGAAGGGCATTTTGCAACGTTTTTGTCACGTGCTTTTGACCGACTACATCTTCGAACTTTTGCGGTCTCCATGTTCGGTATAACGCTTGGTATGACACGAAAATACGGCCTCCCTCAAAGGTTATTATCTCATTTATTATAACCCATTCTGTTTATAGATTCCAAAAGTTATTTTCTATACAAAAAACTCACCTTTGTATTAAGGTGAGTTTTGTATACATATATAACTGCCGTGCACCCTCCGTCGATTACGTACCATAAGCGTTACTCAAGCAGTTAGCTCGGTTCAGGCACTCCTGCGGCACACGAGAAGACCCGCTTATTGCTGCTTCCTTCCGGACCTGACAAGGTTCACGGGGTCCCGTTGCGCAGGACCCAAACGTCAACACCACTTACTTAAGGCAGACCTTACAGCAACATAACCTCGAGAGGGGATTCGGCCTCGCTAGAGCGGATTGCGAGTATAGGGCACCGCTACCTCCCCGCTTAGCACGGCAAAGTTAAAACCAATATTCGGTTGCCTTCATTAAAGGCATTATCAGTATAACTTGTTTCTTTAGAAAATGCAAATACGTTAGTTCCCAGTATTCTTCTCTAATTTTTTTATTGCTTTTCTTTTTTTACGAAGCTCTCTAAAAAAGTTTGTTAACAACGTACCGCATTCTTCCTCTAGTACCCCAGATACTACTTCACATTGATGATTGAAGCGTTCATCCGTTAAAAGATTCATCAATGTCCCTGCACATCCGCCCTTCGGATCACTTGCACCATATACAACTCGCTTCACTCGTGATAAAACAATTCCACCCGCACACATTGGACAAGGTTCTAATGTTACATACAATGTCGCATCTTCTAAACGCCATGTCCCTAATTTTTTACATGCATCATCTATCGCTAGCAACTCAGCATGAGCTATTGATCTTTGCTCAGTTTCCCTTAAATTATGGGCAACACTAATTACCTCACCATCTAACACTATAACTGCTCCAATTGGTACTTCCTGTATTTCCTCTGCCTTTTTAGCTTCTTCTATCGCTAATTGCATAAAATAAATATCTTGATCTTGTTCCATAACATAGTCCTTTCATTACAAATAAAGTACACTTATTTCCATTTACTACACAGGGGATAACTTTTACAAATTCAATCCACCCTAAAAGAAAAAAGAGAGGGGATTACATATGAAAAATACCGCCTTGCTCATTATCGATATGATTAATGACTTTCAATTTTCCCACGGACCCATTCTAGCTAAAAAATGCGAAACTATAACAAACCCTATTTTACAATTAAAGAAAAAAATGAAATCCTTCGGCTATCCTATAATTTACGTTAATGACCATTATCAACTTTGGAGATCTGATATCGACCAACTTATTACTCATTGCACAAATGAATATAGCGAAAATATAATCCATAAAATTGCTCCAAGTTTTGATGAGTACATTTTTATTAAACCACATTATTCCGCTTTTTATGAAACACCTTTAAATTCATTACTAGGTTATTTAAAAATAGAAAATCTAATATTAACAGGGGTCGCTGGAAATATATGTATCCTATTTACAGCTAATGATGCTCATATGAGAAATTATAAATTGTATGTACCACAGGATTGTATCGCCTCTAACAACGACCAAGATAATATACATGCTTTAAAAATAATGGAAACTACATTGAAAGCAAATATAACATCATCAACCAAAATAAAATTTAATTAATACATATATCTATTTTCTAACTTTTTATATCAAATTAACCCGCTCGCTTCCCTCTTGTGCTACAATAATTCTGTTTTGTGTTTTTAGTAGTCACGGTAAATCACTGATTGAAAGGAGGAAACAGCGTGACCGGAGTACCATTTATCACGGTTGAAGGACCAATTGGTGTTGGAAAAACTTCACTTGCGAAGGAAATTTCAACTCACATGCAACTCCACTTACTAAAAGAGATTGTTGATGAAAATCCCTTTTTAGGAAAGTTCTATGAAGACATCGACGAATGGAGTTTTCAAACAGAGATGTTCTTTCTTTGTAATAGATACAAACAATTAGAAGACATTAACATAAAGTACTTGAATCAAAGGAAACCAGTAGTAGCGGATTACCATATCTTTAAAAATTTAATTTTTGCATCCCGCACATTAAAAGACTCTCAATATGACAAATACATGCAAATTTATCGTATCCTTACACAAGATATGCCTGTGCCAAATGTCATTGTTTATTTAACAGCTAGCCTAGAAACATTGCAAAAACGAATCGCCATGCGCGGAAGAGAATTTGAAAAAAACATGGATCCAAATTACTTACTACAGCTCACAAAAGATTATGAAACAGCAATGGATGCTTTTAAAAAAGATCATCCGGAAATACCAGTATTGAAATTTAATGGCGACGATATGGATTTTGTAAAAAATCCTGATGATTTAAACGTTATCCTATCTGCCCTTCAAAATACTCTCTTAAAGGAGTCGAAATAATAATGAATTTAAGGCAAAAATATGATATACCCAATGACGCAGTAATCACTATCGCCGGAACAGTAGGTGTGGGTAAATCAACTATGACAACTGCATTAGCTAATGCTTTAGGTTATCGCACATCATTTGAAAAAGTAGATTCCAATCCATATTTGGACAAGTTCTATGCGGACTTCACTCGCTGGAGCTTCCACCTACAAGTGTACTTTTTAGCAGAACGATTTAAGGAACAAAAAAGAATTTTTGAATATGGTGGCGGTTTTGTTCAAGATCGTTCCATTTACGAAGACACTGGAATTTTCGCAAAGATGCATCATGAAAAAGGAACAATGACAGAAACTGATTATGAAACATACAAAGGTTTATTTGACGCTATGGTCATGACTCCTTACTTCCCTCATCCAGACTTATTAATTTACTTAGAAGGTTCTTTCGATGATATTGTCGATCGTATTCAAGAACGCGGGCGCCCAATGGAACAGCAAACACCAATTGAGTACTGGAAAGAAATGCATGGACGTTATGAAAACTGGATTAACAACTTTAATTCATGCCCTGTATTACGCTTAAATATTAATGAGTACGATATTTTAAAAGATGGTGATTCAATCGAACCAATCATAAAAAAAATTGGCCATTTTTTAAAACAAACACGTAAACTTGTAAAATAAAAAACCCGTGCATATGCACGGGTTTTCCTATTAAATTACTTCTTCTTTGTTGGAGCAATAATTTCACTCTCAGGTTTTCCTGCGTTAATGCGCTGACGAACAGTACTTGTACTAATATCGTATGCTTCAGCAATCTCTTTAACAGTCATTTCTTTCCCGTTAATTACTGCCGTTAATACTTTACCTGTACGTTTTGGAGCTGCTTCTTTCTTTACAGCTGCTTTTTTAACTTGTTTTGGCGCCTCTACTTTACTCGTAGCTGGTTTTACATCACAAGTACAACCACAAAGTTTACGGAATGTATCATCACTAATAATGCGTGATACGTTTGCACCACTGTTTAAAATTCTATTGTTCTTACAGACAGGACATTGTACATAATATAAAGTTTTTCCATCTAAAGGAAACGTTTGTATAATAAGATCCATGTTGACTCCTTTCATATCTATGAAGATAATCATCGGAATATGAGTGTGTAATAAGGACAAAATTACCTTACACCATACTTTATGATTGGTTTTAAAATAAAAACTCGTTACGTGTTGGTAACGAGTTCTCCAATCTCCACTTATATGCGCTGTTGTCAATTATATCTGGAGGAGGTAGAGGGATTCGAACCCCCGCGCGACTCTCGCCGCCTGTCGGTTTTCAAGACCGATCCCTTCAGCCAGACTTGGGTATACCTCCATATTGACATCAAATATAATATCAAAAGAAAAACAGTTAGTCAACCCTACTAAAATAAATTATGAGGAAAGGAAAATTTTACTTTCCCCTTCCTACATTACAGTACTGACAACGCTCATAATTACCAATCACTCATACCGATGAATGTTTAAATTTACTTAATAACTGTTTTTCCTCCCATATAAGGGCGAAGAACTTCTGGAATTATAATTGTACCATCTTCTTGTTGGTAGTTCTCTAAAATAGCTGCAACCGTACGTCCAATTGCAAGACCAGATCCATTTAATGTATGAACATGTTCTGGTTTTCCATTTGGTTCACGGCGGAAACGGATATTTGCACGTCTCGCTTGGAAAGCTTCAAAATTACTACAAGAAGAAATTTCACGATATGTGCCATAGCTTGGAATCCATACTTCAATATCGTATTTCTTCGCTGCTGTAAATCCTAAATCGCCTGTGCACATGCTCATAACGCGATATGGCAACTCTAATAATTGTAACACGCGTTCTGCATCATTTGTTAACTTTTCTAACTCTTCATAAGAATCTTCTGGTTTTACGAACTTCACAAGCTCTACTTTATTGAACTGATGCTGGCGAATTAAACCACGTGTATCACGCCCAGCTGAACCTGCTTCAGAACGGAAGCAAGAGCTAAATGCAGCATATCTTATAGGCAATTGCTCTTTATTTAAAATCTCATCACGATGCATATTCGTTACAGGTACTTCAGCTGTTGGAATTAAGAAGTAATCTTCACTTTCAATACGGAATGCATCTTCTTCAAACTTTGGAAGTTGTCCTGTTCCTGTCATACTTGCACGGTTTACCATATATGGAGGTAATACTTCTTCATATCCATGCTCATCAGTATGAAGATCAAGCATAAAGCTAATTAAAGCACGCTCTAATCTTGCACCAGCACCTTTGTAAAATACGAAGCGGCTTCCTGTTACTTTCCCAGCGCGTTCAAAATCTAAAATTCCTAAATCAGTAGCAAGATCCCAATGTGGTTTTGGCTCATAAGTAAATTCTTTCACTTCTCCCCAAGTACGTGCTACTACATTATCATCCTCTGTTTCACCAACTGGAGCAGATTCATGAGGGATATTTGGAATAGATAACATTAATCTTTCTAAGTCTTCTTCAACTGTACGAAGTTCGTTATCAAGATCCTTTACTTTTTCTCCAACTTCACGCATTTCTAAAATTAGAGCTTCTGCATCTTTCTTTTCGCGCTTTAATACAGAAATTTGTTGAGATACTTCGTTACGTTTACTTTTTAATTCTTCTGTCTGAACAAGTAGTTCTCTTCTTCTCGTATCAAGTTCTTCAAAACGTCCGAAATCAGTTAAATCTTCGCCTCTATGCTGTAATTTCGCTTTTACTTCTTCAAAGTTTGTACGTAAAAATTTAATATCAAGCATTATATACTCCTCCTTTTATTTTATAAAACACAAAAAACTCCCGTCCCTATATAAAGGGACGGGAGTTAACCCGCGTTGCCACCCTAGTTGAAAGCATTACCGCTTTCCTCTCAAGTAGAAATAACGGCTCTTCACCGGGAATGCTTACTAATCCAAAAGATATTCCACATTCCATTCCAGGATGGATTCACAAACTGTTTCTATCGATTTCCACCAACCATCGACTCTCTATAAGAAACGACATTTGTTACTATTTCCTATCAACACGCTTATTTTATAAAATTGTTACCATCAATTTACTATAATCTTATACAAGTTGCAAGTTACTTATACAACTTTTTTCATTTTCGCTTCTTTTACCATTTCAACAAAGTATGCTGTCACACGATGATCATCTGTTAATTCCGGATGGAATGAAGCTGCTAAAAACTGATCTTGTCTTACCGCTACCATTCGGTCACCATGCTTAGAAAGCACTTCAACATTATCAGCTACTTCTACAACATACGGCGCACGGATAAATACACCAACGAAGTCTTCACCCACACCTTCAATTGAAAGCGCAGCTTCAAAACTATCCTTTTGGCGTCCGAACGCATTGCGCTCAACTGTAATATCCATAGCACCAATATGTGCTTCTTCATAGCCAATAAGTGTTTTCGCAAGAAGAATCATCCCTGCACATGTACCAAACATTGGTTTACCAGACTTTGCAAATGTAAGAAGTGGTTCCATGAAAGCATACTTATCAATAAGACGGCGCATTGTTGTACTTTCACCGCCCGGTAAAATAAGACCATCAATCTCTTCAAGTTGCTCTATACGCTTTACAACAACAGCTTCTGCACCACTTGCTTCAACTGATTTTACATGCTCACGAACTGCACCTTGAAGACCTAGTACACCGATTTTCACCATTTTAAAGTTCTCCTTTAATTACCATCCACGCTCTTGCATGCGTTGTTCTGGTAATAACGTTGAAATTTCGACACCCTTCATTGCATTACCTAATCCTTTAGAAAGGCTTGCAATTAGTTCGTAATCTTCATAATGAGTCGTTGCTTCAACGATTGCACGTGCAAATTTCTCTGGGTTTTCTGATTTGAAGATACCAGATCCAACAAATACCCCATCAGCACCAAGTTGCATCATTAATGCTGCATCTGCTGGTGTTGCTACACCACCTGCCGCAAAGTTTACAACTGGTAAGCGACCAAGACGTTTAATTTCAAGTAATACTTCGTAAGGAGCGCCAGTATTTTTTGCATATGTCATTAACTCATCTTCACGTAGACTCGCAACTTGACGGATTTCTGCATTGACTTGGCGCATATGACGCACTGCCTCTACAATGTTTCCTGTTCCTGGTTCACCTTTTGTACGAAGCATAGATGCACCTTCTGCAATACGACGTGCAGCTTCTCCGATATCACGGCAACCACATACAAATGGAACTGTGTAATCACGTTTATTTAAATGGTATACTTCATCAGCAGGAGTTAATACTTCACTCTCATCGATATAGTCTACCCCTAATGATTCTAATACACGTGCTTCTACAAGGTGACCGATACGGCATTTTGCCATAACCGGAATTGACACCGCACCCATAACTTCTTCAACAATTGTTGGGTCTGCCATACGAGAAACGCCACCTGCTGCACGAATATCTGCTGGTACACGCTCTAATGCCATAACGGCAACTGCGCC
Organism: Bacillus sp. TE8-1; assembly: GCF_008368855.1. Classification (NCBI taxonomy): domain Bacteria; kingdom Bacillati; phylum Bacillota; class Bacilli; order Caryophanales; family Bacillaceae; genus Bacillus; species Bacillus sp. TE8-1. Next base: position 4,295 of record NZ_QPET01000044.1, on the reverse strand, counting down.
TGCCTCTTCTGCAATTTTTGCTTGTTCAGCGTTAACTACGTCCATAATAACGCCGCCTTTTTGCATTTCTGCCATTCCACGTTTTACACGTTCTGTCCCTGTTACATTTGTCATGTACAAAAACCCCCCTAGGTGAATTGCTTTCCCCCGTTAAAGGCGAAAATTAAGAATACTCTTACATTCTACCACTAACTATCAGATGCTTGTCTACTACTTTTTCATAAAGTCGGTATGAAAAATAGGAATAAAAAAAAGCTCCTATCGTGAGGAGCTTTTAAAACCAACCTTTTACTGTATCAACAGCACTATTCCACATACCACTAAAGAATGAACCAATTCCGCGCATAGCACGAGTAAACCAGTTTGCTTCTTCTACTTCAGATGTCGTTACAAGATCCACTTGCAGTGACTTACCAGTTAAAAATCCAGGGTCGTTTGTATCTTTTGGCGTAATTACCATTTGACCAAGCGCAGCTCCCTTTTTAATAGGTGCTTCTTGTCCCTTACTTGATTCTTTTAATTCTGTTTTATAAACATCTTTACTTCCTTTTGGCATTGGAAGTGAAATAGCTTGTTTCGTTTGAACTGCTACATCTTTATCTTTCGCATTTTCTACTCGTACTGTTTCTTGTCCTTTTACTGAAGAACCTTTTTTATACATTTGTTTCACTTCAAAGTTAGCAAATCCATAATCATATAGCTTCTTTGTTTCATCAAAACGTGCTGTATGAGAACTTGTTTTAATAACTACAGAAATAAAACGCATTCCGTTTCTTTCAACCGTACCAGTGAAGCAATCTCCTGCTTCTGGAGTTGAGCCTGTTTTTAAGCCATCTACACCATCATATTCTTTAACTAAGCCCTTTAACATCCAGTTCCAGTTCGACATTCCAAACTTCTCTTTTTCTGGACGGAATTCTTTTTTAGGGATTTTTGCTGTATCTAACACTTTTGGATAATCTTTAATTAAATGTTGTGCTAAAGTTGCAACATCCTTTGCAGACATTTTATTTTCTTCATCCGCTGTTGTTCCTTCAGGATGCATTCCCTTTAAATCTTTATTCGTTAAACCTGTAGAATTGACAAATTTATAATTTTTCAACCCTAGTTCTTTCGATTTATCATTCATCATTTTTACGAAGTCTACTTCTTTACCTGCAATTGCTTCTGCTAATGCAATTGTTGCACCATTTGCAGAAAAGATTGCCATTGCCTCGTATAACTCTTTTACTGTATAAGAGCCACCATTTTCTAATGCAACATTTGATAATGAAGCATCTTGTGAAACCTTATATGCATATTCAGAAACCTTAATTTTCTGGTCCCACTTAAGTTTTCCTTTATCCACTGCTTCGTGAACTAAATATTCACTCATCATCTTTGTCATACTAGCAATGGATAATAATTCATCTGCATTCTTTTGATATAAAATTTTCCCAGAATTCGCTTCTACTAAAATTGCCGCACCTGCTTCAATGTTTAAAGCGGCTCCTGTTTCAGCTGATGCATTGCTATATGGCATAAAGATGCTACAAGCTAGTGTAAGCACTGTTACCAAAGCAATGAATCTTTTGCAAAACATACCTTTCACTTTTGCTACCCCCAATATCTATGTACTCACATAACCGTTATTCTAACATAATCAAAAAAAAATAGACAGAGATATCAAATCTCTGTCTATTTGTATATAAGACATTATAACGAGTAGTTTGGAGCCTCTTTTGTAATTTGTACGTGATGAGGATGACTTTCACGTAAGCCGGCACCTGACATACGAATGAATTGTGCATTTTCGCGTAAGAATTCTAAATCCTGTGCTCCGCAATATCCCATACCTGCACGTAAGCCACCAACTAATTGGTGAACTGTATCTGCTAAAGGTCCTTTATATGGCACTCGTCCTTCAATACCTTCTGGGACAAGTTTTTTATTGCCTTCTTGGAAGTAACGATCTTTACTTCCTTTTTCCATCGCACCGACAGAACCCATACCACGATACACTTTAAATTGACGACCTTGGTAAATTTCAGTTTCTCCAGGACTTTCTGCAACACCTGCAAACATGCTACCTAGCATAACAACATGTGCTCCTGCCGCTAATGCTTTCACCATATCACCAGAGTACTTAATACCGCCATCAGCAATAACTGGAATACCGTGTTTGCGAGCTTCTGTTGCACAATCATAAACTGCAGTTAATTGTGGTACACCAACACCGGCTACAACGCGTGTTGTACAAATAGAACCTGGTCCAATACCAACTTTAACTACGTTTGCACCAGCTTCAATTAATGCTTTCGTTGCTTCAGCAGTAGCAACATTTCCAGCGATAATATTTAGTGATGGGTATTTAGCACGAACTTCTTTTACCTTATCAATAACACCTTTAGAATGCCCATGTGCTGTATCAAGTACAATTGCATCTACACTAGCTTTTACTAATGCATCAATGCGAAGCATAGCATCCGCTGTTACACCAACTGCTGCTCCAACTAATAAGCGTCCTTGCTTATCCTTAGCAGAGTTTGGGAATTCAATTACTTTTTCAATGTCTTTTATTGTAATAAGCCCTTGTAATACACCGTTATTATCAACAAGAGGGAGTTTTTCAATTTTATACTTTTGTAGGATCTTTTCAGCTTCTTCCAGTGTAGTACCAACTGGAGCTGTAATTAATTGTTCTTTTGTCATTACGTCAGAAATTTTGATTGAGTAGTCTTGGATGAAGCGCATATCACGGTTTGTAATAATACCAACTAACTTTCGCTCATCTAAATTATTTACAACCGGTACACCTGAGATACGATATTTTCCCATAAGATGTTCTGCATCATATACTTGATGTTCTGGAGTTAAGAAGAAAGGATCTGAAATAACGCCGCTTTCAGAGCGCTTTACTTTATCAACTTGCTCTGCTTGTTGCTCAATAGACATATTCTTATGAATAATTCCTAAACCACCTTGGCGAGCCATTGCAATAGCCATGTCAGCTTCTGTTACTGTATCCATTCCTGCACTAATTAACGGGATGTTTAGCTGTAAGCTTTCAGATAAAACTGTTTTAACACTTACTTCTCTTGGTAATATATCTGACCTAGCTGGTACAAGTAATACATCATCAAAAGTCAAACCTTCTTTAACAAATTTAGATTCCCACATAATTGTTCCCCCTATGATACCAGAAATTATTATTAGTAGCTTATCAATTGGTTAAAATACTGTCAAGGACGTATATATATGTTAGAATTTTTAGACAATAAAAGGAGCGTAATATATGCATCAAACATCTTGTACTTGGCAGCAGTTAAGTTTCTTTTTTTCATCTCAAAATGTACAACGTTATCTTGCCCGTTGTTATGAAAAATCCTCTATTCAGGATGCAGAAAAAAAAAGTTTTGAAAATTGTTATCCCTTTATTTATTACTTAGAACACGGGAAAAATTATTATGAATTATATAAGACAGCTCCATTTTCCATTCAACCAATGTTGTTATTTTATGGAATTAGCCAACTGTTTAAAGCATGCCTACTAACTATTGACCCTAACTATCCTGAATCCACTACTGTTTTAGCTCATGGTGTTACAACTCGCAAACGAAAAAAACAAGGGTATCAATTTTTAGAAGATGAGGTGAAGGTACAAAAAAACGGATTGTTTACTCATGTTGCAGAACAACTGTTTCACATGAAACACTTAGAAGCAGAAAAATTTAACATGTTAGAACTAATGGGAAATATTCCAGAATTACAAAATTTATTTCGTTATAGTCAAAAAGGATCAACTTTATATAAAATTGATTCAACAATTAAAAATGAGCTCTCCTTTTCAGTCAACCTACTAGATCGATTACATATGACTAAAGAGAGATTTTCTCGTTACATTGAAACATCTTGTAAGCATTTATCAATACAACACGTACCTGAGAAGACTAATGAATCGAATTTACTTTTTACAGCGCCCATTCAATCATGGAATCCTATGTACAGTACTCCTTTATACTATGAACATCTTACTAATACTTATTATTTGCCACTTACGACTGACCCTAGAAATCCTAAGCCAATATTACCTGAACTCCTCATTCATTATTTATTGCTCTATAATTTAAGCATGATTTCTAGATATGAAACAGATTGGTGGTATGACTTACTTGGAAGTTATGGTTCTGAAGATTATCCATTTATTTATCAATTTCTAAGTATTTCTGCTCAAAAAATCCCTTACTATATTTCAAATTTTTTATTAATGGAACCAAATCTATTTCATGGGAAATAAAAAAACACAAGTCAAATGA
>NZ_QPET01000043.1:0-28393 GCF_008368855.1 Bacillus sp. TE8-1 | reverse complement strand
CTTGCATTCTTTTTGCGCTTTGCTTTCCTTAAATCCTCAACTTGCAACATGGTTGCTCTTTCTTTTACCTATTTCTTCTTTACTTGCATTTCTTTTGCGCTTTGCTTTCCTTAAATCCTCAACTTGCAACATGGTTGCTCTTTCTTTTACCTATTTCATTCAACTTGCAACACGTTTGCGGTATCCTTTACCTATTTCATTCAACTTGCAACAGTATATTTTATTTCTCAACCTAGTAATTTTAAAATTTTTAAGCCACTTTTCTTATATTTTGAGTAAGTTACATACATAAAATGCAACATGTTTGCGGTATCCTTTACCTAACTTCCCTAACAATTTTCACTCCAACCCCATATATATCAAGGCTTTAAAGTTTTTTTATTCAATTCTTTATGTATCATTCAACTTGCAACACGTTTGCGGTATTCTTTCCCTTATTTTTCACCCAAGATGCAACACTGTTTGCGGTATCTTTCCCCTATTTCCAATCTATAAATACCAACAAACCCTTTTACATCAAGGATAATCATTGTAATTCATTTTAAATGATTGTCCTCACCAACTTGCAACATGTTTGCGGTATCCTTTACCTAACTTCCCTGCCATTTCTACTCTAATCCTTTATATATCAAGGACTTAGGTGTTTTTCTGCTCATTCATATACATATCATCAAACTTGCAACACGTTTGCGGTATCCTTAACACAAAAAAAAATTAAGAAATTCTCTTAACCCTTGATACGACTAGCTTCATAAGCTGTTGCAAGTTGCTATTTTTCTTCTTAAAGGAGCACGTTTCAGCATTTTTCATTTTGCTATAATCAAAATTGGTATATTTTATAGTATTTTGACATATATTTCTGAATTTGTAGAACGGAGGTGAAAAAGATGGGGAAATCATTTGTGATACGTAATCAACGTAGCTTAAATGGGAAAACAACAAACGCAGTTTTAGTAACACTAAAATCTTGGCAAAAGTTTGTGGAAACATTTGAGGAGAAGTACTACAGCTATAAAGATACATATTTAGAAGATATTCTGCAGCACATGACATACGAAGAACGTATTGCTGACGAAGAAGGCTTTGTCGAAAAAGCCAAACCATCTTTTTCACGTCGCGCATTGTCTGCACTTGCAGAAAAAACGGGAAGAAAACATAAATTATACGGCATTACGAATGCTGATCTCGAAGTTTTCTTATATCTACATAAGAAATGCTTTACTAATGGTGTCATTCCAAATGTAACAATACATATGATGTGGGAAGATTACAAGCAATACAAAGAAGAATTTGCTTATATCCAACACTCTCAATTCTATATTGCATTAAAGAAATTAAACTTACATAACATTATCTCCATTGAAAATGGAGTAGATGGCCGATATACAATCAAGCTGACTCATTTTATGAATGAGGAATCAGAAAAAGCAAATCCATACGTATATATTAGTCCTGTTGTATTTACCAAGGCTTTCTTTAAGTTATCTGTAGCGTCTAAGAAACTATTCTTAGACATCGCCATGCAACAACATACAGAAACAACGTTAAAGCGTTCATTGGACAAGCAGGACGAAAGAGGCAACAAAACTCACTTCGGTGGGATGTATCGTTTCTTACATAAAAAATATCCGCATCAAATCCGTGCCGTTATCGACGAATTAACAACGGCATTACCATGTACGGGGAATCCCCTGTTCAAAATTTGCAAAATGCAAAAAGGTGTAAAGCATACAAAACGATATACGACATTATATCTGTCTATCCATTCAGACTTCTTATGTTCGAAAGAAGCTGGAGAAGAACAACATAGGGATCCATTTACACCAAAAACTACCTATGCTCGTAAAGCGAAATTTATCGAAGCAGTTCTACAAGAAATGAATATCGGTGAACTGTCTGCAGACATGAATAAATTCATTCATGTATTAAAACATACTTGTCATCGTCAAATCCGCAGTGTAATTCGCGGACTTCGTGACATGATTGATCGAAAAGAAGGATATCCAACGAAAATTGTATATACATTGAAAAAACTATTACATCAAACATCTCAATATCAAATTCTTGATGCAGCTGCGAAAGAAGGTATCTATCCTCTTATTGCGCAACATATACCAAAAGAGAGAAATAGTGACCGTGAACAAGCTGTCTTTAATTTCGGTTTACATTATTCTATGTACTCTCTTCACAATATTAAGAAGATGTTTAAGAATGTGCATGCACTACTGAAGCAGAAGTTTGCGGTACCAGTGACGGAAGAGTCTTATCACCGTAATTATCTAAAATACCAGGAAGAAACGTTATTTAGAAAATATGCGTATGATCAGGGTGTTAATCTCCATGCATATATCGCTTTAGAAATTGAAATGCGTGAAAAATTAAAAGTACGTGGCCATAAAGAACGCATAATTCCAAGTGATGTACGTGAATGGTTTATTGAAGAAATTGATAAGTTACCACAAGAGCAGCTACGTGTGATTGAGCTACCAAAACAGTTTAATTTACTAGAGTTTATGCGTAACTTCGAACGTTTAGCACGTGCTGGTGTAACAATAACATCTCCAGATCAGGTACTAACCGCAATGGAAATAAAATAATAGCAACGAGCTCTCTATTTTTGAAAAAAACAAAAGTGGAGGGCTATTCGTGTTTATTTGATTAGTAACACCTTCCTAATAATCTATTTATAAATACTAAATCGAAAAAACTTCATGTAAAATGGAGTCTTTTTTTATGCACTTCTATACAAATTTGATTCTATCAATACATAACTCTCCACATAATACGAGAGTGTATTCCTCTAATGTATTAAAACCTATCTCATAATACCTACAAAAAATCAAAAGGAATATTATAAAAATAGTGGATATGAGGACAATTATGATCAAATGTGAATAATATTTCCTCCATACCCCTGATAATACTACTGTCGTTCAATTTATCTAATAAAAATCATCAATAATAATGTGAGTTATGTGTAAATACTGAGTAATGTTAATAAATAGCCCCCTAATCTGAATGAAATGTGGATAATTAGAGGATTAATACCAACTTGATCACCAAAATAAGTAAAACAACTTCTATTTACGAGGTTGAATATATATAATGCGATTAGTATCAAATTCTTTCCGATTTCATGTAGAAATATAGTATTTTCTTTCTGCTTTTTTGTAGAATTAAAAGTCTAATAATCCTTGAATCTACGGATACTTTTTCTGTCATTTATGATTTTTTATGTTCTTATATCAAATTTCCCCTTGTAGGAGTAAGTCTAACCTCTATTTTGACTAACCTATAAAAGTTTTATCTTTATTTCTTTTTAATATATAAGATATATATTTATAATAGATTTTTAATATAACTAGTGTGCTTGTTAATAAGATGTCTGACCTAATTGAAAATATTTGTAAATCGCGTTATAATAATGGTAATTAAACATATCATTACCCACATAAAAAAAAGGCAAACCTAAGTATCCCTATCAGGATGAGGTTTGTCCTTTTTTTCATTTCTTCTTTAATTTGTGTATAAATGTTCGTCATTATATTATTAGCTCCTCTTTTTTAAATATAAAAAGAGAGTCCCTCTTTATAGGCACTCTCTCTTATGTATACCCTCTATTTTTAATCAATTACGATTTCATGTATATTCAGCTTGTTTAATTTTTCGTTATAGAAACTCATTACTTTTTGAGCATGTTGTATAGCGATAAATGCATCTTGAACAGTAAGTGCTTCAAAATACGGATAACGAATGTCTGTAGCATAACCATTCAGCTGCACGCATTGTTCTAAAATCAATGAGAACTCCGCATCTAATCTACAACAAGATTTGTGCAGCATTAAAAGGTTATGAGTTTTAGGGACTGGTCTACCGTTTAGTGCAAGAAATCCTTTTAGAAGTTTCTCCACACATTGTTGACTATGATAGCAAATAATTGCAGTAGGGAAAGGTTTCATATGAGATAAGTAACTAGCAGAATCTAAATCAGATTTTGCGATGAATACCCACTCTTTTAGATCCTCAGTATTTCTCATATAGGACCTTCCCTTCTAGTGCAATCTTATGTTCCATAGTTACGGTACGGTTAGCACGTTCTAGAAACTCTTCTGGCCCATACACTAAAATATCAACTGGTGTTTCCATAACATCGTAAATACCCCAATTGATACAATTAATGACTTCCCTTTTTCTTTCTCCTACACCTTCCACAACAATACAGAGATCAAAATCACTATCTTCATTTGGTGTGCCATATGCATGAGAGCCAAAAAGGATGATTTTTTGGACAGAAGACACAGTTTCACGAATCTTTTGCACCAATAGATTCAATTCCCTTTGTACCTTTTCGTTAATCCGAATCACCCCTCGGATAATGTAATTAAATTGATGTTTAAGTATATTATACATGTGTTTCTCTTCTCCTTGCTATTACATATTTATTTTTATATTTTTCTCTTGTTTCCCAACGTTCTGCAATGCTTGATAACATTCGTATATCTGCTTGAAATCTTGTAAAAATCCATGGTCAGAGATACTATGAAATCCTTTAAAGTTCTTTCTACATCAATATAAGATGCTAGATTCATCCTTCGCTAAAAAAGAATCCGGATTGAAATGAATCAAAGCCTCTGCTAAACAAGCCAGAAGCAATGGTATCATTTCGGAATCTTGCTTTGATAAATCAAGTACAGATACAACGGTATACTGCTTATATTGGTAGTATTGTAGAACACCATTACACATGTTTGTTGGTGTTAAACTGTATTGTAATTGAGTGGAATCTAATTGATACACTCTCATCTTGTCCCCTCCTATATCATTACTCCTCAATTGGTGCAGCTTTCGTAAAAGCCTTTTGAGCTTGGAAAATGATATAATGATTCGATACCGTACCTTCATCAAAGAGTTCGTTGACGAATTGAGCAACAGTCATGGCAGCGAACTTATTGGTAATAACGCGCTGTGGTTCTGAAGCAGCTGACGGATTATAATTTTATAATAAGAAAGTACCCATTCATCAAATGAGTACTGTTCATAACCATCCTCTAGAAATTCAATCAAAATATGACTGGGATACGCTTCACTTTGATAGGTGTTAAACGAAAATTCATGTAACACGAATTGAAAATCAGATTGTGTTATATGTTCCGAGCCTATACATAAATAGTAACCAGCTGTATCGAAGTAACATCCTTCCGCAACCATAGAACTAATATCCGAAGCAAAATTCGAATACATGTCTTCTGAGCTAAATAACGTGCCATCTAACAGGTCTTCTTCAGTTCCAAAGGCAAAGTGACAAAATATACGTGTTTGCTCGTTAAAACGCGCAAGCGACTCGAATAATAGTTCACTTGTGATATGCAACTTGTCCCTGTGAAAATCATTGATATTGATTAAGAATGGGATGTTATATTTACGAATTAATTTTTGTATGCGTAGTATCCGAATGTATACTTTCATCTCATTTCCTTGATTAAATAAATATCTCATCTTCTAGCCCCTGCTTTTCTACATTTTCTAGTTGTTCAGTGAAAAGATGTAAATGTAGCATTTCTTTTAATTCACAATCTGGACCATTTATACGAAATGAATTACCACTATAAAACGTGACATAATGTTGTAGCTGCTCAAATTGCTTTTCAAATTCATCTATATGTTCTAATGGTATGTTTTCTAAATCAGGCATTTCGTTCGCAATAAATCCATTTATAATCGATTCAAAGAATTGACGAAGTTCATGATTATTAGGAAGGACTTCTTTTGACTGTAAAAAGTTAAAGAAGTCACTGTGATTCATATTCATTTGGATACCCCCTTACACGAGAACCGGTAGAATTAACTGCAGATTAGAGTGAGTTGTATCCTCTGCTCCCACTACCACGATAGGTCTCTGATTACTAATCATTTTTATCGCGATTGTTTCAGAAGTTATCGTTTGTAGTGCTTGTAGCAGATATTCCACATTACAAGCCAATGTAAATGCTTCTACTTGATTACATGGAATTTCTACACTTGCAGTACCTACTTGAGAACTTTGTGGTTTAAGATGGATGCTTTCTTTTCCTTCTGACGTAAGCACGATTAAAGAGCTTAAGAGCTGTTTTAAGAGACTTAATTGGTAACACGACTTCACCATCTTTTGCGATAGTGATCTACGTACAATCAAAATGTAAACGGGCTAAACGGTGAGCATCAGTTGCTATACTAAAGAACTTATCATCAACTGATTTTAAGTTCACACCTGTTAGGATCTTACGTGTATCCATTGCGGGAATAGCATGTAATGTTCCGTTGGCCATCGATACAAATTGTTCTTGTGAAAGTGAAATCCAATCTTCCCCTGCTTCAATTTTAATTTTAGGATATTCTTCATGATCCATGGTACAAAAGCTAAATTGTTTCTTCTTACTTTCTACGATTTTTAGCTCATTATTTTTATGTTCAAGACCGATGAATTCACTTTTGAATTTCTTAATCGTTTTAAGTACCGGAGCAGCTGAAAAAGCACCTTCCCCGGTTCAGTACAATCCCCACTGTTTACATTAAAGCGAGTTACTAATGTTACTGTTTCTGTACCGTCTGAACCCATTAAAATCATTCCCTTTGAATTACAATCTAATAAAACCCCTTGTAATGCCGGCATTGGGTTTTTAACGTCTACAGTAGCACTAGCTTTCTCTAATTTTTCGATAAATAATGTACGGTTAATAGTAAATTTCATAATAAACCCCTCCAAAAAAGTAATAAAAAAAGAACAGACCTCATATCCTGTTCATTCGTTTCCCTGCTATAAAACAAAGCTTTACGCGCTTTGTTGTTTTTTTAACTGTTCTATGAGTTGATGAATGGCTTCTGTATGATCATGAAGTAACCATTCTCTAAAGGATGTAACATCACCAGGAATAAGAGCTGATAACCACCGGTTAAGCTGTTTCTCATTTCCAGGACGAATATTCTTCGCTTCGTGAATCAACTGTAAACTAGTTAGAATTCCTTCTAAACCACCAATCGTCGTATCCTCAAATGTTCTCGCTTGCGCATTATAATTGTGATTATAGGCAAGTAGAATTTCCTTGGATGTAATACTTAATGGTTTTGCAAGCTCTTGTATGTTTTGAATTAGTACACCTAGACTTACTTGGCCATTCGATGGTTCCTTCTTTGAACTTCCTTGTTTATGTTTTTGCTGTAACATAGTAGGTGGTGTAAAATAATATCCTTTCCTTTGATAAGAAACATAGATATCATTTTTCCCCTTACCCTGTGTAGTAAGCTCTACTTTATGTGGTTTTATATTATATAAATATCTTCCCACGCCCCAAAGGACTGCGGCCCTTTTTAAGCTATTGGAAAATCCACCTTTTACAGCATTGTAATCAGATTCTTCACTGCCATCCTCTTTTGATATCCAACGTTCGTTCAAAAACACTGATAGGGTGCATTTTGTTGCCTTCTCACCCCATTTTTCATACGACACTTGCCATTTATCAATACCAAAGACTTCATCAAATCGCTCCTGAATGGCGCGTGCGTCAACAAATGGAGCTACATACGCAAAAAAACGACCTTGGCTTTCAAATGTATGTGTAATTTTCCAACCTAATTGCTCGAACCGAAATTCAGCTTGTAAACTTTCCATTATATTCGTCATAATAATCCTCCTGTATTACTTGTTATTTCGAATCTGGGTGTTTCCACTCTTTCTTTCGAAATTCATCAATCATTTCATATATAATTCCTCTGTTTTCATGAAGCAGCCAATCCTCATAGGAAGTAATATCTTTTCCTGATTGAATGGATAGACGCTTATTCAAATCCTCTATACTTTTACAACTGATATTCCTTGTTGCATAAATGAGACTTAAACTTACTTTCAAATCTCTTAAATCAGAAATGGTAATATCCTTAAATGTCGTAGCTTTCGTATTGAAGTTTTGATTGTGCGCTTGCAACATTGATACAGAACTGATCCATAAAGGATTAGCTAGTTCTTTAATTTCTTCAATAATGTCATGTAAATGAGCATCATTTTGTGATTTCCTTTGTGATTTTTTCGTGATTAAATTCATGATGTTTCCCCCTAATTAATAAAATAATTGCCTAAAGTGCTGGCTATACAATAACTCCAAACTTGAAGACAAAACAAAAAGGGCTTCTTCAAGTCGATTAAAAATGTGCATAGCAAAATAAGCTATAAATACACTAATCGGCTCAAAGAAGCCCTTTCATAAATGAAACAAGACGCAACTTGCTTCTACAACTCAACCACAACACAATAAGGTGTGGGAATAAACGAAATCAATTAAACAATAAATATATCTGTATATTAAACTATCTTTATTTTTAATGCAAGTAAAAAAGAGTGAAACAACCGTATCACTCTTTCATCCAAGGTATATTATTTGCTCCAAAATTCATTATAATACCAAGCTCGATAAGAAATATGTTCTGATACATCCATTATTTTCATACGTCTTCTATGATTTTTAGGATGAACAGGTATACTATATATCTTCGCATCGTCTGGTTTCGTCAAATCTTCTACTTCAATTTTTACAACTTTTTGTCCAGTGATAATATAGATATTTAATTTCCACTGGATAAACCAGCATTTCTACACCATATAATGTTACTCAAGTGAAAATAAAGTTGTTTAAAATACTATGTTAAATCTTTACAATATATCATTAACTTATGAGATACTAAAAATAAACCGTAATAAAAGGAGTGTTAAAAATTTTGAAATCAATTAAAAGTTGGAAACTAAGAGAATTTAGACAAAGTAAATCATTAACAATACCTCAATTTTCGAACGAACTAAACTATAACCCTACTCTGATAGGAATGTATGAAAGGGGTATAAAACGTCCTGATAATTCCTTCTGGGATAAGTTGAATAACACTTATAATATGTCTCCTGATTATTTTATGCAATAATACCTGACAATAAAGTCGTTTAATTACTTCTGTAAATTAAACGACTTTATTATGTTTTAAAGAACTTTATTATTTATATACATAATGCGTCTTTTGCTTCATTATGATTATATAAATGTATATAAATTGTAAGTTATATGTCCAATTTTTACTGTACTTATTTCGTTTTAGCTTCCATAATTTATGTATGTAGTGCATTCTTATCAATTTTCCCCATTACTTTAACTCGTAGGGGCATTAACTTTAGAACTCTACTAATGGATAAGCAAGTTAATAATTGTACTTGAAAATGGAGTGATACGATGAATAAGACGTATGATGTCATTATTACCGGTGCTAGATGTGCCGGCTCTACCCTGGCAATTTATCTTGCTAAGGCAGGTTTCCATGTGTTGTTAGTGGACCGAGCGAATTTTCCAAGAGACACATTATCAACCCATACCTTTTTCAATAATACTGTCGCTCTTCTTCGAGAAATCGGTGTCATGGACAAGTTATTGGAAACAAAAGCACCGCCGGTACGGGATATTAAATTTCAATTTGAGGATACCGTGATAGAAGGTCTCATGCCTGAGGTTTACGGAGAGGAAAGTTGTTATTGTATTAGAAGAACTTATCTCGATCATATTCTACTTGAACAAGCCAAATCCCAAATGAATGTAACTGTTTTAGAAGGATTTCGTGTGACGGATGTCATCCGTGATGACGAAACAGTGATAGGCGTGAAAGGTTTAGACGGCGACAACGAGAAACAAGAATTTTTAGCTCGCCTGGTAGTCGGGGCAGACGGCCGATCCTCTATTATTCGCAAGCTGGTAAAAAGTGAACTCAAAATAAGTATTCCGGCAACAGTCGGCATCTATTTCGGGTATTTCTCTGGATTTCGCCACGATAATGTCCCTAAATTTGAAGTATACAAGATAAAAGATAATACAGCCATTCTCTTTCCGACGAATGATGATTTATATGTAATTGTCGGCATTTTTCCATTAGAAAATAAGGAATTGATAGAACAGTTAAAATTAAATCCGGAAAGCTGTCTACTCAATTTCTTTACAGAAAACTTTCCAAATACAACAATTGGGGAGCGCTTGAAAAATGCAGAACTAGTAGAACCGGTCAAAGGCATTCTCGGATATGATAATTACTGGTATAAAGGAATGGGAAAAGGATGGGCGTTGGTTGGAGATGCAGTTTGTTTTAAAGATCCTGGCATGGTGCAGGGTATCCATGATGCTATATATGGAGCACGTATATTATCCAATATTCTATCAAAATATAAGGCACAATCCGATCAATCAAATCAAATGTCTGAAGAATATCAAAAGGCAATAGAAGATGAGTTTATGGTTCGGTTTCACATGGGATGCCAAATTTCGAAGAATGAACGCATATCTGAACAACAGGATGCTGTCAATAAGCTAATCAGTTCCCATCCAGAGGCTATAGAGAAGTTTTTAGGGATTTACAATTATGCAAACGAGCCCGCTGCTTTAGAAAAAGAACTCGCACGAATTATGCAATCGATCTAACAATGTGTCCAGTGACAATAAAGTTGTTTAATTTTAAGTCTAAGAAATGTAATAACCACCTACTAAATTAACTTGTAGGTGGTTTTAAAGTTATTTAAAATTAAATTTAATTGTTGTAGCCTGTAATTTATAAAAATAATAAAGTTGGTTAATTCTTCTTCAACTAATGCCTCTTATTGAAAAAAGTAGCTTGCTCCATTTACTAAATTTTCATCCTATTTTACATATCTTAATCTGCCTCAACATCTTTTTCACCTAAATTTTGAACAAATCTTAATAGATAACCATCAGGGTCCATAATTAAAAATTCTTTTTGCCCCTTTAATTTAGTATCAGCTCTATACCAATTCTCTTGAATACCAAATTTAATTGGATACTCGTTCTTTTTCAAACTATTATATAGTGGATCAATATCATTTATGATAATTTGAAAATTAATTCCTCTTCCGTAGGGATAAGATAACTCCCCAGTACTCCAATGACCATTTACTTCTTCAATCATAATCTGGCAGTCATTTAAAGACAGTAAAGCAAACTTATCCTCTGGTCTTTGATATTCAATTTTAAACTTTGCTCTATATCTGAAACTGATAGCTCTGGTATTAATGCATTGAGTTTGTGCAAAAATGCTTCCCCCTTTGTTTAAGTTATTGATTATTATAACACTTACTATAAATTCTTCTTCCATTAAACTACTTCGTTAATCCTAAAAGAAGTAAACAACTTAATTATTTTTTAAAGGACTTTATTATAAATTAAACAACTTTATTATCTCTACACACTTTTAGATGGTACGGCATACGACCATTGCTAAAAATATCCCCTACACAAATTGTCCAAAGACTTGTTTCTATTTCAATTACATTATTCATTTTTTATTCTCCTCTATAAATTAATAAAAAAGACATTGAACAAATACGTCCAATGTCTTTTTTCCCTCTTATATACTAGTTAACTCAAAGTATAATTTTTCTGGTTTTCCATACATGTTAATTTCATTTTGATATACGACAGCTAATTGCTGAGACATCTCAACGCTTTCCACATAGGATAATGAAGTAGCTGCTTCTATTTTTTCTTTAATCTCATTAGGAATGGCTGAGTAAGATAAGCTATCCATTTTACTTCCTAATTTAGTATCTGTAGCAGCTTCATAATAAATTTCGGTAATTAAGACCTCATTATCATCTGGATCATACATATATCCTCGGTTAACTGTAATCATATTGTAGTACTCCTCTCAGGTTTACATTTTCTAATTCCTTGTGCTTTTAGCATTGCAACAAGTTCTTTACGTATATATAAATCTCATATTTTCTATAACTTCATTCCATTCTATCTTTACTGTACTATGTCTCTTTTATGAATTGTTCTTAAAAGTGGAGAGTTCAGAAATTCTTAACAAAATTTAGGATATGATAAGGTCCTGGATTTGGTTGTAATTTCATACCGCTTTTAATATTCGATATTCTCTAAATTCGCTTTTTTACAGTGTAATAGCGTAGACCCAGGAGCCTTTTTCAAACCTGAATGTATCAAGATCTTTATCTATACGATAGAAAAGATTCGGTTCATGCTCTGAAACTACTGCAAAATACATATAAACTGTCCCTTTACCTATATATTTAATTCCCTCAATTGATAAAGAGAACATATCCCTCATAAGTTGTTTACAATATAAAATCTCTTTTAAATTTTTTTCAACATCCATAATATACACCTACTTTATTAAATTTATGGTAGTAAATTTGCTATAACACAAGGAAAATATACTATTTTTTGACGATGATAAATTCCCTCTACGGTTTCATAGATTGCCATATGCCCATAATCTACCTTTACCCGCTCACGCAAACCTAATAGTTGAATATTAACGTACTCCACTTCACCATATTCACTTTGCGCTTCCATTAAATAAAATCCTACTGCTTCATATGGACTATTTGCTGCAATAATTTTTATAGCAAGATTTAATCCATAACTAACCTGAAAAAAATTCATTTGTAATTCCCCCTTCAATATAGAAAAAAGCACCTTGAAAATGTGCTTAAATTCCTCTAATTATTCTTTTATCCCAAATGGTCTAATACATATAGTTCCTAACTTAAAGACAACACAAAAAGGGCTTCTTTAAGTCGATTAAAAATGTGCATAGCAAAATAAGCTATATATACACTAATCGGCTCAAAGAAGCCCTTTCACAATTGAAACAAGACACAACTTGCTTCTACAACTCAACCACAACACAATAAGGTGTGGGAATAAACGGAATCAATTAAACAATAAATATACGTTTATATTAATCTATTTTTATATGATATTCAATTGTTTTTAATAGGATGAAGATAAGAAGGGACCTTCTATGCAGTTGTTATATGTATTAATAATAGCTCCCTTTTTTCCTCTGCTGAAAATCCCCTCTTATTTTCAGTTCTTGCTATTAGTCCATGTACTGCATTTCAAAATAAAGTTTTTCTGGCTTTTGATTTTGCTCTAAATAATAAAAAATATCTTGAATAGTTTCTTCTTTTACTTCCATACTTTCCATATAAGACATACTTGCGTTTTCTTGGATCTTTTCAAAAATAGAAGTAGGTAGCTTGTCTGCAGTAAAAACGCCCATTTTACTTCCTAGTTTTTGTTCCGATGCAGCGTTGTAGAAAATTTCGTTCACAATGACCTCATTATCATTTGGATCATACATGTACCCTCGTTGTATACGTAGCAATGTGTTACCCCTTTCAAATATATTCCTTTACACAAATAGCTATATTTTTATATATTGTTTTTCTGTATAAAGGTGTCAAAGAATATTATTTCGTAAAATCCGTAATTTGTATAGGGGCAGATACAGGATAATTAGTTTTCTTAAATTATTTTTAAATATTCCACTGTATAATGATAATAAAGTTTTTAAATTGTGATTAATAAAAGCTAAGAGCCTTACTACATTTGATGTAGCAAGGCTCTTTCAAGTGGTTTCAAATTACATCCATCTGTTTATATAATACTTAAAAAATGAATAATAAAGTTGTTTACTTTTTATTGAATTAACGTATCTTTTCGTTTATGTGTAACTCTTTACAATTACTTGATATTATATGGGTGAATAGAAAGATAAATTAAAAATTAATTTAGTAGTTGTAAAAGTAAGTTATTTATATTATTCTCTTAAAATTTTTCAAAAAGGAGAATTTATGAAAAAGATTATTGTTTTTGTATTAACGATATTTATATTATTCTCAGGATTCGCAACACAAAGTTATGCGTTGTCAGATTCGAAATCTGCGGCAATACAAGCGTTGCTAGATGATGTCTGTCGTATATCAGGTGTGCCAGGAATGTCAATCTCAATACTTGCTGATGATGAAGTGTTTTACTTTTCTTCAGGGTATGCAGACCGTGAAAAGGAGTTGTTTGCAAGTGAAAATACACTCTACGAGTTAGCCTCGGTCAGTAAAGCTTTTACCGGTATGGGTATTCTGCTTTTGGAAGAACAAGGGCTGCTCTCAATGACTGACCCTGTCCAAAAATATTTACCTTGGTTTACGTTAAAATATCAAGGGAAACCTGTTGATATGCAAAGCCTTACACTAAATAACTTTCTTTACCATACCAGTGGTCTAACAAATATTAAGCATACTCAAAATATTCCACAAGGCAATACACCGGATATGTTGCAAAAGACTGTGGAAATGCTCGTGGATGCTGAATTGGTGTTCCCTCCCGGTGAACAGTATAACTATGGAACTGTTAATTATGACGTATTGGGTTTAGTTATTGAGATTGTGTCGCGACAAAGTTATGAAGACTTTATGAGGGAACAGGTATTTCAGCCGTTAGGTCTCCACCAGACGCATGTTTATAAAGAAGATGCTCAAGACACTGGACAGTTTGCACAGGGCTATCGTTCTTCCTTTTTTATGACAACTCCATTTAAAGCTCCGGATTATGCTGGGAATAAACCTGCAGGCTACATCATTTCTAATACAAAAGATATGGCGCGTTGGATGGGCATACAGATGGGGATCGTGCAGGACATACCCAAAATATTTCACCCGGTTATCGAAAAATCACATAGGGGTGATATGTCTGTTTCGGCTGTCAACGATATGTATTATGCGGCAGGATGGTCGGTAAACGCCGACCAAACGATTATAGAACACACTGGGGGCAATCCAAATTTCAGAACCGAAGTAGTCATAATGCTAAATGAACGAACAGCTGTCTGCTTACTGAGCAACGGCGCAAATACCAATATAAACCTGGTACTAAAAGTTAAAGATATATTAGACGGCAATCTAACTCAGTCATATGAAATAAGCGGCACACAGCTTTTGGATATTATTTTGTCGTCTATTACAATTCTTTTTTGCCTATTGGCCGTTTTACTATTTCTCTTAGGATTACGCAGAAGAAAAACGTATGCGCGGCAGCCAATGACAAAAAAGAAAATAATCGTAACAGTTATTTTCCTGATCGCTACCATTGCCCTGGGTATACTGTGCTGTGCTTTCGATTGGTCAACGATACTTATTTGGCAACCATATAGTGTTCTTACAGCTTTGATTTCGTCAGCATTATTAACAGCAAACATTACATGGCTTGTATACACTCACCGATAAAATACCTCGCTCCCAAGATAAGCATATTATTAAGTAATTAAATTTCAATTTAACGGTATGCTTAATTTGAAAAACATAAGACACTTCGGTGTCTTTTTTAATATCATCGACAATTTCCCCAGTCAAACCTAATTACTATTGCTTCCACTAACCTGCTCCGTTCGTGGAATAAGGATTTTTAAACACTACAGAAACAACTTTATTATTTCTGCACATCCACGCTTTTTATATAACAAACAAGCCACCCTTTAAAATAAATCAATAGCTTGTAAGGGTGGTTTAGTTTGTTGCGAATAGCTTTGTATTTAATTGTTTAATCTCCCCTTCTGCAAGGGGCTGGTAAAATGCATGTTGTAATCCTTGTATATGTAAGGTTTCTCCTATACATAGCAATACTTTACCAGGGAGCAGGTCGAGTAATAGTTCATTATTAATTTGCTTTGCTTGGTTTTCAGTAGAAACATATATAACTAAGACGGTAGGATTGTTTCCTAAATCTTGCATAATAACATCTTTTCCTGATTCTACGAAATCTTTCCAGCGAGAAATAATTCGTTTTAAGCGATCCTTTTTATCTGTTAATAGGGTGGAGTATACAACGAAATTAAATTTATGATCTACTCCGCCTTGCACAGCAAAACTTAAAGGAGGGGTAAAAACCCCTTTACTAATAGATGGGTGCATAATATGCCCTAAAAAGGATGGAGCATAACGCAGGTGGCAAACTAGGTCTATATCATGCCAATAACGTAGGTGAACATATTTACCATGATTATCAATTCGCTCTGGAGCAAAGAAGAACATATTTCCTTGCCAGTATTTTAAGAGTTTATAACCATTATCGGATAACGTATACGTTTCTTCAAAGATCTCCATATCAAAACTCTCCACCTGCCATTTTTCAATTAAACGGTAGTAAAGTAATCCTTGAAGTGCATCATTTATTTTCTTACGTGAATATTTATCCTTAAATAAATATAATAAATGATTAAATCGAACGGATGTATGAACACCGATGAAAGCAAGTACGGTATACTGTTCTTCTGTTAAACGCTGCTTAAACTTAACCAATTCGTCAAAAGAATGGAATACATAGGTTTTATCCAGTTCATGTATTCGATATATTTTAAGTCCCTGTACATCCTCACTTGATAAATGAGGAATAGAAGGGACATAAGTAGGCAATTGTTTCTCTATTGTACGCATAGTCATCCATTAAAATTGGAAAATTGACGAATTAGTTTTTTTACTTTGTCCCTGCGGATAATTTAGGATACGCACTGTACCTTTTCTATTTTTGGCATCAATATTAAGCAGCTCACATGTAACAATCGTTTGATTTTTCGCATCTTCTACAGTTGGATTGGCAAGATTACGGCTCTTAAGTCCTTTAAACTGAATTCCTGGTGCAACCTCTACGAAAATACCCGCAATAGCGTCTACCCCTACGATTTTACCTACAAATCGGTCATGGCGTTTCTTTAGTTCTAACAACTTTTCAATTGGATCTGTTTCTAGTTTCTTTTTATTTCCTCTAAATTCATAACGGCCATTCTTTTCCCCTACTTTATCGATGATAAGTTCTACAACATCACCAATGACAATATCCTCCGGACGAACGAATGTATAGGACCAGTGTGAATACCTTACACCTATTGTTACACCATGCACTTCAACTAAAACAGTTTGTGCAGATGGGATATGTCCTGAAACGGTTCCTGTGTATACCTTGTTGCCCTCTTGCGCTGTCACTTCTTCATATAATCTTTTTTGAAGTGCCAATTCCCCTGCTGTGATAGATACAACAGCAAAGTTGCCTTCCTCCGTTTTCTGGAAGTGTTCAATGATTAAAGGCTTTGTTCTACCAACTAGCCATTGAGGATTTTTAGGAACATTTATACCTGCCTCTGTAATGGGACAATATGCTGTTGTATGAGTACCAATTTGCATTGTAAGTACTTGTATACGCTCAGACTTTCCGTTTTTAGTTGGAAATAGCTTTTCAGATACGACTGTAATCAAGCCTTTTCCTACAGTACGCTCACGTTTCATACGGGCTAATTCCTCTAGTTCATGATCACGTACTCGCTCAAATTGATTAAAGTTTGTTTCTAACAACGTGTCACCTTGTGGATTCTCTGTTTCAAAAGCCATTCCAAGTTCTTCTACAGTTTGAGTGTTTGTCTTATCTTCTGCCATTATATTTTCCTCCTAGAACGTAAAAAAGGACACACCTGTACCGTTGGGATGGTACGTAAGGTGTGTCCTTCACGTAAATTATAATTTATTTATATAGTTAATAATACAAATATAATGGTATCGCGTGATTTTTGCAAGTATAAAATTAGTTTGAGTTTAATAGAAAAATTGTTAGCAGAAATATTATTAAATCTATAATACAAGTTACAGTTACATTAAGTGGAGAAATAAAAAACAGTAATAATCCTTGGTATCCCAATATTTGCCTTTCGATCTTTATATATAAAATTTTTACAAAATATTCCATTTTTGATATAAATATGTTATTTTTGGTTGAATAATAATAAAGGAGGATGATTTATTTGTTAAAGAAAAGCGTAATAACGAGTCTATCAGCTTCATTATTGGCAATACCTATTTTAGTAGGGTTTACTCCCTCTGCTTCAGCTGAAACAAAACCTCAAAACTCATATGACATTGAAATTTTAGATGAAAATGCTGTATTAAATCCAGCAAATTTCGGTATCCAAGATCCAAAACCTTTATGTGCTACTTGTAATCAGTATAAAAGTAGTATTGTTTCTCAATCCTTAGTTTCTAGAACGTATAAGGGAACTGTTACATTAAGTAGTACTTCATCAGTTACAGGAGAGATATCATTTTCGTATAAAGGAGCTACAATTAAAATTGGAGGCTCTAAAGTGTATTCATCAAGTCGTCAATTCAAAGATTATACTGTAGTAAAAGATTATCGTATAAGAGTTAAAACATATAATCCAATTGGACAGCTTATTTCTAACGAAACAGTGAATAAGAGAATTACTACTCTTGATAGAGTACCAGTTTAAAAGAGAGCCCTTTGTAAAAAGGGCTCTTTCAAATAATACTGGTTAAGTTCCATAGACAGTGGATAAAAAAGGGTGCTAATAATGAATTTGTTTTTTTATATATAAAGCTAGTTACAACACTCAAGATAAATGGGAAAATACGATATTCCATTGGGATGCTATGTAATGATGCAAAAATAATGGATACTATGCAGACACTAAGCCAAAATGGTATGTAACAATCTAATGTATCTAATACGATTCTTTTAAAAAACATTTCTTCCCAAAAGGGTGTCATAATAGCCACCCCTAAAATAAATACTGCTATGTGTGACATGGATGTAATCTGTATTGTTTCGGAATCTATTGTTTGATCTATTATAGAGATCAAACTCCCTAACTGTGATAAAACAAATACAATGATATATCCCCCAAATACATATAAGTAATTTTTAAGGTCAGTAAAAAATGACCAATGAATTTTTTTTAGCATATACTGTCTTACTTTTGTAGGGAGAAAAAACATTATCAAAAAAATCAGGGTTATTATAAAAGAATCATTCATTTGAGTATATATTGTAATATTAAACAAGTATTCAAAAAATCTCAAAAGGAAAACTACGCCTATAAACATTAGGGTACAGTGCAATAAATTATTAGATTTTTTTATATTTATCAACCTCTATTCTATTAATTTCTATTTGTGTATATTTTTTACATAATCATTGATTTTATTTTATCATATTTTAGGTAGATGGGTCTTCTAAAAATTATATAAGTTAATCGAGATGTAGGATTTGAATATTAAAGAGTTAGCTTTCGATATTACCAAATATATCATCCAGGCTTTTACTCATAACATTTGATGCCTTGGTTTTTGGTTCCTCATTTTTATTAAGTAGTGATTGTGTATTGTTGTTCTTGTTATTTTGTTGAGCTTTTAAATGCTCTTGGCGCTCTTTATAACTTATACGCTTATATTTATGCTGTTCTTCGTTACCTTCAGTGTTCTCTATTTACTCAAATGCAAGAATAATTTTTAAATCATAATTTTGCTATAGGTTAATTCAAAATCTAGAATGCAGCCTTACTAGGGGGACCGCTAGTATTTCGGAAAAAACCACGCTAAGAGTATGCAAAATTTTATACAATTTTTCGAGTAATCCAGTAACAAACGAGAAACCTAAAACCGTGCCATAATAGGAATGTATAAAAAGATGAATAGCTTTATAGAAAATAAAAAAGGGGAGTCTTTCTGAGATTAAGGATTCCCCTTTTTCCTTGCTACCAATAATAATGCGTTATGTTAATTAGGTATGTATGGCTTATTCATTTGTCTTCCTGTAATGAATTTTATTTTCAGAATAATGAAAAAACTAAATCTTTTGTATTATAATTGTATACACACTTATAAGAGGGGGAGAATTCCTGTGAAAGACTGTTTTATTTGCAATAAACACGCTGGAAATATCGAAACTTCTGGAGTTATGATTTATGAAAACAAATATGTTTATGTGGGTCACATTGATAGAAAAGGTCAACCAAATTATTTAGGTCATATAATGATTGACTTAAAGAGACACGCTCCGACACTTGCCGAAATGACAGTGGAAGAAGCAAAAGCATTAGGAGTTATTATGGCTAGAGTCAGCAAAGCTCTAAAGGAGTCAGAGCGTGCTGAACATATCTATTCATTTGTTTCGGGGAATTCGGTTCCACACCTTCATATGCACCTAGTAGCTCGTTATCCTAATACACCAAAAGAATATTGGGGACCAATGGAAGTTTACGATTGGGAAGATGCTCCTATGGGTGACAACAATGCCGTTATTGAACTTTGTACTCGTATTAAAACATATATAGAGAACAACCAATATGAATAACAACTTCCAATAACGATAATTATGTAAATAAGCTGTCCATATGGGCAGCTTATTATATGGTTTTTGCTTACCGTTTTTTTTCCGAAATGCTGGCGGTACCCCATGCCCATCAACTTAAGAAAACAAGTTACCTCAAAAATGATAAAAACAAACTTCAGTGCTAGAAAAACACAAAATTTCCATTTAGGGGATACTTTAAAATCTTAGCTTGATAGCGATGTGCCGGTACCCCTTAAAATATAAAAAGATTAATCTGTGTATGCTATCCCAATTTTTTCTCCATGACTTTTACTATCCAATTTGAATCAGATCGGTTAGAGGTTTCTACAATTTTAATATTTTCAAATCCCATTGAAGTCCAAAACATTAGAGCTTTATAGTTATTATGTATTACTCCAAGACGAATTTTTTGATAACCATTTTCTTTAATAATTGTCTCTATCCAATGATATAGTTTCCTGCCGTATTTTTTTTTGTGCATTGCTCCGTCAATCATAAATAAACCAATATAGAAGATGCCCTTATCAGGATAATTTTCTGCATAATCTAAAATTCCTATTGGTGTTTCATTTACAAATAATAAACAATACTTTTTTTGGTTTGAATTTATGTTAGGGGGAGTTTGTTCTATATCTTTTATCAAGTCTTCTCTTGTAGGTGTTTTTCCTGACACTATTTGAAAATATTCAGGATTAGAATGATAAATTGAATATGCCATGTTTACCATTTCATTATTGTCCTTATCTAAAATAACTTTTTCAAAATTCATCATAAAAATCTCCAATCTATTTTATTTAGAGATCTTGCCGCACATTTATCAAGATAAGACTTTAATATAATTATTGGACAAGTACTCATTATTTACTTTACAATCACTTAATCAATTAAAACAGTTTTAAATTTTATAACAATAGAGCCAATGATTCCTTAGCGTACGAAATTCGCTTTTGGTTGGTGATACCCCATCTCCATCAAGCTAGGAAATACATTTTCCCCAAAAAGAAAAAATAAGCTGAATTCCTATAAATAACTGTAGAGATATAAAATTTTCTTTTTGGGGATATTTCAAAACCTTAGCTGGATGTGTATATGATGGTATCCCAGTCCTAACCCATTAGAATTATTAGAAACTGAATTGACTTTTTAAACTTCAAGTCTATTTTTTAAAGCATCTTAGCCGAAGCATTTAACCTTAATATTATGCATTTCTGGGCTCATTGAACATCATTTCGGTATGGATAAGTTGTCCTCAGTGGCTAATTTTGTCTGTTTTATACGAAAGGATATCGACAAACTCAGAATGACGAAAAACAATTGAAGAGATAAAGCCAATAGAATTCCCGTTAACAATCCAAAATTTAGCGATTGACTAACGGTAATGAAAGCACCGCCGATTCCTATACTTAAACCCGGACTAAATGCATCTGTAAATTGAAGGCTGGCAGATATCTCCCCTTCTTCACCTGCATTCGCATGCTGCAACGCAATAGCTCCGGTGGTTGGATGTGCTAACCCTATACCAAATCCGATGAAAATTTGTGAAATCACTGCAAATATGATTCCCCCTCCTGGCAGACCTACAGCTAGCATAACAGCGGTAACACCAATGACCATAAAACAAATACCAGCCGTTACCCGTTTGTTTCGACCTGTCCCGTGGTCTTTGGCATCAAACTTTGACTGGATCCAAGCTGCCATCGACCAACTTAATGCACCCGCCGCCACAATTAACCCAGCCAGATCTGCAGGCATTTTTTTCACTTCTGTCAATGCTAGGACAACATAACTTTCGGTAGCAGTATAACAAGCGACAAACAAACCTCTTGACGCAATAGTCGCAGGCAAACCTTTCCTTGCACTAAAAGTACCCCCGGGCAGCAACTTTCGCAAAGGTTGGATCATGAAAAGCACCCCCACCGCCGAAAGTACCATACCCTTCCAATCGGTTATAGAACCAAGGCCCATCATCAACAAGCCCGTTCCAATGGCCAGCACCACCGCATATCCTTCTTTCCGGATATTTTTAGAAGCTTCTTTTTCCTTCACCGAAAATTTACGATAAGCTGGAAGCGTCAGCACTACAGCCAAACCAATGAAAGGAAGCACCATCCAAAAAACAACTCTCCAGGAGAAAAGCTCAGCTAAAAGTCCAGCGATATAGGGTCCAATTAAGGCAGGTAAAATATAAGCACTTGAAAATACGGCAAGTATTTTCGTTCTCAGCTTATCGGGATAGCCTAAAGTAATGCTATAGTATACGCACGTAATGATTGCTCCTGCGCCAAAACCCTGAAACACTCTCCCTACGATTAGCATAATCATGTTCAAGGAGGTGGCCGCAATAACAATGCCAATCACGAAAAATAGGATTGAAGCTACAAACGATGTCAAAACGCCGTTTTTGTTAATTTGCTGACCTATAATCATAGTTCCGACGATTTGTGCTAAAAGAAAAGAACTGAATATCCAGCCATACAAATGAAGGGCATGCAAATTTTGGGCTAAATTTGGAGCAATAGTGGTAATCGCCAGTCCTTCAAATGCCACGGTAGTCACAGCAAGTATGATTCCTATGGTCAGAGCTCTATACTTAGAGTCAAAAATCCCGATACTTTTATCTAATATATCCATCCTGTATCCTCCTCATTATTGTTGTTGTAGCAATACTTGACACGACAAGTATTTAATCTGTTAATATATTTTCTGTAAAAAAATACAAAAATAGTAGTCATGATTATAATAGTTGTAGCAACTATATATCCCATCTATAAACAATTACTAGTCCGACTCATCGATTCTATTAAGCTTCTTTTAAAACACCGAAATATTTACTCCACAGCACACGTAGATAGTGATTCCCTTAATGAAACGACACCGAAATCATAATGTCAACCTTTGAATTCGATTAATTTAAAATACATTGTTTTTTCTGACTTTTAATCAGAGTGAGAAAAACATTCAAATGAGGGAAACGCTTTACTTTTATCTACCTTAAAAATAAATTCTAATCGCAGTATCCAATTATTTTTCTCTCCCTCAATGAGATGCTCAATCACTTCATGGACATTCCAGGTTTCTTCACCTTCATTGCAACTCCCGGATAAACCGGATAAAAAATAATCCAATGTTTGTGGTGTACGCTCCAGTACCTGAATCCCTTCTTTTAAGATTGAAATACATTCATCTACTCTTCTTCCTGATTATAAATCCTTTACATTGTTATACATTACAGAAAGAATTCTTCTAAATGTTTCTACTTCCTCTTCAGACAAACCCTTGATGGTGTTCTTATACGCCTCTATGGATGGAGAAAGGATTTCATCTTTACTTTCGCGACCTTTAGGAGTCAAATATACACGTAAAGACCTTCGATCAGTTTCATGGACTACACGATAAATAAATTCCTTCTTCTCCAGTTTGAAAAGCATTCGTGCAACATTTGTCTGATCCTTGTGCAGTCTTTCAGCAAGCTCTTTTTGGGTAATCCCTTCTTTTTCCCAAAGAACGACCAATATTTCCCACTGATCCACCGTAATATCAAAAGGATTCACCACTTTTTGATAATAGTTATTCAGCTTAAGAGCCGCACGCTGTACATTAACACCCATATATTTTTCTAATTCCATGGTCGGCCCCCTTTATAATAGACATGACTATAGTTGCTACGATTATTATATTCGTGTCTCTTTCCATTGTCAATTTCCCTAAAATAAGGTACCGTCACATCGCTATTAAGCTAAGATAAATTTGTATCCATATAATCAAAAAAACGCTATTCTTTTTGTAGAAATATACAGAAAGGATGGCGTTTTTGTATGAATCTATCGATTCAAGATGAATTTTATTTATTCGCTAAAGAACTAAAGCGATACCTATCTCCACATGTCCTTCAACAACTCGCACAGAAGACCGGATTTGTAAAACGTAAAAGCAAGTATGGCGCACGAGATTTGACTGCTTTATGTATTTGGATCAATCAACATATAGCAAGTGATTCTCTCACTCAATTATGTAGTCAACTTTATGCAAATACAGCTACACTAATAAGTCCTGAAGGACTTAATCAGCGTTTTAATCCAGCAGCTGTCGTATTTCTTCGAGAAGTTTTTACTTCTCTTCTCACACAAAAACTCTGTTCAAGTCACTCACTTTCTGCATATATAATCTCTACTTTCAATCGTATCCGTATTCTAGATGCAACTGTGTTTCAACTGCCTAATCAATTCGCCACTGACTATCAAGGGTCAGGTGGGAGTAGTAATAAGGCAGGCGTAAAAATCCAATTAGAATATGATTTACTTAGTGGTCAATTCCTTAACGTGCAGCTTGGACCAGGGAAAAATAATGATAAAACATATGGTACATTCTGTCTTAAAACCATAGATGCAGGCGATTTGTGTTTACGTGATCTTGGTTACTTCGATTTAGGAGACTTACAATCCATTCATGATAAAGAGGCTTACTATATCTCGCGGTTGAAGTTGAATACACGCATATATACCAAAAATCCTGAACCAGAATACTTCAACAATGGTACGTTAAAAAAGCAAACAGAATACATCCAGATTGATATGACACAAATACTATCTGGTCTAATCCCTGGTGAAACGATGGAAATCCCTGAGGCATACATTGGCCAAAATCAGAAACTTCCGGCACGTGTCATTATCCATCGTTTAACCGATGATCAAAAACAAACACGTCTGAAAAACCAAGCAATACGTGAAAAGAAGAAAGGCATTGTCATGAAGGATAAAAGTAAACGTTTAATGGGCATGAATGTATATATCACGAATACGTCGCTAGAAGAAGTACCGACAGACTACGTGCATTCATTATATTCACTTCGTTGGCAGATTGAAATTTTGTTTAAAACGTGGAAATCATTCTTTGAAATTGATGAATGTCAAAATATAAAGAGAGAACGCCTAGAGTGTCATTTTTATGGACAACTCATTGGTATTCTCCTCTGTTCTTCTACGATGTTTCAAATGCGTCAGTTTCTGCTTAAAAAGAAAAAGCAGGAGCTGAGTGAATATAAAGCCATATATATGATTAAAGATTACTTTCCATTACTGTTTCAAGCGATAGCCGTTGGCACAGAAGAACTTTTAAAAATTCTCCATTGCCTTTATCAATTGCTCAAAAAGAATGGTCGTAAATGTCATCGGTATAAAAAGATGACCGTCTTTGATATTCTAGGGATTGTGTATAAGACGACAGTGAAACATAGACAAGCTGCCTAGCGAAAAAATCTCGTTTTAATAGGCTTCTTTAGCATGCCTACTTTTTTATTACTTGCTAGTTTTGAAACAAGAATCAATTCGTACCTAGTAATTTATCTAGTTAGCTTGATGGGCATGTGGCGGTACCCCATACCCATCAACTTAAGAACTTTCTTTAACCCCAGGTTTAAAAATACGTCATCCTTTTCTATGATTCTACAGAAAGAATAGCGTATTTTTTTATTTTAGAGGGTATTTTGTTTTATTAGCTTAATAACATTGGCTTGCCTCCGTAATTCCAAAATCCCCAAAAATTTTTTTAGAATAAGTTTTTTTGAACCAGAAAGGTTTATTTTTAACTATAAAAACTATGACAAAATTTATCCGGTTTTCCTTTTTGCCTACTTGCTAAATTCAGCAAGTAAAATATTTTTAAAAGGATCGGTACTATCAGCTTTAAGGCTGTTCAAATTGACGGCCAATGTATGCTTGCCTCCAAGTGTGCCTCCAGCAAAAGTACTAAACCCTGGAATGCCACCTGAGTGTCCCCATATTGAGACACCGTTTGGAAGCTTAGTTTCATAGATTCCAAGACCATATCTGCCGATTTCAGCAAATCCTGTAGGAACTGTAGTAAGCATTTGTTTTAGTTGCTGTTCCTTCAGTAATTTGCCACCGAGCAAGGAAGAGAAGAATTTGTTTAAGTCGTCAGCAGTAGAAATCATATCTCCAGCCGAGCTACCTATACTTGGGTTATAATAAGTAACGTCTTTTAGCTCACTTGCTCCGTCTGGTTGTAAATATCCACGGGCATGCTTGGTGCCTGGAATAACGCTTGAATTGCCAGGTAGAAATGTATTCGACAATTCAAGTGGTTCAATAATCCGATTTTCAATCTCTTCCGAATAACTGTTTCCGGTTACTTTTTCAATAAGGATACCAAGTAATACGTATCCTGTGTTTGAATATAACCAGCCCTTTCCTGGGGCAAAGTCTGGGGGCAGTGAAAGTCCAATCTTCACTAGTTCTTCAGCAGTAAATGATTTTTTTGTATTATTAGAAAAATCAGCTTCTTTTGACCTTGAGTATTCGGCGATACCACTTGTATGGTTCAATATCTGCCGGATAGTAATCTGTTTAGCATCATATCCGTTTCCTTGAATGACACCAGGCAACCATTTTTCGATGGAGTCGTCTAGATTCAGGCGGTTCTCTGCAGCTAATTGAAGTACAACCGTTGCGGTGAACGTCTTCGTCACGCTGGCAATACGAAAGTGAAAATCTGTTTTCATTGGTTTCTTGGTGATTAGATCCGCTACCCCAGCAGCATAACTCCATGTTTTTCTATCCTTTGAAACTTTGGCGAGTATCCCTGGGTATCCAAGTTGTAGTGTATCCCGCATTGCTTTCTTGACGGAAGTACGATCTCTTTGAGTATTTGTTTGTAACGAACTAGATACATTTTGATCAGACTCTGCCTTTACAATTGAGCTTGGTGTTGTGTATAACAAAGAACTTCCAGTCATTAAAAGGACTAAACCTGTAGATGTAATCTTACAATGTTTTTTCATAAAGATATTCCTCTCCTCTATTCATATTTTATCGGTAGTTATTTGTTGTTTTATACTAGTCACACAGCTTTCATCTTAACCAAAGACAAATGGATAAAAATGGATTTGCAATTATCATACTCAGTATTATTCTCACAAACGCTATTGTGTCGTAACAAACGGTAAATTCCTCTTTTTCCACATGTATGTTAATCCTAGAAATTACTTCTTTTCCTTAAAACACTCTTGTTACTGGTTTGTTTTTCATAAATAGGTCATACCTGTTTCCCCTTTCATGCCTCTTTATATTTTTATCATACACAATGAAAATCTCCCCTCCTCATTTATTGTTAATGTGTTAAAAACTGCTCTTTGATACTAAGTGTTTTTCTGTCACATACGGTAGTGTCAAAATGTCATGGTTTTTATGACATAGCTATTAATCCAGCCGTATCCCACTCAATTTTTGTTGTTCTTTATAAATATGACAGAAGTTCACTATCGACTATGACTCGCCGCTTAATAGGGGTACAGCCACACATCCATCAACTTAAGGATTCGGTATAGCTTTAAAATAAAGATTGATTAAAAAATATCCTTCGATCCTTATTTAACAACAAATAAAAAACTCCATTTTGTCAAAAGATTGATTAAAATGGAGTTTTCCTTTATGAATATATAAACAATATTTATAAAAAATTTAATCATTTTAAGATGAATGATGTTAGAC
The DNA here is from genome assembly GCF_008368855.1 of Bacillus sp. TE8-1. Lineage (NCBI taxonomy): Bacteria > Bacillati > Bacillota > Bacilli > Caryophanales > Bacillaceae > Bacillus > Bacillus sp. TE8-1. Next base: position 879 of record NZ_QPET01000043.1, on the reverse strand, counting down.
ATTATAAACTAGCAAAAATAAAAAGTAGATAGTGACCCTATCTAAAAAAATTTTTAATTGCTTCAAGTCTTATTTTATGACTGCATTCGTCACAGCAATATTTCCCTTTTGGATTTTCCTTGAACTGCTTATATTTTTCAGTTCCTTCATTTACTCGAAATACACTTTTACAACAAAAACAAATAACCTCATAAAATATCATGACCTTCCCCCCTCATCAGGGTGATATGTTACTTTTGAGTTGTCCGCTCAAAGATTGTAATAAGTTCTTTTGTGTAATCTTTAACGTTTAGATCGGGGTTCCTCATTAGCTCGAGGCTAAATCCGTCTATGGCATGCCTGATTGTTAACGCCATCACCCTTAAGGCCGTTTCGGAAAATTCTCGAAACACCCCCTCTTGCATCCCTAAACGTAGAATATTTTTAATGGGAAGAAAAATAGTTTCATCATGGTCTGCTGCAAACCGAAGTTTTCCTTCATCTGTTCTTTCATTTGAAACAATTTCTATAACAGCAAATACATGCTTTCGATGTTTATCTATAAATTTCAGATTCGATTCAATATATGTTTGGAGCATTCCTTCTGGGGTCGTTTGAGCTTCAATTTGCGGACAACTAAAGGACTGACAGGCTATATAATAATCGATTATAACTTGCTCTAGAAGTTCCTCTTTGTTTGTAAAGTAATAAGAAATAACCCCCTTACTTATTTTTGCACGTTTAGCGATTTGTCCTAAAGAGGCTTTTACATAACCTACTTCAGCAAGTGTTTCAATTGCACATTCCATAATTTGAGCCCTCCGGGCTTTTTCGATAAATGACTTTTCTTTTTGATTGTTCGTTTTATTTTTTGTGTTCATGTTTATATTTTAGCACGAC
>NZ_QPET01000042.1:0-12528 GCF_008368855.1 Bacillus sp. TE8-1 | reverse complement strand
ATCCATATCAATAAAGGTTTAAAAAGGAGGATTAAGAGAACCGAGCAGGTCTAGGCGCATTTGCCAGGAGGACACGGAGTGTAGCTTTCCTACATGAGTACCGCACTGGCGATGCAACGACGACATACGAAGGTTATCTTAACCGGATTTTTTAAATATCCATCAATAAAGGTTTAAAAAGACGTACGCCAGTGAACACCATAGCAATCCCATAAGTATCTGCCACTTTAATAGAATCTTCATCACGGATTGATCCGCCTGGTTGAATGATTGCTGTAATTCCTGCTTTTGCTGCTTCTTCTAATGTATCTGGCATTGGGAAGAAAGCATCAGATGCAAGTGCGCTACCTTGTGCTTTTTCACCAGCTTGTGTAATTGCGATTTTTGCAGAACCTACACGGTTCATCTGTCCCGCACCGACGCCAATTGTCATGTCATCTTTCGCTAAAACAATTGCGTTTGATTTCACATGTTTTACAACTTTCCAAGCTAGTTTTAAATCTTTCCATTCTTGCTCTGAAGGTTCACGTTTCGTTGGAATTGAAATTGTACTTTCATCTAATGATAACGTATCTTCTTCTTGAACGAGAAGTCCACCTTGTACAGAAGTTAGTTTTTTGCTTGCACTTGTCGCTTTTTCAATATTTATAGTTAATAAACGTAAGTTCTTCTTACTTTGTAACACTTCTAAAGCTTCTTGCGAGAACGAAGGTGCGATAACAATTTCTAAGAAAATTTCATGTAACTTTTCTGCTGTAGCTTTATCAATTTCACGATTTGCTGCAATAATACCGCCGAAAATTGATACTGGATCTGCTTCATAAGCGCGAGTATATGCTTCGTGAATATCAGTTCCTACTCCAACACCACATGGATTCATATGTTTTACTGCTACTACTGCTGGTTCTGTAAATTCTTTTACGATGCTAAGCGCTGCGTCTGCATCATTAATATTGTTATACGATAATTCTTTACCGTGTAATTGTTCTGCGTATGCAACAGAAGAAGTTGCTGCGAATGGCGCTTTATAGAAAGTTGCCTTTTGATGTGGGTTCTCGCCATAACGTAAGTCTTGCTTTTTCTCAAATGTCACAGTTAATGTTTCTGGACTTTCTTCACCCATTTGCTCTGTTAAGTAGTTAGAAATTAACGCATCATACGCTGCTGTATGACGGAATACTTTCGCTGCTAGTTTACGTTTTGTTTCCTCTGCTACTTCACCGTTCTCTTTCAGTTCTGCTAAGACAATATCATAATCTACTGGATCTACAATTACAGATACGAATTTATGATTTTTCGCAGCAGAGCGAATCATTGTCGGGCCACCAATATCAATATTTTCAATTGCATCAGCAAATGTTACATCAGGCTTAGCGATTGTTTCTTTAAATGGATATAAGTTAACAACAACAAAGTCAATTGGCTCCATACCTAATTCATTCATTTGTGTTACATGTGTTTCATTATCACGAACTGCTAATAGACCACCATGAATATTTGGATGTAACGTTTTCACACGGCCATCCATAATTTCAGGGAAACCAGTTACTTCAGAAATACCAATTACTTGTAAACCGTTTTCTTCTAATAACTTTTTCGTACCACCTGTTGAAATAACTTCAATCCCTTGTTCTAGTAACCCTTTAACAAATTCTACTACTCCTGTTTTATCTGAAACACTTACTAATGCACGCTTTTTCATTTATCCTTCACCCCTGGTTGTATGTTAGTTAACAGTTGATTCTTTCACAGACTGAACAATTTGATTCACTGTATTTACGTATAATTTATGTTCAACTTGTTGAATTTTCTTTTGTAAACTTTCTCTCGTATCCCCTTCAGAAACAACCACTGCTTCTTGCGCAATAATTGGCCCTGTATCCATACCTGCATCTACATAATGAATTGTTACTCCAGTTACTTTCACACCTGCTTCTAACGCTTGACCGACAGCATCTTTACCCGGAAAGCTCGGTAGTAATGATGGATGAATATTAATAATCTTCCCGCCGTATGCTTCTAGTAACGTCGGCCCGATTAACCGCATATATCCAGCTAAAATAACATAATCAATTTCATATTCTTCTAGCTTCTTTAATATCTCTTTTTCAAATGCTTCTTTTGACTCATATGCTTTCGCTGAAAAAGCAAAACACGGAATATGATGATAATTTGCCCGTCCAACAGCGCGTGCTTCTGGTTTATCACATACTAATAAACTAATTTCTGCATCCAATCTTTTTTCTTCTACCGCATTAACGAGAGATTGAAAGTTAGATCCGCTTCCAGAAGCAAAAACTGCTAATCTACTCATAGTGCTGTGCCCCCATTAAAAGTAACGCCAGCTCCTTGTATAGTACGTCCAATAATACGAGCCATTTCTCCTTGCTCTTCAAGAAGACGAACAACATCTTTTGCATCTTCTTCCTTCACTGCTACTACCATACCAATACCCATGTTAAAAATATTGAACATTTCTTTTTCTTCCAGTTTTCCAACTTCTTGAAGCAAACTAAAGATCGGCTGAATTTCCCAAGATCCTAGTTCAATCTCGGCACCGATTCCTTCTGGCAACATGCGTGGAATATTTTCAATAAATCCACCACCTGTAATATGCGCCATACCGTATACTTCATGTTTCTTCAATAGTTCTAAAATAGGTTTGACATAAATTTTCGTTGGTTTTAATAATTCTTCACCAAGAGGTAGTTCTAAGCGGCCATAAATACGCTCTAAAGATAATTCCCCATCTTCTAGTAACACTTTTCGTACTAAAGAGTAACCATTGCTATGAATACCGCTAGATGCTAAGCCAATTAGCACGTGACCAGCTTCAATCTTTTCACCTGTTACAATTTTCTTTTTATCAACAATCCCAACTGTAAAACCAGCTAAATCATATTCTTCCGTAGAATACATTCCTGGCATTTCAGCTGTTTCTCCACCGATTAATGCACAACCAGCTTGGCGACAGCCCTCTGATATACCTTTGACGATGTTTTCAATTTTACTAGGTTCAGCTTTACCACAAGCAATATAATCAAGGAAGAAAAGCGGCTCTGCTCCTTGGACAACAATATCATTTACACACATTGCTACTGCATCAATACCAATTGTGTCATGTTTATCTGCCATAAAAGCGAGCATCAATTTCGTTCCCACGCCATCTGTTCCAGATACTAATACAGGTTCTTCTAATGCAAATTTTGATAGATCAAACATACCTCCAAAACCGCCTAAACCGCCTAGTACTTCTTTTCTCATAGTTGTTTGTACGTGTTTTTTCATGCGAGATACCGCTTCATATCCAGCTTCAATATCTACTCCTGCTTGCTTATATGCATTCGCCATCGTTATTTACACCTCGTCTTTTAATTTCTCCCCATCCAGGGCGGGCTATTTTAAGAAAGGAGCTAGCTTCTACATCAAAAGAAGTAGAAGCTTGTTTCACTTTTCTTATTTCATACTTTCTAAAAGCTCTTGCTCATAATCATAAAGAGCTGTTGGATAGTCCCCATTAAAGTAAGCCATGCATAGGCCACCATATTTCCCTTCATATGGACGTCCAATTGCATCTACTAATCCATCTTCGCTTAAAAATGTTAAAGAATCTGCTCCGATCATTTCACGGATTTCTTCTACTGTATGATTTGCTGCAATTAATTCTTTTCTCGTTTGAATATCAATGCCATAGAAACATGGATATTTCAGAGGTGGTGAAGCAATTCTTACGTGAACTTCTGTCGCTCCAGCTTCACGAAGCATACGAACAATTCGTTTACTTGTCGTTCCTCTTACGATAGAGTCATCAATCATAACAACTCGTTTCCCTTCAACTACACCTCTTACTGCGGAAAGCTTCATCTTAACCCCTTGCTCTCGTAGTTCCTGAGAAGGTTGAATAAACGTACGTCCAACGTAACGATTTTTAATTAATCCTAACTCATATGGAATACCTGTCGCCTCCGCATAGCCAATTGCAGCTGAAATACTAGAGTCTGGTACACCAGTAACAACATCTGCTTCAATAGGAGCTTCTGCCGCTAAACGTTTCCCCATATTCTTACGTGCTGCATGAACGTTAACACCTGCAATATTAGAATCTGGTCGTGCAAAGTAAATGTATTCCATACTACAAATTGCATGTTCTACATCATTTGTGAAACGATCTACGTGAATTCCTTCATCATTAATGATAAGTAATTCACCCGGTTCTACATCACGAATGTATGTTGCACCTACTACATCAAAAGCACATGTTTCAGATGCTACAACGTAAGCATCCCCCATCTTTCCAATTGAAAGCGGACGGAACCCATTCGGATCTAATGCAACGATCATTTCATTTCCAGTTAGTAAAAGATACGCAAACGCACCTTTCACTTTGTTTAAAGCTTCTTTTACACTTTCAATTAAAGAATCTTTCGTACTACGTTTAATAAGATGTAAAAGTACTTCTGTATCTGAACTAGTTTGAAAAATACTGCCCTCTGCTTCTAATTCACGACGAAGCATTTTTGCGTTAATTAAATTTCCGTTATGAGCTAACGCCATACTATGATCGGAAAAACGGAACAACAATGGTTGAACGTTAGCAACTTCACTTCCACCAGCTGTTGCATATCGTACATGTCCGATTGCTGATTTTCCATTTAATCCTTCTAGCTCACCTCTTGAAAACACTTCTGATATTAAACCTAACCCCTTGTGACCGACGATTTTTTCCCCATTATTTACGACAATGCCTGCGCCTTCTTGCCCACGGTGCTGTAAACTGTGCAATCCGTAGTATGAAACTTGTGCTGCATTTTCATGCCCCCAAATTCCGAAAACGCCACATTCTTCGTTTAACCCCTTTATTTCAGCAAGCATGGGATTGCCCCTTTCCAAGCCTTTCTCATTTCATCTACATTTGCTGTAAGTAATACTTCATTTTCTTCATTATGAATTGTTACTTCATTTGTACTTGTTACTTCTCCAACTTGGATTGCTTCTACCACTTTCTCAAACGCCTCTTTATTTTCACGTTTTACAGTTATCACGAAGCGAGACTGTGATTCAGCGAATAATGCTGCTGTTGCTTCTCCATCTAATTTCACAGTAGCACCTAAGCCTTTAGCACCAATTGCACTTTCTGAAATCGCAACTGCTAAACCACCTTCAGCAACATCATGTGCAGATTGAACAAGACCAGCTTGAATTGCTTCTAATACTTGTTTTTGGCGTTTTAATTCTACATCTAAATCGATACTTGGTGATTGACCGAAAATTTTGCCGTGAATCATTTTCTGTAATTCACTTCCGCCAAACTCAGCTTTCGTCTCACCAATTACATACACTAAATCACCAGCTTGCTTAAACTCTTGTGTTGTTACATGTTTTAAGTCATGCACAAGTCCGACCATCCCAACAGTTGGTGTTGGATATACAGCTTCACCACTACGCTCGTTATACATCGATACGTTTCCGCCGATAACTGGTGTTTGTAATGTGCGACAAGCTTCACTCATACCGTCTACTGATTTCTCAATCTGCCAGAAGATTTCTGGTTTTTCTGGGTTACCGAAGTTTAAGCAATCTGTAATTGCAAGTGGCTCTCCGCCAGAACATACGATATTACGCGCTGCCTCTGCTACTGCAATTTTACCGCCCATCTCTGGGTCTAGATAAATGTAGCGAGAGTTACAATCTGTCGTCATTGCTAATCCTTTTTCTGTACCGCGTACACGTACAACTGCAGCATCTGAACCTGGCGTAACAACTGTGCTTGTGCGAACTTGGTAATCGTATTGATCGTATACCCACTCTTTACTTGCAATTGTTGGTTGCTGTAATAAAGCGAATAACGTTTCTTTATAATTTTCTACTTTTGGCGTTTCCATTTTCATTGCTTGGAATTCAGCAAAGTATGCTGCTTCTTTTGATGGCTTATGATAAATTGGTGCTTCTTCTGCTAAAGCATCTGCTGGAACTTCAGCTACCTTTTCACCTTTATGGAATAAACGAAGCATTTTATCTTCTGTTACTTTCCCCATCGTAACCGCTGCAAGACCATACTTCTCAAATAAATCTACTATTTCTTGTTCTCTACCTTTTTTCACGACAATTAACATACGCTCTTGTGATTCAGATAGCATCATTTCATATGGTGTCATTCCTGTTTCACGCTGTGGTACATCATCTAAGTACATTTCAATACCCATTCCTGCTTTACTTGCCATTTCTGCAGATGATGATGTTAAACCAGCCGCACCCATATCTTGAATTCCAACAAGTGCATCGGATTGAATTAATTCTAAACACGCTTCAATAAGAAGCTTTTCCATAAATGGATCCCCTACTTGAACCGCTGGACGTTTCGCTTCTGAGCTTTCAGATAGTTCTTCCGACGCGAATGTTGCACCGTGAATACCGTCACGACCAGTTGATGCTCCTACGTACATTACTGTGTTACCAGCACCGTGCGCTTGCCCTTTTTTAATGTCTTCGTGGTTAATCAAACCTACGCACATTGCATTTACAAGTGGATTTCCTTCATAACATGGATCAAATTGTACTTCGCCGCCAACAGTCGGAATACCGATGCAGTTACCGTATCCTGCAATTCCTGCTACTACTTCTTCGAATAAATATTTCACACGTGGTGACTGTAATTCACCGAAACGAAGTGAGTTTAATAGAGCTACCGGGCGTGCTCCCATAGAGAATACGTCACGAATAATACCACCAACACCTGTTGCAGCTCCTTGATATGGTTCAATAGCTGAAGGATGGTTATGACTTTCCATTTTAAATACAACTGCTTGATTATCACCGATATCTACAATTCCAGCACCTTCTCCAGGTCCTTGCAGAACGCGCTCACCTGTAGTTGGAAACTTACGAAGAACTGGTTTTGAATTTTTATAACTACAATGTTCAGACCACATTACAGAGAATAACCCTGTTTCTGTATAATTTGGCAGACGACCTAAAATCTTTTCAACCATGGCAAACTCTTCGTCTGTTAGCCCCATTTCCGCATATATACGCTCTTCTTTAATTTGTGTTGGATTTGGTTCAAGCATTAACGACATATGTTTCCCTCCACTGTTTTAAGATAGATTGAAAGACTTTTAACCCTTCAGCACCGCCAAGTAATTCATCTACAGCACGCTCTGGGTGCGGCATCATACCAAGTACATTTCCTTTTTCATTTACAATACCAGCAATATCTGAAACGCTACCGTTAGGGTTTTCTACGTAACGGAATGCGATTTGATTGTTCTCTTCTAATTGTTTAAGAGTCGCTTCATCACAATAGTAATTCCCCTCACCATGCGCGATTGGAATATTAATTATTTCATCTTTTTCATATTGTGATGTAAACATCGTTTCATTATTTTCAACACGTAACTGAACAGTGCGACACATAAATTTTAAGTTTTCGTTTCTTATTAACGCTCCTGGTAGTAATCCTGATTCAACAAGAATCTGGAATCCATTACATACACCTAAAATCGGCTTTCCTTGCTCAGCAGCTTTTTGCACTGCTTTCATTGCATTAGCAAAGCGAGAGATAGCACCGCAGCGTAAGTAGTCACCATAAGAAAATCCACCTGGTAGTAGAATTGCATCATATTCATCTAAATTCTCTGTATCGTGCCAAACGTAATCTACTTCTTCGCCAAGCTCATCTTTAATTGCATGGAACATATCGACATCACAGTTCGAACCCGGAAATACTATTACGGCAAATTTCACTGTGCGACAACCTCCTCAACTTCATAACGGAAGTCTTCCATTACAACGTTCGCTAATAGTTTTTCACACATTTCTTTTACCTTGCTATCTAAATCAGATACAGATTTATCAATTGTTAGTTCCATGTACTTTCCGATTCGAACGTCTTGTACTTCTGTGAATGAAAGACTATGAAGTGCTCCTTTTACTGCTGTTCCTTGTGGATCTAATACGCTTTCTCTTAATGTTACATATACCTTAACTTTATACATGTGAAATTCCCCCTAAACGTTTTAAAATCTCTTCATAAGCATCTGTTAAATTTCCAAGATCACGACGGAATACATCTTTATCAAACTTTTCATTGCTCGTTTCATCCCATAAACGGCAAGTATCTGGTGAAATTTCATCCGCTAAAATGATTTCTCCTTCTTCCGTTACACCAAACTCTAATTTGAAATCTACTAATCTTACACGACAGCTTGCGAAATGATCAATCAACACTTGATTGATTTGTAGAGCCATATCTCGTAATACACTTACTTGCTCTGGCGATGCAACGTTTAATACACGAATATGATCTTCCGTTACAAGCGGATCTCCTAAATCATCGTCTTTGAAGTAAAATTCTACGATTGGTTCTGCAAGTACAGTTCCCTCTTCCATTCCTAATCGTTTTGAAAGACTTCCTGCAATTACATTTCTTGTGACAACTTCTAAAGGAATAATACTCACTTTTTTAACAAGTTGTTCTGTTTCAGATAACTTCTCAACAAAATGTGTTTTAATTCCCACTTCTTGTAACTTTCTGAACAATAAAGTTGTAATTTCATTGTTCAAACGACCTTTTCCTGTAATCGTCTCTTTTTTCTCCCCATTGAAAGCAGTCGCACTATCTTTGTACTCTACCCAAACCATATCTGCTGATTCTGTACGATAAATTCTTTTTGCCTTACCTTCATACAGCAATTCTAGCTTTTGCATTTCGCAAGCCCCCTGTAGTTTGAAAAATGTGAATAATATTTTTATAAAGAATGGCACAGAAAGACTCTATTCTGTGCCATATGAAATTTTACGCTTCGTTTAATCCAAGGCGTTCAAAGATTGTATCAACGTGTTGCATATGATGCTCATAGTTGAAGCATTCATTAATCTCTTCTTGTGTTAACTTGCTTGTAATACGCTCATCAGCTTCTACAAGCTCTTTAAATTGTACTTGTGTTTCCCAAGCTTCCATCGCTTTAGGCTGTACGATATCATAAGCTTCTTCACGTACCATACCTTTGTCGATTAGTGTAAGCATTACGCGCTGAGAATAAATTAAGCCGTATGTTCTTGTCATATTACGTTTCATATTCTCTGGGTATACAGTTAAGTTTTTAACGATATTACCAAAGCGATTTAACATGTAATTTAATGCGATTGTAGCATCTGGTAAAATTACGCGTTCTGCCGAAGAGTGAGAAATGTCACGCTCATGCCATAATGGAACATTTTCGTAAGCTGTCATCATATAACCGCGGATAACACGAGCTAAACCAGTCATATTTTCAGAACCAATTGGATTACGTTTATGTGGCATTGCAGAAGAACCCTTTTGACCTTTTGCGAAAGCTTCTTCAACTTCACGTGTTTCACTCTTTTGTAAACCACGAATCTCAACTGCCATCTTTTCGATAGATGTTGCAATTAGTGCAAGTGTTGACATGTAGTGTGCGTGACGATCACGTTGCAATGTTTGTGTTGAAATTGGTGCTGCTTCTAATCCTAAATTTTCACAAACATATTTTTCTACGAATGGATCGATATTTGCATATGTACCAACCGCACCAGATAGTTTACCAACACGAACTGTATCAGCAGCTTGTTTGAAACGCTCTACGTTACGTTTCATCTCTTCATACCAAAGACCAAGTTTTAAACCAAATGTCGTTGGTTCTGCATGAACACCGTGTGTTCTTCCCATCATGATTGTGTATTTATGCTCTTTCGCTTTGTTAGCTAAAATGCTTACAAAGTTCTCTAAGTCTTTTAATATAATTTCATTCGCTTGTTTTAAGATGTAAGATAATGCTGTATCTACTACATCTGTAGATGTTAAACCGTAATGAACCCATTTACGTTCTTCGCCTAATGCTGGCGTTTCTGATACAGCACGAGTGAATGCAACTACGTCATGACGTGTTTCTTTTTCAATTTCATAAATACGATCAATATCAAATGATGCATGTTCACGAATTTTTTTAACATCTTCTTTTGGAATATCGCCAAGCTCAGCCCATGCTTCACAAGCTAAAATCTCAACTTCTAACCACGCTTTAAATTTGTTCTCTTCCGTCCAAATCGCACCCATTTCAGGGCGTGTATAACGACTAATCATCTTTTTCCCTCCAACAGTTGTTCTTGATGGTCCCAAATATGCAAACTCTTCGCTTTTTCTAGAGCAACTTCAATATTATCATTTAAAATATTAACATGCCCCATTTTTCGCTGTGCTTTTGCTTCTTCTTTTCCATACAAGTGTAAATAGCACCCGGTTAATCTATTCACTTGTCTTAGGACCCCTTCTATATGTTCGCCTAAAATGTTTACCATGACAACTGGTTTTAACAAATTTGTTTCTCCTAGAGGTAAATTACAGATTGCTCGAATATGTTGACCAAATTGACTCGTTTCACATGCATCCTGTGTATAGTGTCCTGAATTGTGAGGTCTTGGCGCTAATTCATTAATATAAATCTCACCATTATCTGTAGCAAACATCTCTACAGCTAGTGTTCCCACAAGTTCTAATTCATCCGCAAGTACCTTTGCATACGCAATTGCTTTTTGAGAAAGCTCTTCTGTAATGCGAGCTGGAACGATAGATTCATGTAAAATGTTATTTACATGAATATTTTCTGCTACTGGAAACACTTTTGTTTCACCACTTACACTACGAATCACAATAACTGATACTTCTTTTTCAAAAGGCACCCATTTCTCTAAAATACATTCTGCTTTATCCACAAGATTTCTTGCTGCCTCAACATCAGCTTCACTTCTTAAAACAACTTGCCCTTTCCCATCATATCCACCTGTCGTCGTTTTTAAGACGGAAGGGAATGATAACCCAGCAATTGCTTCTGTAAGCTGATCTTGATTTTGAACTAATCTATACGTTGCTACTGGTAACCCAGCCTTCTCAATCGCATTCTTTTCTGTAAAACGATTTTGCGTTGTATTTAACAACTGACTACCTTGTGGTAAGTACGCATGTTTTTCAAGCCATTGTAAACATCTATAATCAATATTCTCAAATTCATATGTGACAACATCACTTATCTCTGCTAAATGCTGAATTGCTTTTAAATCATCATATGGTGCAACAATTTCAATATCAGCAACTTGTGCACATGGCGAATGCTTTGTAGGATCTAAAACAGCAATTTTATATCCCATCTCCTTAGCTGCCAATGCCATCATTCTTCCTAGCTGGCCGCCTCCAATAATACCGATTGTTTTTCCAGGTAAAATGATTCTCGTCATACTAGCTCACTACCTTCACGCACATCTTTTTCAATCGCTTCTCGTCTCAATTCTAATGCATCATGTATATCATCATGAAATGATCCAAGTATTTGTGCGGCAAGTAATCCAGCATTCGTTGAACCGGCTTTACCAATTGCAACAGTTGCAACTGGAACACCTCCTGGCATTTGGGCGATGGATAATAATGAATCTAAGCCGTTTAATGCTTTTGATTGAACTGGAACTCCAATTACAGGAAGATTTGTCTTCGCTGCAACCATTCCTGGTAAATGTGCTGCTCCACCAGCTCCAGCAATAATAACTTTCAATCCACGTTCACGAGCCGTCTCTGCATATTCAAACATATAATCCGGAGTCCGATGAGCGGATACAACTTTTTTCTCATACGGTATATTTAATTCATCTAAAATGTCACAAGCATATTTCATTGTTTCCCAGTCTGACGTACTTCCCATTATGACTCCAACTAGTGATTTCATATTAGAATCCCCCCGATTCAAATAAAAAAAGCCTGAAATAGAACAGTTTCTCTTTTACTATGAGAGAAAGCGCTCTACTCAGGCATACGTATCCCTTGTGAATAGAAAAATACCGAGTGACTTTCCCTCATAGTCTAACGAATAACGGTCGTTAGGTAGAGACTTGCAGGCCATATCCCCGCGATTATATGAGGTCTTATATTATTGTTTCTATGGCTATATTAACAATATTTCATAAACAATGTCAATAAATAATCGAATGTTTTTTTATTAGCAGTCAATAACGTTCGTGTTTTAGTTATATTCAAAAGAAGAATTGCAACTATATACAAGAAGAAAAGGGAATTAGAATATATATTTCTAGAGATCTATTTTATGTATTTATCGTTTAAATAGCACTTCAGTATGTTTTTAATCAAAATATATACACTCTTGTATTATTATAACGATTTAATTTCTAAGGAGGATAACTGTTAAAGAAAGAACTATGCTATTATCCTATTTATTTTTCTCTATTGCAGTAATTTCTGTAATTATTAAATATTTATAGCATCTCATTATTTAAAATATATACTTATGATAGAAATAATGTGTCCTATTTTAAGTATTACTTTAGCGACATTAGGAAAATCAGGAACACAAAAAATCATTACTATTATTTTAAAGAGTCTCTACTTCATTCTTTTTTCGTCTGTAGCTTTATTAAATTTACGGATTATAGCATTCGGTAAATAAAAATAAACACAAAAAAACCTAAGTCAAAATAACTTAGGTTCTTGCTTGGCGACGTCCTACT
>NZ_QPET01000041.1:0-37722 GCF_008368855.1 Bacillus sp. TE8-1 | reverse complement strand
CTTAATTCTTGATATCCTTATGGCTAAAGCCATCTATAAAATGAAAATATAAATAAATAATAGTTTGTTATGATTTGTGGATTTGGTTTTTTATCCGAATTTTCTGATTCAAATATTTCAACTTTATGAATATAGTAGGTGAAATATTTGTGTGATAGTATTTGAGATAGAAAAAAGCCAACTTTAAAAAGGATGTGAATTGAATGTGTAAACGACTGTAAAGGGTTATATTAAGGCAACGTTTAGCTGTTATTAGTGTAAGGTAAAGATATATTTTGTAACAGTTGATATAAAAATGAAGAAATAGGTACGCTTTCGTTTGTCTGACTATTTTAAATATATGAAAAATAAGACCGGTTTGAGTTTTGACGAAGTTAAATTCTAGGTGAGATGTCAATAATGATTAATTAGGTTTAATAAAGAGGTACCTTATACGCAAAAGCGTTTATATTAGTAACCTAAGGAGCTTGCTTTTATGAAAACTACTGATTCAAAAGGCCTATTAGGAAATAGGGTTTATTTACAAGTTTTCTCTGCCTATTCATTGCTTATGCTTGGTGTTTTTATTGATATGTTAGCGATTATGACTATAGTTGGGTTTGAATGGGAAGTAGATCCTACTATGATTGGATTGATTCCTGTTGCATATGCACTTCCTGGAATTATTTTTGGCTCATGGGCAGGTGTTATTGCAGATCGTTTTAGAAAAATTCCAATTATGATGTTCTGTAATCTAATGGTTGGTCTAATAACAATTGCTCTTTTATTTGTACAAGATATCCACTGGCTCTTAGTGGCATTAATGATTCGTTCCATTTTTATTGTTTTCTATTATCCTGCACAGCAAACACTAACAAGACAGATTGTATCCCCGGACTTGCTTACTAAAGCAGTAAGTATCAACGGAATAGTAGAGCAGGGTACCAAGATAGTAGGCCCACTTATAGGGGGCATGTTGTTGAGCTGGTTTCAACCAGAGTTCTGCCTCATTATAAGAGCTATAAGTTGTTTATTAGCTACCTTAGTTCTCATACCCACAATAAAATTTAAAGAAACTATATCGAAAGAATTTGTTGAACAGCAAAAACAAAGTACTTGGACCGCTTGGGTACAAGGGTGGGGTTATGTGTTATCTAATCGGATAATATTATCAACCATGATTTTCGTTACAATAGCCATGGCAGTATTACAATTAGTAGACTCACAATTCCCAACTTTATTTAAGAGCTTATTCCCACATGATAAAAGTAAAATGGGATATATCATTTCTATTATTGGTCTTGGCGGAATACTTGGTGCATTACTAACTCAGAAATTAAAACAGTTTCAATATGGCTGGGTAGTATGTGGAGGTATGGTTTTAATGGGAATTGGTTTTGGGGGGATTGGTTTGATAACGCCCGGTACGGTCTTCGTTTTAGCCTATTTAATTAGTTTTATCGCTGGTATTGGAAGTGGGCTGATGCTTGTATCTAATCAAGTCATATTACAAATAGAATCCGATCAAGATCAAGTAGGAAGAGTATTTGGTATTCAAAGCAGTTTAACAAACGCAGTTTTAATTATTTCTCCTGCTATGAGTGGCCCATTAGTGCATTTGTTTGGAGTAACTCAACTCTATGTTTATGGAGGGATTGGGCTTGTTATTATTGGAGTAATTGGAGTTTCACTGCAGAAATATTTATGGGGTAAACATAAACACGAACCTATAAGAGCAAATAATTTTTGAAGGGAAGATTTTTATGACCAATGAGGAATGTTATCCATTAAGCCATCCGCAGCGAAGAATATGGTATACAGAAGTTATTCATTCTGATAAAGGAATATGTAATTTAAGATTTTTATTTAAACTTCATCGGAAAATGAATTATTCAAAATTAAACCAAGTTGTGAATCGCGTTATCAGTGAAAATGACGGTCTGTGCATTAGGTTAAAAGAAAATGGGCATCAGGAACCGAAACAATATTTTATTAAACATGAAGAACAAGAATTTGAGTTTTTTGATTTCAGTAATGTGGAGAATACAAATTTGCTTGAGGAATGGATTGAGCAGAAAACAAAAGAAATGTTTACATTATTTAATTCGAATTTATACTATTTCGCTTTAATAAAATTAAACGATAATGAATGTGCAGTCTTTGGAAATGTTCATCATATTATTATGGATGGTTTATCAATTCAAATATTTACTGAGCAGATTGCAAAATATTATTATGACATGCATAACGAGAATGAGGAAGGCGAAATTAAAAATTCATATGTTCAATTTCTGACTAATGAACAAACATACTTGAATAGTAGTCGCTTTCAAAAAGATCAAAAATTTTGGTTAGAGGAATTTAAAACACTGCCATCTGTGACTGGATTGAAGCCTTATAATACGTACCAAGTTAGTACCAAAGCATCACGCGAGACGTTTATATTAACGGAGCATTTGAAGAGAAAGATAGAGAGGTTTTCTGAAGATTACAAAATTAGTTTATACACCCTTTTTGTTGCTGCTTTCTCGTTGTCCATGTATCGGTGGACCTCATCGCTTGATATTGGTTTAGGAATGGCTTACGGCAACCGTATGACTAAAATGGAACGAAAATTGATTGGAATGATGGTGAGTACAGTTCCTTTAAGAATGGATATTGATCCAGAAGAAGAAGTACTTTCATTTATTAGTAGGGTGTCCAGAAAACAAAGTAAATCATTAAGACACCAGAAATATCCATTTGATTTGTTATTAAAGCAGATTAATAAAGAGAATAACAGTAATGTGAGACTTTTCGGAACTACGATTGATTATAGGGATCGTGATGAAAGTGGTGACTCACTATGGATTCCAAACCGTGAAGAGGTACAAGATTTTGCAGTGCATATTGAAAATCTAATTGATATAGACTCTATACATGTACATATTGATTATCGTGAGGAGCTATTTTCTAAGGAAGAGATAGAACGATTCTTTAACGTTATGTTAGTGATACTGGAAAATACTTTTGAAAACCCAAAGCAGAAGGTGGCTGAAATAGAAATCATTTCTGAGGAAGATAAAAGAATAAGTTTAGTTGAGTTCAACAATCCTAAACTGGATGTCCCACCTCAAGTAACTATTCATGAAATGTTCGAACGGCAAGCGATGATTTATCCAAATACTATTGCAGTTACGTATGAAAAAGAAAAAATTACTTATAAGGAGCTTAATGAACGTGCAAACCAGTTAGCTCATTATTTGCAGAAAAAGGGAGTAGGACCTGATACTTTAGTTGGAATATGCTTTGAACGTTCCCTCGAAATGATTGTAGGTATTTTAGGGGTTTTGAAGGCTGGTGGGGCTTATGTTCCACTGGATCCAACATATCCAGAGCAGCGACTTCAATATATTTTAGAAGATGCTAGCATTCAGTTATTCGTAACGCAAGAAAGTTTAAAAGAATTGAAATGGTTACCAGAAAATGTTGAGTCGATTTGCCTGGATTGTGATCAAGATGAGATTGGGAAAGAAAGTAAGACTTTGCCGGTTTCTAATGTTGGTCCCAAAAATCTGGCATATGTAATCTATACTTCGGGTTCAACGGGAAATCCAAAGGGCGTTATGATAGAGCATCACAATGTCATTCGGTTATTTAAATCAACGGATTGTTGGTATCAGTTTAATGAAAAAGATACTTGGACGCTTTTTCATTCGTATGCATTTGATTTCTCAGTATGGGAAATTTGGGGAGCATTATTATATGGTGGAAAATTAGTTGTTGTTCCGTACTGGATTAGTCGATCACCTAAGGATTTTTATCAATTATTGGTGGAGGAAGAAGTCACAGTTCTAAATCAGACACCTTCCGCATTTAGACAATTAATACGAGTGTGTGAACAGGAAGATAAGAATAAAAATTTGCAGCTGCGTTACGTAATATTTGGCGGAGAAGCGTTAGAACCTATTAGCTTGTTACCGTGGTTTAAAAGGTATGGGGAGAAAAAACCACAGTTAATTAATATGTATGGAATTACAGAAACTACAGTTCATGTTACATATTATCCAATTACTTTAGATGATGTGCAGCATGCTTCAAGAAGTAATATTGGAAAGCGGATTCCCGATTTAGAAGTGTATATACTAGACGCTTATCAACAACCTGTTCCTATAGGTGTTGATGGTGAACTTTATATTGGTGGAGCAGGATTGGCACGTGGGTATTTAAATAGACCTGAATTAACAGCAGAGCGTTTTATATCTCATCCATTTAGTAGTGATCTGAAAGCAAGATTATACCGGACAGGAGACTTAGCGAGGTATTTGCCAGATGGGAATCTAGATTATCGTGGAAGAATTGATCATCAGGTTAAAATACGTGGTTTCCGAATTGAGATTGGGGAAATTGAGTCTACTTTACATACATATGCATATGTAAAAGAGGCAGTTGTAATTGTAAGAGAAGATCAGCCGGGCGATAAACGATTAGTAGCATATGTTGTAGGAGATGGAAATGTAGATGCGTGGAGAGAGTATCTTAAAGCGAAACTACCAAGTTATATGGTTCCTTCGGGATTTGTGGCGATGGAAGCTATTCCACTTACAGCTAACGGTAAAGTTGATCGTGAGGCCTTACCTATGTCGGAGGAAAAGCAGATTAATAGTGAATGTGTTGGCCCTCGGAATAGTAACGAACAGATACTAACTACCATTTGGAAGAGAGTATTAGGTGTTAAAAAGGTGGGAATCTATGATAATTTCTTTGAAATTGGTGGCGACTCAATTCTCAGTATTCAAATTATATCTCAAGCAAGTCAAGTGGGGTTAAAACTTACTCCAAAGCAAATGTTTGAATGCCCAACTATCGCTGAGCTGGCACAAGTGGCTATAGAAACGCAGGGAGTACAAGCGGAGCAGGGAATTGTGATAGGTGATGTGCCTCTTACTCCAATTCAGTGCTGGTTCTTCGAGCAAGAACATCCACATACAGAGCATTGGAATCAATCAATGCTTTTAAGAGTAAAAGAAAGATTGGATGTGAAATTACTAGAGGGAGCGATATTAAATTTACTGAAACATCATGATGCTTTACGTTTCCGGTACGAACAGTTACCAAACGGAACGTGGAGGCAGAGAAATGAAGGGACTGATGAGCTGTCAGTACTCCATGTTGTAAAACGGAATCAAGTTAATGAAAAAGAGTGGAATAAAATAATACAAGAAGAGATGAATATTCATCAAGCTAGTTTCAATTTAATTACTGGTCCGTTAATGAAAGTAGTGTACTTTGAAGATAACTTGACTGAAAATGATCGAATATTCTGGGTGATACATCATTTAGTAGTAGATGGAGTGTCATGGAGGATTCTATTGGAAGATTTACAGGTGGTATATAACCAGATGAAACAAGGTCAAGAAATTCGCTTACCTGCGAAAAGTACATCTTTTAAAGAATGGTCTGAACGACTTCAGACATACAGTGATTCGGGTATTTCAAAAGAAGTAAAGGATTATTGGAATGAACAAGTAGAAAAAGAAACGATGAAAATTCCAATGGACTATCCAATACAAGAAACGACAGAAGAATCGATTGATCAAGTGACGAGGACTTTAGGAATAGAAGAAACACAAGCATTGTTACACGAAGTTCTAGTCACTCATAAGACAAGGATTGATGAGGTACTATTAACGGCATTAGGACAAGCTATCGTCGATTGTACAAATCAGCAAACCGTTTCTATTCATCTAGAAGGACACGGAAGAGAAGAGATGATTGAAGGTATTGATTTATCAAGGACAGTGGGCTGGTTCACGAGTATTTATCCCGTTCATCTCAATTTTCAAGGAACTCAGACACCTATTGAAGGGTTAAAGGCAGTCAAAGAACAATTGCGTCGAATCCCAAATCGCGGAGTAGACTATGGTATTTTACGTTACTTGAATAAAGGATTACTTCCGTTTTATCAGCAAAAGCCTTCAATAAGCTTTAACTATTTGGGCCAATTTGATCAGGTGTTTTCAAGGGACTCTTTGTTTATGCAAGAGACAGGATTTACATTTTTAGATCATGCTCCAGATTCCAAACCATCTCATCTAATTGATGTTATCGGAATGTTGAAGGATGAAAAGTTACATTTTATTTGGCTGTATAGTAGGGAACAGTTTTCTAAATTAAAAATTCAAGTGATAGCAGATGGTATGTTGAGGCATCTTCGTCAACTTATAAATAAACCAACAACAGAGTCTGCTTTTACGGTATCAGATTTTGCTGATGCAGAGGATCTTACGGAAGAAAGCTTGAGCAAAGTATTACTTAAATTAACAAAGAAGAGGGTGTAAAAATGGGAGACATTATTGATATATATGGTTTATCACCTTTGCAAAAAGGAATACTGTTTCATACTTTATACGATCAAGATGATGAATATTCTTTTTCCTATATTGTACAAGTAGGTTTCTTGCTCGGGGGGCAATTGGATGTTGCTACTTTTGAAAAAGCTTGGGAATATGTTATTCAACGACATGAGGTTCTGCGCTCAGTATTTGTTTGGGAGGAAGTAGAAAAACCTCTACAAGCAGTTTACGAACGTCTTCCTTTTACTATTCATCAAGAGGATTGGAGTACCCATTCGCATGAGGAGAAGGAGAAGAAATTACACCAGTTTTTGACTGCAGATCGTAGCAAAGGGTTTTTATTGGATGAAGCACCATTGATGAGAGTCACTGCGATTAAAGAAGCAGAAGGGGAAACGAGAATTATTTGGACACATCATCATATTTTGCTAGATGGATGGAGTGTGTCATTGGTCTTTAGTGAAGTGATGGAAGTTTATCTCAAGATGATAAAGGGAGAATTGTTGAATCTTCCTAAATCTCTTCCTTATAAAAAATATATCCAATGGATAAATAAACAAGATCAAAGTCAAGCAGAGGAATTTTGGAAAGAAGAATTAAAAGGGTTCTATGCACCTACTCCATTAGCAATGGAAAGAAAGGATCAAGGACAAGAGAAGGGTTATGGGGAGTTTGCTTATCAAGTATCTGAGGAACTTACTGAGAATTTACAAGAGTGGGTACGAAATAGTCGATTAACGTTGAATACGTTAGTACAAGGTGCATGGGCTTATTTGATGAGTAGGTATAGCGGTGACAGTGACGTCGTATTTGGCGTAACTAGCGCTGGACGTCCTACTGATTTAATAGGAGCAGAGAATATGGTGGGGCTATTTATTAACACATTACCTACCAGAATTCGATTAACGGATAATACATCAGTAGTAGATTGGCTTCGTAAAATACAAATGAAAGAAATGGAACGAAGACAGTATGAGTATAATTCGTTGATAGATATTCAAGGCTGGAGTGAGGTTCCGCGAAATAGCTCCTTATTTCATACCTTGTATGTGTTTGAAAATTATCCAATTCAAGGTGAGAGAAATGATGATTTAAGATTACTAGATGTTAAAAGCACGGAACAAACAAATTATCCTTTAACACTCATTGTAATGCCCGGTAAGAAAATTACTTTAAAGTTGATGTATGATCGAAGCTATTTTAATGAAGAAACAATAAATCGGATTCAGAATCACTTATTGCAAATATTAATTCAGATGACGAAGAGCCTAGATTCAAAACTATTTGAAATTACTCATTTAACAGAAGAAGAACAGATACAGTTACTAGAGGAATGGAATCATACTCAAGTTAATTATTCGGCTGAAGGCATGATTCATACGATGTTTGAGGAGCAAGTAAAAAAAACACCGGAAGCAATCGCGGCTAGTTACGAAAATGAACAAATTACCTATAAAGAGTTGGAGAAGCGTGCAAATCAGTTAGCTCATTATTTACAAAAGCATGGTGTAGGCCCAGAGTCTCTAGTTGGGGTATATATGGAACGTTCATTACAAATGATGATAGCGTTATTAGGTATTCTAAAATCAGGAGCAGCGTATGTTCCACTTGACCCTACTTATCCAGAGAGTCGACTTCGATATATATTAGAGGATGCTGGAATCGAAGTACTAGTGACGGAAGAGAATTCTAAAAATTTGTTTGTATCTGAAAATATTGAAACGATTTGTATGAATAAAGATTATACTGCAATTGAAAAAGAAGAAACAACCCCATGTATAAGTGGTGTAACAGGAGAAAATTTAGCGTATGTTATGTATACTTCAGGATCTACAGGGAATCCAAAGGGAGTAATGATTGAGCATCATTCAGTAATTAATTATCTAGAATGGATGCAACATAAATATCCGCTCTCTGAAAAGGATGTGGTCTTGCAGAAAACGCCATTCTCATTTGATGTCTCTGTTTGGGAATTGTTTTGGGGCATTCACGTTGGTGCAAGTGTATCTTTCCTACCTCCAGGTGGAGAAAAAGATCCTTCTATTATAGCTGAAGTGATTAAACAACATCAGGTTACTATAGTTCAATTTGTACCTTCGATGTTATCTGTTTTCTTAGATCACTTCAATCATATTGAAATGAACATGAATTGTTCGTCCGTACGCCATGTATTTTCTGGTGGAGAAGAACTAAGTTCAGGGTTAGTTAGACGATTTCAACAGAAATGGAATTATAGTGGACAAGTGAAATTAACCAACTTTTATGGACCAACTGAAGCCACTATTTATGTGAATGCATTTGATATTCAGCCTAATCAAGAATTTGTTTCTATTGGGCAGCCAATACAGAACACGCAATTATATGTATTAGACCAAAATCAACGCTTGCAATCAATAGGAACTGAGGGTGAGTTATATATTGGTGGTGCTGGTTTAGCGCGTGGATACTTAAATCGTCAGAATCTTACTACTGAAAAATTCATTTCGCACCCATTTCGATTGGGGGAACGACTATATCGAACAGGAGATTCAGTAAGATATCTAACTGATGGAAATATAGAATTTATAGGTAGAATGGATCATCAAGTCAAAATGCGTGGTTTTAGGATTGAATTAGGAGAAATTGAAGCCACTTTAGAAAAATGTTCGTTTATTAAAGAGGCTGTCGTATTAGTTAGAGAAGACCGTCCAGGTGATCAACGATTGGTTGCATATGTAATAAGCGATGGAAATACCGAGGAGTGGAGAGAGTATTTACAAAACCAATTACCGAATCATATGATTCCAGCGCACTTTATAGAGTTAGAACACTTCCCACTTACTCCGAATGGGAAAATTGACCGAAAGGCCTTGCCAGCACCTGATGAGCAAGCTATTGAAGATTTAAATGTGCTACCTCGGACGCCATCGGAAGAGCTTATTGCCTCGGTTTGGAGCCAAGTGTTAGGAACAGAAAATATTGGTATTCAAGATTCCTTCTTTGAACGTGGTGGGCACTCACTACTTGCTACTCAAATTGTCTCTCGATTGCAAGAACTGTTCCAAATTAAAATTCCATTACGTGAACTTTTCAAGCACGATACAGTGGAAGCATTGGCGAAACGGGTGGATCAGTTACGAAAAGAAGATAAAAAACGAGAGGTTGCTCCCCTTGTACCTATGAAACGAGAAGAAATTATCCCACTTTCCTATGCGCAGAAACGTCTATGGTTTATTGATCAATTAATGCCAAATAGTGCTATGTACAATATTCATGCAGCGTGTCGCTTAACAGGTGAATGGTCAATTGAAGCATTGGAGGCCGGATGGAATCAATTGTTGGAGCGTCATGAATCATTAAGGACGATAATTCTAGAACAAGAGGGTGAACCTTTTCAACAAGTTCAATCTCATGTATTCAGACATATTCCTCAAACGAATCTAACAGATCTCTCTTTGGAAGATAGGGAAAGAGAAATGAAACGGCTCATTCAAAACGAAGCTGAGGAACCATTTCATTTTGGACAAGATCCTCTGATTCGAACACGAATATTGAAAGTGGACAGGGAAGAATGGATTCTCATTTGTACGATGCATCATATTATTTCAGATGGATGGTCAATGGGAATCTTACTTGAAGAATGGATGGCTTTTTATGAAGGAGCATTAAGCGGAAAACCGGCGGAATTGAAGGAATTACCTATCCAATATGCAGATTTTGTCATGTGGCAGAAGGAATGGCAAAAAGAAGAAAATTTGAATCAGCACCTTCAATATTGGAAGGAAGAATTATCTGGGGAACTACCGGTTTTACAATTACCGATGGATCGTCCTCGACCTGCAGTTCAAACCCATCGTGGTGCAAGTCAGTCCTTAATAGTGGCGAATTCCCTACAGGAAAAGCTCAAAGATTTAAGTCTGCAAGAAGGATGCACTTTATTTATGACATTGATGGCAGCGTATCAAAGCTTCCTTTCTCGTTATACAGGACAGGATGACATCTTGGTTGGAAGCCCAATCGCTAATCGAAATGTGAAAGAGATTGAGGGATTAATAGGTTTCTTTGCAAATACGTTGGTTTATCGAGCTGATTTCAGTGAAAATCCGTCGTTCCAAGAACTTTTGTCGCAGGTAAGAAAAAAAGCACTAAAAGCATACGAGTATCAGGACATCCCATTTGAGAAAGTGGTAGAATCCGTAAAGCCGGAACGGAATACAAGTCATTCACCAATATTCCAAACTATGTTTACTTTACAGAATGCGAAGCAAGAATTTCCTCAGCTATCTGAAAGACAAATGGAACTCGTGGAAAGCCATGCTTCTGTAGCGAAATTTGATTTGAGTTTATTTGTTACTGAGACGGAAGAAGGATTATCACTAACCTTTGAATACAATACTGATTTGTTTGATGATACAACCATTGAACGTATGGCAAGTCATTTTGAGCATTGGTTAAATCAAATTGTCTCTCATCCAAAAGGTGTATTATCAGAACTGAATATGTTATCGAAAGTAGAATATAAGCAACTACTAGAGGAATGGAATAAATCGCGTGTTATAGATATGGAAGAAAGTACGATTCATACAATGTTTGAAGAACAGGTGAAAAAAACACCAGAAGCAATTGCAGTAGTGTGCGAAGATGAAGAACTAACATATCGAGAGTTGGACGAACGCTCGAATCAGTTGGCACATTATTTACAAAAAAATGGTGTAACATGCGAATCATTAGTTGGGATTTGCGTCACACGTTCATCTGAGATGATTGTCGGTCTCTTAGGAATTATGAAGGCGGGAGGAGCATATGTCCCAATTGATCCAGTGTATCCGGAAAGTCGACTACAGTACATTTTAGAAGATGCTCAAATAAAGGTACTGGTGACACAGGAAAAGTTACAACAAAAAATGGTTATACCTAAACTCGTCAACGTGATTTGTATTGATAGTAATCGAGCAGAAATAGAGCAAGAAGTAACTACGGTATGTACGAGTGAAGTGACGGGCGATAACTTAGCCTATATTATCTATACTTCAGGTTCCACTGGAAATCCAAAGGGAGTAATGATTGAGCACAGGAATACAGTAACAATGATTCATTGGGCGCATCATACGTATTCCCGAAAGGAATTAGCGGGAGTGTTAGCTTCAACTTCGCTATCTTTTGATTTATCCGTTTTTGAAGTATTTGTTCCCTTAACGATGGGTGGTAAGGTGATTGTCACTGAAAATGCTCTACATCTAGAGAAGTTGTCTACCAAAGGTGTAACTTTGGTTAATACTGTACCATCGGCAGCGAAGGAACTGGTTCGAGCAAAAACAATCCCTTCTTCGGTAAAGGTGATGAATTTGGCTGGAGAACCATTGCCATATTCGCTTGTTCAAGATTTATACGAGAGAAGTACGATTGAAAAGGTGTACAACCTATATGGACCGTCCGAAGATACTACGTATTCCACGTATATGGAATTAGAAAAGTGTGACATGCATAGGGTACCACCAATTGGTAAACCAATATTCAATACAGAAGTATATGTACTGAGTGCCGAACAAAAAATGGTTCCAATTGGTGTAGTTGGTGAGCTATACATTGGTGGATCAGGGTTAGCGCGTGGATATTTAAACCGCCCTGACTTAACGCAAGATCGTTTTATACCGCATCCGTTTAAAGAAGGAGAGCGAGTATACCGGACTGGAGATCTAGTAAGGTATTTACCAGATGGAAATTTGGAGTATGTTGGACGAATCGATCATCAAGTGAAAATTCGTGGGTTCCGGATTGAACTAGGAGAAATTGAAGCGACATTACAAAGGCATACACTAGTTAACGAAGTTATTGTGATGGTGCAGGAAGATTATCCTGGCGATCCGCGTTTGATCGCCTATGTTGTAGGAGACGGGGATGCTCAAAAGTGGCGTGATTATCTCAAGGATCAACTACCAAATTATATGATTCCAGCCTATTTTGTTGGATTAAATGCATTTCCACTCACTCCTAATGGGAAAATTGATAGGAAGGCCTTACCAGCACCAGAGAGACAGGAGATAGCAAGTTGTTATATTGCTCCTCGTACGTCTACGGAAAAAACAATCGTTTCGATATGGCATGAAGTTTTAGGTATGGAAAACATCGGAATTCAAGATTCATTTTTTGAAATTGGTGGCCATTCACTACTCGCTACGCAAGCTGTTTCCAATCTTAAAGAGGCTTTTGGAATCGAGATACCATTGCATGATTTATTTATGTTTCATACGGTGCAGCAATTGGCAGAACAGATTGATCAATTGCTCGATAACAAAAATCAAGAAATGCAGAATGATAGTAAGGAGAATGTAAGTCTTCAAGACTATGTTCAAAAAGAAGCAGAAGTGAGTAATGATGAAGAATTATTGGAACTACTTAAGCAATTAGAGGAGCTATCAGAGGAAGAAGCACAAGGGATATTCGAGAGTAATTTGATTGAGGAAGGGGTAAAAAAATGAGAAGTGATTTACTTGCAAAGCTGAGTTCACTTTCTCCTGAGAAGAGAGCATGGCTTCAGAAGCAAATGCAAAAAAAGGAGAATAAAGAAGCACTCCCGTTGTCTTATGCACAACAACGCTTGTGGTTTATGGACAGATTTAATCCAAACAGTTCTTTATATAATATTCCAACGGTATGGCATCTAAAAGGAAATTGGATACCTGAAGCATTAGAAAAGGGATTCAATCGACTCATTGAACGCCATGAATCATTACGAACTGTTTTTAAAGAAGTAGGAGAACAACCTGTGCAACAAATTGTCGAATTCCTTCCTAGAGCATTACCTGTAAGGTATTACTCTCAACTTCCTCTAGAAGTAAAAGAAAAAGAGGTAGATAGTTTAATTGCGAGAGAAGCGCAAGAACCATTTGATTTAATGAATGGTCCTTTAATTCGTAATCAGCTTGTTCAATTAGAGAAGGATGAATGGTTATTACTGTGTACGATGCATCATATTATTTCTGATGCTTGGTCCATTGGTATATTCATGAATGAATTACTTGCTTTCTATGAAGAAGAAACGGGTGGAAATCCTGCTAAATTAAGTTCATTATCCATTCAATATGCAGACTTTGCGAAGTGGCAAAAGGAGTGGTTGCAAGGTGATGTGCTAAATCGTCAGCTTACGTATTGGCAGGAAGAATTGTCTGGGGAGCTTCCTATCTTACAACTGCCAGTGGATCGACCTCGGCCGGTTAAGCAGACTTACTCTGGGGCTACGCATCATGTGATTTTTCCTTATAAATTGCTCAGTCAATTGAAGGATATAAGTCGACAAGAAGGATCTACTTTATTTATGACTTTAATGGCCGCATACCAGAGCTTTCTTGCTCGTTATACGGGACAAAAAGATATTCTAGTTGGTAGCCCGATTGCAAATCGAAACCATAAGGGAGTAGAAGGATTAATTGGTTTCTTTGTTAATACGTTGGTTTACCGATCAGATTTGAGTGGCACCCCTACTTTTCGAGAGATTTTGAACCAAACAAAGAAAAAGGCGTTAAAAGCTTACGAATATCAAGATATACCATTTGAAAAAATAGTAGAAGCTGTGCAACCTGAACGAAGCATGAGTCATTCCCCTATATTTCAGACCATGTTTACGCTACAGAATATAAAACAAGAACGACTAGATTTGCCTGATAGAAGTATTGAAATGGTAGAAAGTAATATGTCTATTGCTAAATTTGATTTGAGCTTAACTGCCTATGAAGTGGAAGAAGGTCTATTCGTCTCATTTGAATACAACACGGATTTATTTGATAGTAGTACCATTGCACGTATGGCAGGACATTTTGAGAACTGGCTAAATGAAATCACGTATCATCCAGATGAATCATATGCAAAGCTGTCAATGTTATCGGATAATGAGCAAAAACAACTCCTAGAAGAATGGAATGATACGGACGTAGTTTATGGTCACGATTGTATGATTCATGAGCTATTTGAGCAGCAAGTTGCACGGACACCTGATGCAGTGGCGGTAGTTTATGAGGGTGGAAAGCTAACGTATCAAGAACTTAATGAAAAATCGAATCAATTGGCACATTTTCTACAAAAACGAGGTATCGGACCTGAATCATTGGTCGGTATATGTATTGAACGTTCTCCTGATATGATTATCGGTCTCTTTGGGATTTTGAAGGCAGGTGGGGCTTATGTCCCACTGGACCCAAGTTATCCCGAAAACCGCCTGAGATATATTTTGGAGAATTCACAAATTCAAGTGCTGTTAACAAAAGAAACACTACAGGACTGGTTACCTAAAGATATTCAAGCAATTTGTTTAGACCGGGATCAAGTGATGATTTCTAAAGAGAGTAATTTAGCTCCGGTAAGTGGAGTAACAGCAAATAACTTAGCCTATATCATATACACTTCGGGTTCGACGGGAAATCCGAAGGGGGTAATGATTGAACATCATTCCGTTATCAACCGTCTACAGTGGATGCAGAAAAAATACCCATTGTCCGAGGAGGATACAATCCTACAAAAGACACCGTTCTCATTTGATGTTTCTGTCTGGGAATTATTTTGGTGGTCATTTGTAGGAGCACGTGTTTGTTTACTTCCACCAGGAGGAGAGAAAGATCCTGCGGTGATTGAGGAGTATATTGAACGATATCGTGTGTCCACCATGCACTTTGTTCCGTCGATGTTATCTACTTTTTTAGATTATATGGAACTATATAATTCGAAAAGGGATGTATCGTCTTTAATTCAAGTTTTTACTAGTGGAGAAGCGTTAAACACTGAGCAGGTTCGCCGGTTTAAGGGGATCTTTTACAATGTTCAGCAAACAAAGTTAATTAACTTGTATGGTCCTACTGAAGCAACTGTGGATGTGACTTATTATGATTGTGATTTAGAAAAAGAAGCAATGCTTATTCCGATTGGTCGTCCGATTGATAATACAGAGTTGTATGTGCTAGATCAATATCAACAAGTGGTCCCGATTGGTGTGGCAGGGGAACTTTACCTTGGAGGAGTAGGATTGGCACGTGGCTACTTCAATCGACCGGATTTAACTACTGAACGTTTTATTTCGCATCCTTTTAAGGACGGGGAACGATTATATCGAACGGGTGACTTGGTGAGATATATGAATGATCGTAACTTAGAATATATTGGAAGAATAGATAACCAAGTTAAAATTAGAGGATTCCGAATTGAATTGGGAGAAATTGAAGCAGCTTTACATGATTACTCATCTGTAAAAGAGGCAGTCGTGTTGGTGAAGGAAGATCGACCAGGAGATAAGCAGTTAGTAGCTTATGTAGTGGGTGAAGGGGATACTGGAGAGTGGCGTGAATATCTCAAGAAGCAACTGCCACATTATATGGTTCCGGCATACTTTTTCAAAATTGAAGGTATGCCACTCACTCCAAATGGTAAGGTGAATCGGAAAGCCTTACTGGAATTAGAAGAACAGTTCATAAGTGAAGATATTACTTCATCACGAACACCAGTGGAGGAGCTTATCGTTTCCGTTTGGAGTCAAGTGTTAGGAATAAAAAATATTAGTGTTCAGGATTCCTTTTTTGAAATCGGTGGTCATTCACTACTAGCTACTCAAGTAGTGTCACGTTTACAGGGAATTTTTCAAATCGAATTACCAGTACGTGAACTATTTGAATATACAACGGTGGAGTCACTGGCAAAGCGATTAGATCAGTTACGTAAAGGAGATAAAAAACGAGAGATTCCGCCGCTAATACCAATGAAACGAGGAGAAGCTATCCCACTATCTTATGCCCAACAACGCTTATGGTTCATTGATCAATTTACACCTAATAGTGCCCTTTACAATATGCCAATGGTATGTCGCCTTACAGGGAATTGGCTACTTGAAGCATTGGAAACGGGATGGAATCAACTAATAGAACGTCATGAATCACTGCGGACGGTCTTTCACGAAGTGAACGGTCAACCCGTACAGCAAATTGAACCGTATGCTTTTCAATCAATTCCGAAAACGGATTTAACTATGCTTTCTTCTGAAGATCAAGAAGAAGAAGTTAAACGTTTAATTCAACAAGAAACAGAAGTGCCATTTGATTTAACAGAGGGTCCATTAATCAGGACAAGTATTTTGCATGTGGGAGAGGAAGAATGGATACTCCTTTGTACTCTACATCATATCATTTCAGATGGATGGTCAATGGGAATCCTACTTGAAGAATGGATGGCATTTTATGAGAAAGCAACGGATGGAAAGGTAGCGGAACTTGAACCATTACCGGTTCAATATGCCGACTTTGCTCAGTGGCAAAAAGGATGGCTAAAGGAGGAGGTGCTTGATCAACAACTCCAATATTGGAGGGAAGAATTGTCTGGGGAGCTTCCTGTACTCCAACTTCCTGTGGATCGCCCGCGTCCCGCAATACAAACTCATCACGGGTCGACATACACTATGGTTCTGTCAAGCACGCTACATGATAAATTGAATGAACTTAGTCGAAAAGAAGGGGCTACACTCTTCATGACGCTTTTAGCTGCATATCAAAGTTTTCTATCTCGTTATACGGGACAAGAAGATATTCTGGTCGGAAGCCCAATTGCGAATCGGAATTATAGAGAAATTGAAGGACTAATTGGTTTCTTCGTTAACACGCTGGTTTATCGAGCTAATTTGAGTGGTAGACCGACATTTCAAGATGTACTATATCAGGTTCGTCAAAAGGCATTGAAGGCGTATGAATATCAAGATATTCCATTTGAAAAAATTGTAGAAGTTGTGCAACCGGAACGAAGTACAAGTCATTCGCCAATCTTCCAAACTATGTTCATCTTGCAAAATATGAAACAAGAGTTTCCGATGTTATCTAGTAGAAGTATTGAAATGATAGAAAGCCATAGTCCAATTGCAAAGTTTGATTTAAGTGTAATGGTAGCAGAGACGGAAGAGGGATTACTTTTTACTTTTGAGTACAATAAGGATTTATTCAATGCTACTACTATTGAACGGATGGCAGGACACTTTGAGAAATGGCTACATGAAGTTTCTCATCGCCCACAAAATCCGTTGCATGACCTGAGCATGCTATCAGAACCCGAGCGTACTTTGTTATTAGAAACATGGAATGACACTGTAATGGAAATGTCTCATCAGGGTCTTATTTGCGACAGATTTGAGGAGCAAGTAGCAAGGCGTCCGGATGCGATTGCGGTAGTTGATCAAACAAAACAGTGGACTTATGGTGAACTGGATGCACAAGCAAATCAGTTGGCAAATGTTTTACAGCGAAAGGGAGTAGCCCCAGAGTCAGTGGTAGGAGTTTATCTTCCGAGGTCAGCTGAGCTGATGGCAAGTTTACTAGGCATTTTAAAAGCTGGTGGAGCTTATGTCGTTTTAGATCCGTTGTATCCAAAATCAAGGTTAGAATACATGATTGAAGATGCAGGAATTCAATTTGTAGTGACGGCGGAAGCACAAGAAGGACATTTCGCACACGTCGAAATGGTGAGGTTAGAAGAATTAACGGTGGAAAGCGTAATCGCACCTACACGTCAAATAAATCCAGAGAACTTAGCCTATATTGTCTATACCTCTGGTTCTACAGGAAAACCGAAGGGTGTCATGGTTGAATATCGCTCATTAATGAATATGGTTTCTTGGCATCAGGAAGTTTATCATATTTCAGCAGAGGATCGTGCGACTCAGATTGCAGGGGTTGCTTTTGATTCGGCTGTCCAGGAGATTTGGCCGTATCTAACTGCTGGTGCAGCACTCTACTTGTCAACAGAGGAACTGAGAATTAATCCAGAAGCACTAAGGGACTGGCTCATTAATTCACGAATAACAGCTAGCTTTGCACCTACGCCTATTCTGGAAAGACTCTTGAAATTATCTTGGCCAGATAAAACGGATCTTCGTTTTATCATTACTGGTGGGGATCAATTAACACAGTATCCATCTAACGATATTCCTTTTGCGGTAATTAATCAGTATGGTCCATCGGAAAATACAGTCGTTACCACAGATAGTTATGTACCTATAGGAGTGACAACAGGTACGCCATCGATTGGTCGACCGATTGCGAATACAGAAGTTTATGTATTAGATTCTCATCTTCAGCTAGTACCAATTGGGGTAATTGGAGATCTCTATATTGGAGGGAAGAGTCTTGCACGTGGATATGCTAATCGTCCGGATCTTACAAAGGAAAAATTTATTCCACATCCTTTCAAGTCAGGAGAACGTCTCTATTACACAGGAGACAAAGCAAGTTATCTTTCTGATGGTAATCTCCAGTTCCATGGTCGTATAGATGACCAAGTGAAAATTCGTGGTTTCCGGATTGAATTGGGAGAAATAGAAGCTGTTTTGCAGTCACATTCCTCTGTAAAAGAAGCAGTTGTATTGGTACGAGAGGATAATCAAGGTGATAAGAGATTAGTAGCTTATGTAGTTGGTGAAGGAAGTGTCCATGAATGGCGAGAACATCTACAAACACATTTACCAAATTACATGGTTCCAACAAATTTTATTGAGATGGAATTTTTACCACTTACACCGAATGGAAAACTTGATTTGAAGGCATTACCTATACTTAGTGAACAATCCGCTGAAAATACTGTATACCCACGAACTCCGCTGGAAGAACTTATCGCTTCAGTGTGGAGTCAAGTGCTAGGAATAGGAGACATTGGTGTTCAGGATTCTTTCTTTGAGTTTGGTGGTCACTCTCTACTTGCTACACAAGTGGTCTCACGCTTACAGGAAGTCTTTCAAATCAAATTGCCAGTACGTGAACTGTTCGAATATTCAACAATCGAGGCATTAGCGAAACGAATGGATCAGTTACGTAAGGGGAATGAAAAACGAGAAATTCCACCATTGGTGCCGATGGAACGCGGAAATAATATTCCACTATCTTATGCCCAACAGCGCTTATGGTTTATTGATCAATTTGCACCTAATAGTGCCCTTTATAATATGCCAATGGTATGCCGCCTTACAGGGAATTGGTTACCTGAAGCATTGGAGTTGGGATGGAATCAGTTGATAGAGCGTCATGAATCTTTGCGGACGGTATTTTATGAAGAGGATGGCCATCCTGTGCAGCAGATTCAACCGTATATTTTCCGTTCTCTGCCACAAATGGACTTAACTAAGCTTTCATTAGAGGAGAGAGAAAGAAAGTTGGAGCAATGGATTCAAACTGAAGTCGAATCTCCATTTGATTTAGAACAAGGGCCATTGTTCCGTGGACAAATTATAAGAATTTCAGAAGAAGAATGGGTTCTTCTGTGTAATATGCATCATATTATCTCAGATGGATGGTCGATGGAAATCTTACTTCAAGAATGGATGGCATTTTATGAGAATGCGATTGGTGAAAAACAAGCAGAACTGGAACCACTACCAGTTCAATATGCCGATTTTGCTCAGTGGCAAAGAGAATGGTTGAAAGATGAAGTACTATATCAACAACTTGCATATTGGAAGGAAGAATTATCTGGTGAGTTACCAGTCTTAATGTTACCAATGGATCGTCCGCGTCCGTCAGTGCAAACCCACCATGGATTAACTCATAATGTTTTGTTATCGCGCCCATTACTGGATAAATTAAACGAACTAAGTCGTCAAGAAGGGGCCACACTTTTCATGACCTTATTGGCATCGTATCAAAGTTTCCTTGCTCGTTATACGGGACAAACGGATATTATTGTTGGCAGCCCAATTGCAAATCGAAATTATCGAGAAATTGAGGGGCTGATTGGTTTCTTTGTCAACACCTTGGTTTATCGAGCTGATTTAAGTAATGCACCGGCATTTCAAGAGTTGTTGTCTCAAGTGCGGATAAAAGCATTGAAGGCGTATGAGTATCAAGATGTTCCGTTTGAGAAAATTGTAGAGGTTATCCAACCTGAACGAAATACAAGCCATTCTCCGATTTTCCAAACCATGTTTACTTTGCAAAATGCGGGACAGAAGCTACCAGAACTACATGGAAGAAATATAGAAGTAATGGAAAGTAATGCTCCAATCGCTAAGTTTGATTTAAGTTTAACAGCTGCAGAAGTGGAAGAGGGTTTATTACTTACTTTTGTTTATAGAACTGATTTATTTGACAGCTTAACTATTGAATCCATGGCTGAACATTTTGGAAACTGGTTGAATGTAATCGTGGAGAATCCTGATAAATCATTGGCTAAGTTGCCTATATTATCAGGATTACAGCAAAAACAGTTGAAAGATTGGAATAATAATGCTGTAGCATATCTACGGGAAAGTACGATTCATCAGCTGTTTGAAGAGCAAGTAAATCGTACACCTGATGCGGTAGCAGTGGTAGATGAAAAACAGCAGTTAACATATCGAGAGCTGAATGAAAAAGCTAATCAATTGGCCCACTATCTTCAGCAATGTGGGATTGGGACTGAATCATTAGTTGGAATTTGCTTTGAGCGTTCAGTTGAGATGATTGTTAGTATTATGGGGATCTGGAAGGCTGGAGCAGCATATGTTCCATTAGACCCATCATATCCAGAAAGTCGCATACGATATATTTTGGAGGACACTGAAATTCAAGTATTAGTTACGAATGAGTCATTAGAAGGTTGGATACCCAAAGAAGTCAAGGCAGTTTGTCTAGATAGGGATCAGGCAATGATTTCAAAAGAAAGCATTCTTTCACCAAAATGTGAAGTAACAGGAGAAAACCTAGCGTATGTTATCTATACTTCGGGATCGACGGGGAACCCAAAGGGTGTCTTGATACAGCATCATTCTGTAATAAACTTGTCGCATGGTTTACAAAAAGAGGTTTTCGAACATGAGATACCATCTAACATGCATGTCGGTTTAAATGCGTCAATTGCCTTTGATGCATCTATTCAGCAATTACAAATGCTGCTTTATGGTTCAAGTTTGTATATTATTCCAAGCGAAGTACGAAATGATCCGGAGCAGTTTGTAGCTTATATTAGGGAGAACAAGTTAGAAATCTTTGATATAACACCTTCATTGCTTCAATTACTTATAGATGTCGGATTGTTAGAAACGTGCGATGGCGTTCATGTTCCAAGTAAGGTACTGGTTGGTGGTGAAGCAATTATGCCGTCATTATGGGAACAGCTAGTAGAGACTGATAAAATCCAGTTTTATAATGTATATGGTCCTACAGAATGTACGGTTGATGCAACATGCTATCATATCAAAAAAGATAGTAGGAGAGTAACAATTGGGCGTCCATTGCCTAACATCCAAACTTATGTATTAGATAGAAATAGGTTGCCAGTTCCAGTTGGTGTGATGGGGGAACTTTATATCGGAGGAGCAGGTCTAGCAAGGGGGTACTTGAATCGTCCAGAGTTAACATCCGAACGATTTATTTCTCATCCATTCAAAGAAGGCGAGAGGTTATATAGAACAGGTGATCTTGTGAGATATCTTCCTGATGGTAATATAGACTACTTAGGAAGAATGGATAATCAAGTGAAGATTAGAGGATTTCGAATTGAACTTGGAGAGATTGAGTCGACTTTACAAGAGCATGACTTGGTAAAAGAGGCAGTTGTAATGGTTAGGGAAAATCAGTCGGGAGATAAGAGGCTGGTAGCTTATGTAGTGGGCGAAGGCAGTTTAGAAGAATGGCGAGAGTATCTTAAAACAAAACTGCCAATCCATATGATACCTTCCTACTTTGTCGAAATGAAAGAATTACCGCTAACCATAAATGGAAAGATTGATCGGAAATCCTTACCTATACCAGATTATCAAGGAACACAAGAAGGATACGTGGCCCCAAGAAATGAACGTGAACATAAGCTTTCTATCATTTGGGAACGTGTGCTAGGTTCAAAACGTATTGGTATGAATGATAACTTCTTTGAAATTGGTGGAGATTCAATTCTTAGCATTCAGATTGTCGCGCGCGCGAAGCAAGCTGGTTTACAATTGACACCAAAACAAATATTTGAACACCAAACGATTGCTGAGTTGGCGCAAGTAGTCAAAGAAGAACAAGGTGTACAAGCTGAACAGGGAATTATAACTGGAGAGACGATACTTACACCTATTCAGCAAAGGTTTTTTGCACAAAATCATCCTAACCCACATCATTGGAATCAATCCATGTTCTTTAGAACGAAAGAGAAATTGGACATAGGATCACTGGAAAAGGCGGCAGGTAACCTTCTACTTCATCATGATGCTCTGCGTTTAAGATATGAACGTTTACCTAATGGGGTTTGGAAACAGTGGAATGAAGGAATAGAAGAACAATTGATGCTTACTGTCATTTCATTAGACGAAGTGACGGAAGCGGATTGGCATCAGGTTATTCAAAAAGAGATTAATGTTGCACAAGAAAGTTTGAATTTACATGATGGTCCGCTAATGAGAATGGTGTATTTTGATGAAGGTGAGCACGCTGGCCGATTATTTTGGACAATTCATCATTTAGCCGTGGATGGTGTTTCTTGGCGAATTTTATTGGAAGATTTGCAAACAGCATATACGCAAGTAGTCCAAGGGCAGAAAATTCAATTACCTATGAAGAGTACATCTTTTAAAGAATGGTCGGAGAAATTACATCATTACGCTGAAACTGGACTATCAAAAGAAGTGCTACATTACTGGGAGGAGCAGGCTGAACAAGACGTAGTTAAATTGCCGGTAGATGGTACTATAAGTAATCCAGTAAGCGCAGTAACTGAGGAAATTACTGTGGTGTTAAATGAGAATGAGACCCGTATGTTATTGCAAGAGACTTTAAGCACTCACCGTGTCCAAATCAATGAAGTATTATTAGCAGCATTAGTACAAGCTACGGCAGCATGTACGGGGCAGCCAATATTGAGCGTAGATTTAGAGGGACATGGTCGAGAAGAGATTATTGAAGATGTTGATTTATCGAGAACTGTGGGATGGTTTACAAGTATTTACCCAGTTCATTTAAATATTACTAGTGCTAATACCCCAATTGCAGCATTAAAAGCAGTTAAAGAACAAGTTCGCAAAATTCCTAATAAGGGTGTTGATTATGGGGTGTTGCGTTACATGAACGCAACAATGTGTGAGCAATTAAGCTCCCAATATACACCGTCTATTAGTTTTAACTATCTTGGACAATTTGACCAAATGTTTTCTAGCGATGCAATGTTTATTCCGGAGAACGAATTTAAGCGTTTAGATCATGCTGCCGGTTCCAAGCGATCGCATGTAATTGATGTAATTGGGGTTGTAACGGATGGAAAACTTCAGTTCACTTGGGTATACAATGTTGGACAATTTGCCAAATCAACGATTCAAAGTATTGCACAGAATATGCTATATCAACTGAGTACATTGATTCAATTTTCAGATAGAGAATCTGCACTGACCATTTCGGATTTTGCAATGACTAATCTTAGCCAAGAAGGTTTGACAAATGTACTAAACAAAATGCATCGCGGAAAGAACAATCAGATTACTGATTTATATCCACTATCACCTTTGCAAGAAGGTATGATTTTCCACACATTGCATGACCAAGGGGATGAACATGTTGCACCGTATATAGTGCAATTGAGTTTTATGATTCGAGGAAAAATGAATATTCCTACATTTGAGCAGGCGTGGAAATCTGTAATTCAGCGGCATGAAATTTTTCGTACAGCATTTGTATGGGACGAAATTGAAGAACCTGTACAAGTGGTGTATGAAAATATCCCATTTAAAGTGAACAAAGAAGACTGGCGTACAATGACAAGTGAAGAGATAGAGGAAAAAAGAAAAGTCTTTTTGGCATTAGATCGAAAACAAGCCTTCCAATTTGATGAAGCACCATTGATGCGGGTAACAGTCATTCAAGAAGGTGAGGAAGAATATCGGATTGTTTGGACCCATCACCATATTTTACTGGATGGATGGAGTTTACCATTAGTATTTAATGAATTACTTACAGTCTATCAGAAGAGAATGAATGGAGAAGCTGTGAAATTACCTAAGTCCTCACCATATAAGAAATATATCCAATGGTTAAGAGAGCAAGATAAGGAGCAGGCGGAACAATTCTGGAGAGAGAAGCTAAAAGGTTTTACTGCGCCAACTTTGCTGGGCTTAGAAAGTAAAGAGGAAGAAAAAGGTTACACAGAGAAGGTTACGTATTTATCAGAAGAGCAGACTCAAGCGTTACAAGGATGGGCGAAACGCAATAAACTTACTTTGAGTACAGTAATTCAAGGTGCATGGGCATATCTCATGAGCCGATATAGTGGAGAAAATGACATTGTTTTTGGTGTAACAAGCTCAGGGCGTTCTACGGAGATTATTGATGTTGAAAACATCGTAGGTCCTTTCATTACAACGTCACCGACGCGAATTCAATTGATGGATGATATAAAATTAATAGATTGGTTGCAGAAGATACAAGAGGAAGAGATAGAAAGAAGACAATATGAGTATGCTTCTTTGACAGAGATTCAGGGGTGGAGTGAAGTTCCTAGAGGAATACCGCTGTTCAATAGTTTATATGTGTTTGAAAATTATCCAGTGAAAGAGGAGTCTTCAGAAAATCTGAAAATTGGTGAATTGGAAGGGGTAGAACAAACCCACTACCCATTAGGGTTAGCTGTAGTTCCAGGAATCCAGTTATCGTTAAAGTTAATGTATGACCGTAGTAAGTTTAATAGAGTAACCATTGAACGAATGCTGGGTCATTTACACCAAGTGTTAATGCAAATGCTCAAAAACATTGATCAAAATCTATCGGAGCTAGTATATATTACGGAAGCTGAACAAAGAAAGCTATTGGAAGAATGGAATAATAATACTATATCCTATCCACGTGAGAATGCAATCCATCAACTATTCGAAGAGCAAGTAAATCGTACGCCTGACGCGTTGGCAGTGGTAGATGAAAAACAGCAACTAACATATCGAGAGCTGAATGAAAGAGCTAATCAATTAGCCCATCATTTACAGAAATGTGGAATTGGGACAAAGTCATTAGTTGGCCTTTGCTTTGAGCGTTCAGTTGAGATGGTTGTTGGTCTCATGGGAATTTGGAAGGCTGGAGCAGCCTATGTTCCATTAGATCCATCGAATCCGGAAAGCCGCCTACAATATATTTTAGAAGACACAGGAATTAAAGTGTTAGTTACAAATGAAGTATTACTAGGCTGGATACCTAAAGACATCAAGACAGTTTGCCTAGATAGGGACCAAGCAATGCTTTCTCAAGAAAGCAAACTTTCACCAATATGTGAGGTAACAGGGGAAAACTTAGCGTATGTTATCTATACTTCTGGTTCGACAGGGAATCCAAAGGGGGCTTTAGTACAGCACAATTGTGTAATAAACCTATCCTATGGTTTACAAAAAGAAGTTTTCTCACATGAGATACCTAATAATATGCGCGTCGGTTTGAATGCGTCAATTGCCTTTGATGTATCTATTCAGCAATTACAAATGTTGCTTTATGGTTCAAGTTTATATATTATCCCAAGTGAAGTTCGCACTAATCCGGAACAATTTGTGTCCTATATTAGGGAGAATAAATTGGAAATGTTTGATATGACACCTTCATTACTTCAATTACTAATAGATGGAGGATTGCTAGAAATAAGTGCTGATGTTCATGTACCAAGTAAGATATTAGTCGGTGGTGAAGCAATTATGCCGTCATTATGGGAACAGCTAGTAGAGACTGAAAAAATTGATTTTTATAACGTATACGGTCCTACAGAATGTACGGTTGATGCAACGTGTTATCATATCCAAACAGATAGTAAGAGAATAACAATTGGGCGCCCATTGCCAAACGTTCAAACTTATGTATTGGATAAAAATTTGTTACCTGTCCCAGTTGGTGTAACAGGTGAGCTATATATTGGTGGTGCAGGTATAGCGAGAGGATACTTGAATCGTCCAGAATTAACAGCAGAGAGATTCATCCGTCATCCATTTAATGAAGAAGAGCGTTTATATCGTACGGGAGATTTGGTTCGTTATTTACCTGATGGTAATTTAGATTACTTGAGAAGAATTGATAATCAAGTGAAAATTAGGGGCTTTCGTATTGAACTTGAAGAGATTGAAGCGAATCTAGAGAGGCATCCATTGGTAAAAGAGGCAGTAGTTTTGGTAACAGAGGATAAATTAGGAGAGCAGAGATTGGTTGCTTATGTAGTTGGAGATGGTAGTATGCATGATTGGCGTGAATATCTCAAGACACAAGTACCGAATTATATGGTTCCCGCACACTTTATTAAGGTAGACGAGATTCCTCTTACAACGAATGGAAAAGTTGATCGAAAGGCATTGAACAATTTAACTATTCTGAGAGAAAATAACGTTTCTACACCAATCATTCCAAGGGATGAAATTGAGTATCAGTTGATTAAAATCTGGCAGGATGTGTTACAGATAGAAGATGTCTATGTAAATGATGATTTCTTTAATAGAGGAGGACACTCTCTCCTTGTAATTAAATTAGTTTCAAAAATTAAGGAGAAGTTTGGAAAAGAGATTAAGGTGTCTACATTGATTAAGAATCCAACAGTGGAAGGAATCGCATGCCTTATTCGTGATAAGCATGATATGACGAAATCAGTAGCAGCGCTAGTTCCACTACAAGAATCAGAGAAAAGATCTTTCTTCTGCGTTCATCCGTTTATGGGGAATGTATTCTGTTACATTCAACTAGCAAGATTGCTTAAGAACCATTGTTCATTTTATGGTTTACAGAATCCTCTTATAGAAAAGAAAGAAATTGACGAGTTAACTTTGCCGGAAGTAATTCAACTTTACATCGAAGAAATAAAACGTGTTCAGCCAGAAGGTCCATATCGTCTTGGAGGATGGTCTTTAGGCGGTGCAATTGCTTATAAAATCGCAACTGTACTAAAGAATCAAGGTGAGGAAGTTGAGTTGTTGATACTAATGGATACTAAAGTACCTTCAGAGCAGGACTATAAAACAACGGAGGATATGCTCTCATATATATATGAGCATTTCATTCCTAGAGATTTTACTGAGCAGGGGGAAGGCCTCTTCCATGAACAAGATATGCTTGTAGAGCGATTAATTATGGAGGGAGTACTCCCGCCTGATGCAGATCTTATGAATTTGAAGCAAGTTATCAATGCTCATAGGAAATGTCTGAACTTAATGGCAGAGCATGATTTAATACCATACTCTGGAGAAGTTCTCTACTTTAGTGCTGAGGAAGGAAAAGAGTTGTTTACAGATTGGGGACCTTTATTAAAAGGTAGAGTAAATAGGTACTTAGTCCCTGGATCACATGAGGAAATAGTAGACTTCCCCGCAGTTGAAAAGATAGCTAAGTATCTATTAAATGAATTTGAAGGGATAAAAGAAACATCCCTTTCATTAACTGAAAAGTAGAGAGTGCAAAAGATGCAACGCAATGAACGAAAAGGGGAGACCAATACCTGCATATCAAGTGTAGGGAATAATGAATATATTAAGAGCATTACTTTTTAAGGGGATAATGTAAAAAGTAATTGGTAGAGACATAGAAATCTTTGTAATAGAAGCGAATGCCTGATGATATTACTGAGGGAAGGTGCATATTTTCATTGATATGTAAATATGCACCTTTTCTATTGTATATGCAATTTAATAAAGTTAATTTGAGTTTCTGTAACGTTCATATATGAAGTAATTCTTTAAAAAAGGAAGTGATTTATTATACAAATTCAAGCTGTGAAAATACCAAAGAATATTGAAAGTCATTTGCTTAAGCAACTTAGTAACTTAGTTTCAAATGAGAAGAAAGAACGAATGAAGCGTTTATTAAATTCATGCGACATTAATAGAACTCTGATAGGAGATTTACTAATTCGATCTCTAATCTGCCAAAAGTATAAAATTAATAATGAAGAAATTAGATTTAGATATAATGAGTATGGAAAACCTTTTGTTGAAAAATTTTCTGACTTTCATTTTAATGTGTCACATTCAGGAGAATGGGTGGTTTGTGCTACTGCTAATTTTAATGTGGGTATTGATATAGAAAAAGTTTCAGAAATAGAGGCTTTTAAATTAGCACATGAATTTTTTTCAGCGGATGAATTTTATGATATATCTAATATGAATTCTGATGAACAAATTAATTATTTTTATGATTTATGGACATTAAAAGAAAGTTATATCAAAACGATTGGAAAAGGACTTTATATCCCGTTAAATTCATTCTCTATAAAAAAAGAGTCACGAACTTTAATTTCATACAAGAATATACCTAAAAACTTTTACTTTAAACAATATAACATTGATCCAAATTATAAGTTATCTGTTTGTGCAACAAGAGATGAATTTCCACAAGAGATAATAATTAAAGACATTTATACAATTTGCCAAAATATATACAAATTTGAAAGTAAGGAGAAAATCAATGCAGAAGACTAAACTTTTTTGTTTTCCACATGCTGGGGGATCTGCGTTTAGTTACGCAAAATGGAAAAATTACTTTAATCCATATATTGAGATAGTGCCGATAGAGTTAGCTGGTAGAGGATATAGAATTGAAGAAAATTTGTACGGAAGTATGGAAGAAGCGGTAAATGATGTCTATAATAATATCGTTATGCAGATAGATGATTCGCCATATATTTTATTTGGGCATAGTATGGGAAGTTTGATTGCCTATGAAGTAGCTAGAAAAATACAAGATTCTAAAAGCGTATTGCCTAAATTTCTTGTTTTATCCGGTAGAAATCATCCAAATAGTAAAATAAAAAATATCCGACATAATCTTTCTAACGAACAATTTAAAAGAGAAGTTATTGCAATGGGAGGTACACCATCTGGGGTACTGCAATCAGAAGAATTAATGGAGATCTTTCTCCCTATTCTAAGAGCAGATTTTAAAATCGTTGAGACGTATATTCATGACAAAAATACACAACCATGTGATATTGATTTTCTTATATTTAATGGGGAAAATGATGAATTTACTACATATGATCAAGTAATAAAATG
The DNA here is from genome assembly GCF_008368855.1 of Bacillus sp. TE8-1. Lineage (NCBI taxonomy): Bacteria > Bacillati > Bacillota > Bacilli > Caryophanales > Bacillaceae > Bacillus > Bacillus sp. TE8-1. The sequence goes on along the minus strand of NZ_QPET01000041.1, from coordinate 8,472 downwards.
GGAACGATACACAAGTAAAACGTGTACTTTTCATTCTTTTGAAGGTAATCATTTCTTTCTAAATGAAAATATTGAAGAAATAGCAAAGAGTATTATAGGAAAGTTAGATTCTAAAAGATTATCGACTAGTTTTTAGGATTTTTCAAAGTATGTTCATGCCTAAGAAACAAAAATATTAATGATGAAAAATACAGGCATTGCTGAAATTTTATTGAATATATGCATAGAAGCCTAAACGAACTGTTTAAATGCAGAAACTCTAAGCAAAATGTATATGAATTGACTTTAGTTTAAGCTTACCTATAATACCATCTAGATTCTTTATTATACTTAATACAAAGTACATAACAGTTAGGGATGCAATATGTGAAGTAAAAAGGCCGACTCTTATAATTATGAGTGGGCCTTTTGGTTTTATGGATATCAAATTAGTGAGCAACATTTCAAAGGGTATCTTGTGATATAACTAAGTAGAATTTTTTAAACAAGGGGATGATGAGATGAATAAATTGAAGGGGAAAATTGCATTAGTAACAGGGGCTAGTAGAGGGATAGGCCGAAGTATTGCCTTACATTTGGCACAGGCTGGTGCGTTAGTCGTTGTTCACTATAGTAAAAGAAAAGAAGAAGCAGAAAGTGTAGTGGATCAAATTAAACAAGATGGCGGTTCCGCGTTTGCGATTAGTGCAGACTTAAGTACTTTTAATGGCATTAATAAATTGTATGCAATGATGGTCAATCTCTTCAAAAATATATAGGTGATACTACATTTGATATCCTTGTAAACAACGCTGGGATTGGGCAGGTGTTAACGTTAGAGGAATCTACGTTTTTTTAGTAGGCTCTTTCTAGCTAATGATAAGGTACCAGCAAATAAACTATTTTGTCTAATTGACAAATAGAAAGTTTACATAACGTTTTTCTGGTAAATAATTCTGAGTCAAATAGTGTGATCAATTAAGTTATTTAGTGTGTCTTTCATCATAAATATCTAAAACTACATATTTATGAAATTTTCACACTATATTTAGTCCTAAATCATACGATTTTAATACAAAATACTATAATTTGATTAATAATAGTAGTGAAAAAAATATTAAATATATCTAAGTTTTAAAGCTAATGTTAGAAGCTGGTGTACCGCATTCTTATTTCAATAGCACATATGCAAGTATTAAAGTCCAGAACTCATCTGGTAGCGTTATGTACAATAAGGAAATTATGGGAAATAGACAACAAAATGCTGAAACCCAAACAGTACCTGTAAAAGAGGGAGATTATATAGAATTTACTCATATAGAAGGGGAAGCAGCAAAGGAAAAAACACGCACGACTTTAACTAACCTTGAGAATGGAAAACAGGAACATATCGGGTTACATCTACAGGATTAATTAGACAATAAACGTATAAAAAAGTTGGGGAAATCCCCAACTTTTTTATCATTTTAGTCAAGAAGGTTCCTTCTTCAAGGAATGCGAAGTGAGTAGGTAGAGATAAATTGGCTTCGAATAAGGAATGGCAGGAAGCTTTATCAATAAGTATGCAAATATTTTAAAAACTAATTTTTATACAAAAAGTGTATACTTACGACGAAAAAAGTTTACCTTAACCAACAATTTTGTTTTTTAGTAAATTTAAGGTGCATAATTATGTCAAATTATCTTCATTTACATGACTGTGAACGTGGTATAAAAATGAAGCATATCCAAAATTATTAAAGGGGCTGAAAAAATGATTAAAAAACTTATTATTGGTTCTATTGTTTTAGGAACAGCAATAGGAGTAAGTAAACCTACATTTGCTTCAACAAATGATTCTCCATCACAGTTTCAAGATAGGGGAGATGCCCAAGTTCAATCAATACCATCGCAATGGCAGTATTTAGGGCAAACCTCTAGGGAACTTCAAATTAAAACTAAGGATCCAAAAGTGCTTGCTTTTGAATTAGCAAAAGAAGCTCCATTTTACGAAGATGAATTAGTGGATGTGTGTTTTGCAATCTTAAGAGAAAATGTAGATGTAGTATATTGGACAAGTAAGGAATGGGCTAGATTTGAAGTAGAAAATTACGAGTTTAAACATGAAATGAAAATTTATAGAGATAAAGAACGTCAGCAATTAATTACTTCACTAGAATCATAAGAAAATAGAGGCTATCTTTAATAAGATATGCATCCAAAAATGTAGACAGGAAAAGAAAGCACATAAAACTGTTTCGATATTGGAAAGTAAACTAAAAAAACAAGTATAATTACTTGTTTTTTTTAGTTGCAGTAATTATTTAGAAGGTTTAGCTTGTGTATGATCACCTACATTTATTGGATAACCATAATCCGCTCTACACCATGATTGGGACATAAAAGCTAGAAAGATATCAATCCATTTATTCTTAAATTGAATTAATATTCCTCCGTCATGGTATGTTTCGTTATATTTTGAAAAATCATTTCACAAACAATATGTAATCCTCTATGGCAACATTATTAAATTTGAACGATATTAACAGAACTTTGTTGATAATTAGCTAAAAAAGTATTGTACGATTAAATGTGTTATGTTACATTTATATTACGAATTTGTTACTTAATATTATAAATGTTTCGGTATTGTTTCTTTCTATTTCTGAAACATTACAAAATCTATAGGTGTTTTATGTGTATAGGAGTGTGTGTAGTAAAGAGTCTGAGTTGAAAATACGTGCACACTTTAAATTTCCTTTCTGTCTGAATGAAGAAGACTACCAACTAATTAAAGGGTTTAAAGTAACAACTTTAAATAAAATGTGCTACCTTTCCCACACAAAAATTAGTACATATTTAAAGTACAGCCTAGTTACTACACAGACTCTTGTACATATAAACATTAAGGTGAAATAAAGATATGGATTTATTACATAATAAGCATTACTTAGCTAAACGTAAAAATATTATCTGTGCATTTTTATGAAATGTTAAAATACCTAGATGATATTTTTTGAAGATTTCTTGGATATGTTTATGAATAACAATTTCTAATACTTAATGATTCTCTATTACTTAAATATCCAATAATTTATGTGATTGGATTTATAGGGTGTATGTACATTCACTTATATAGGGAAAATGAGGTTTTTCATATGAAGTATAGTTATAAAGTGTTTATATTTATTTGGACAATTATTTTATTGTTTTTTTTACTTTATTATGGTTACAGTACAATTTCCGACAAGGAGCAAATGCCAGTTATAACAATCAAACAATAAAAATAGATACCCGAAAATGTTTAAGAACAGGAACAATTACATGCATAAACAACCTTACGATTTCCATGCATACCCCACGTCATTTGGGCAATAGGGGAAAAGTATTATTATTTGGCATGCGCAATCTTCCATCACTAGTAGAAACGGAAAGTTCCGTATCCCCGCTGAAGGAGGAAGATGTCTACCTGCCAGGGGGGATCTATTCAGCATCTAGAAATATTGGAATTAAAAGTGTAGAAAACAAATAGTGAAAAGGGAACATATCTTGCGTTTCCTTTTTTATTCTTGTAGATAAGTCTGGGGAGAAAACGGGGATTTCTGCACGTAACATAGATCTCATTGGTATACTAATTGTGTTTTACGTATAGCTGGGAGTGGGTGTGATGGTATTTGCAATTGATGCGAGATTCTGTCATTCTTTTCATGAAATTGAATCATTAGACATTCCCAATATATTGTTTCCGAGTCAGTGTAGGAAATTGTATCAAGTGATTGGAATCGGCATTCAAGAAGAATTCCGCAATTCCTATGTCATTATAAAAGAGCAACATGGTTCCGTTACATACCGATTACCAGAAGAATTATCAACATGGGTGCAGAACAAATTATTACTTGTTAAAGGGGGTGCCAGTTTGTTTCCGTGTCCTTTCGGATTTTCACATTTCCAAGTTCGTTGCTTCGCGTATTCTTGTTAACTGTTTATCATGATGAACACCGCAGAACACTTTGTAAAAGCGGAAATTGATGATGGGACCATATTTACAAGTTGAAGGCAAATGGTAAATTGTTCAAACTAATGGTTATAGAGTACAAATAAACATTAAGCAGGATAAAGACTTTCTTAGCGCCTTTGCCTCAAATTCTAACTTAATTGAAAAGAGCCTCCATTACTTTATTGGAGGCTCTTATTTTTCACTTTTTTCTCTACAGCTAAAGATTTTTTGTTTTTTTAGTGATTTTCTATTTTCTATTACAAATCGAAAGACTGTGCTTTCACATCAAATAATAAACATGAAAAGGGTTTTCCATTTAATTCTTAAGAAATCTCCCTTTTACAAGATATTCGATGTTGTTAGCTTCTTGGATTTCTTTTGATAATAACCAAATTGTATTTCTTGTTCCAGTCTTATTTTTAAATTGATGTCAAAGTTTTTCGTATTTAGTTCTTCTTTAAGGATTGTGGTTACTTTGATTAAATCCTCAATTTTAGATAAAATTGTACTTAACAATGGTAAGCCTGAGGAGATTATATCAGCTAAGTTAATCTTTAGTGACACAGTTAATCCTGAGGGGGATGAGACAATTACAAAAGAACAGCAAGCGGAATTTCACTTCTAAGAGGGGGCAGACGCCTCTCTTTTTTTATGTCGCAAATAGCATTAATTCGTTAATTAATTTATATGAGATTATCTTAAATAAGTTAGTTAAGAAAGAAAAATAAAAGTGAGTAAAAAGATAAAAATACACAGGTACGTAAAAAATAAGGAAGGTGTATTTGCAAGTGTTTTAGTTGGGTGTGATATCAATTATATTTGTAAAGATGAATATTACGTTTGAATTACTATGGATGGAAAAGGAGGAGTTTCAAAATCTATGGATGGTAAAGTGATGGGAAAGGATTATGAATATACATTATCGGGTTTTGATAAGGAAGGTAAAGAAAAAGAGTTAGAATTTATTGCACAAAAGAATCTTCGTAAAGAAGCATTCCTACGTGTATATCACTCAGATAAAAAAGGTGTAACAGCTTGGGAGGAAGTGCAGGAAGACGAGCTCCCGAAGAAAGCAAAAAAATAGGTGTGAAATAATCAGTTATTTGTGATGGTGGATTCTCCTAGGTGGAGGGTTCGCCGTTTTTTATTATATGTTATGTTGTAGTTTTTATATAAAGCATATTGAAAAAATAGGTTAAATCTTCTGGAATGATGTCTCCATAATTAATAACTTGTACAATAACCTTTCAATTATCACTAAATCCATTCATATCAACAAGTTGTCCCATATATCCCTTTGTATCAATATCTTTTAAAGTACGCTAAAAATACCCTTTATTTTATCTTTATCTTATCTTTACCTTATCTTTAAATTTTTATATTAAACTTGAAACCTTAAAGTATTGATATATGAGTCTAAAAAGGGCGGGAGATAGATGTTCATTACATAGTTTGTATATAACCAATTACCTTTGAAAAATTGAATTTCTTATACGAGGAGGAATATATGAAGGATACAAGTAAAAAACAAATTATAAAAGTGTTCCTTATTAGTATTTTAGGCTTAGGAACAATACTTGGAATGCTATATTTTAATCATAAAACCAATATTCAACAAAATAAAGCGCAAGCCACCGAAAAACGTGTATTGCAATATGAGTCTACCTTAAAAAAAGAATTAGAAAAATATAATTTAGGAGAGAAAACACCAATTTTATTAGGAATTATGTATCAAGAGAGTAGAGGTGAGGGAAGCGATCCTATGCAGTCATCTGAATCACTTGGATTAAAGCCAAATGAAATTCAAGAGACAAGCTTGAGCATTGAACAGGGGGTAAAGCACTTTGCTAAAATGTACAAATATGGAACGGACAAGGATGTTAGCATGGATACAATTATTCAAAGTTATAATATGGGGCCAGGGTATATTGATTTTATTGCTAGTCAAGAAGTTAAACAACACTCGGAGGATTCGGCCAAAAAATTTTCTAAGATGAAAGTTGATCAAAATCCAGCGATGTATACTTGTGGTGGAAATAAAAATAATTTTAGGTATCCATATTGTTATGGTGATTTCACATATGCCACAAAGGTAAATGAAAAAACAAAACTTATTGAAGAACTTCTTCGAAATGTACATAGCTTTTCTAAATAAGTTGCAGAATGAAATATAATGATACCATCAGTTATTAACAATAATATCTAAGAAAAAACTACTTTCTTTCTTAATTAACATAATTTTCAAAAACAAATCCCGTGGATGTTAATATTTGTTATATAATATATTTGTCAAAGCATTATCCCTAAAGTTTCTAAAGTCAAGCTGTAAGATAGTTTGTTTGGCCCGTATTTTCACCTTAAAAGTGGAGTTTAAATATAGTTGCAATTTTTTGAGGGGGGAAAAGTAAATGTTTATAAAAACAGAAAGATTATTAATACGAAAATTTGAGTTCAAAGATTGGCAAGCTGTTCATGAGTATACATCAGATATCAATGTTATGAAATACATACCTGAAGGGGTTTTTACTGAAGAAAATACAAGAAACTTTGTGAATGAAAACATTGGTGAAAACGCTAAAAACTTTCCTGTAGTATTAATTGATAAAGATATTCTGATTGGTCATATAGTTTTTCATAAATATTTTGGTGAGCATACATATGAGATTGGCTGGGTGTTCAATCCTAAATATTTCAATAAAGGATATGCTTCTGAAGCAGCACAAGCTACATTGAAATATGGCTTTAAGGAAATGAAATTACATAGGATTATAGCTACATGTCAGCCACAAAATACCCCATCATATCGAGTAATGGAGAAGATTGGAATGAGAAGAGAAGGCTATTTCAGGAAGTGTATACCACATGGGAATGAATGGTGGGATGAATATTATTACGCTATTTTAGAAGAAGAGTAGTGCCTTGGAACGCATCATTTAAATTGACACTCCTATTCCTAAATAGGTAAGTTGACTATCTTTATTGGAGATTCTTGCTACTAAAGGCGAAGTTTATTTCCGGTATCGCTGACGTGCAAAACTTTGTATAATCTGATCTTATCTCTAAATCACAACTGTTACCCCATCACCATCAAGTTAAAGTTTCATTTTATTTTGCTAACTTGAGGGTGATGTGACGTAACCTTAATTATTTAAAAATTTTAAAAAGGCCCCTTAGCCATGTTAAAGGGACCTTGATCACGCAAATGATCTGTAAGCCAATTCATTTTTGATATACAGATCATTTGTATGATAATTTTTATAAATAATTGCTAAATAGTGAATTTACATAAATGCTTTTAGAAGTTCTTGAATTAATGGGATTGCTCCACCTATAAATTTTAAAACTGCCATTGCGATTTCCATATTATTCTCTCCTCTTTTTCGTATTAAAATGTAATAAATCTTTATAACTTTATTATAGTAAGCGCTTACAATGATAACAATACATTTCCGTATGCAATATTGCATATTTATACATTAGATCTCTATTATTCATTTTTTAATGGTACTATAGCGAGGTGAGAGTCTTTAAGGGTTCTCCTTAATAGGAGGAAATATGGAAAGAGTGCAAGCGATTTACAGTAATCAAAAATTTAAGAGTTGGGTTAAACAGGTATTAGCTGTAGGAGGAGTAATAGGGTGCTGTTATTTGGTGTTATATGTTTTCTGTTTCTTAGTTATCATGTAAATAGTATACAACTAAACTAGTAGAGTCTTGCCTAGAGAGGTAAGGCTCTTTTATTGTAGTACCTGGAGATGAGCAAACTACATACAATATCTCTCAGGTTTTTCAGATCACTTTGTAGGATTCCTTGTTTAGAACACTAATTCATATCATTGAAAACAGAATTCTATGGATAAAAAATATGTTTTTACTAGATACATACTAAAAAGATAAGCATAAATTATATTAGATTTTGGCAAAATCTTTTTGAATTGGAAAAGGATTTAAATCTTACTTATAGACTTGATTCCTTTTTATATACCATAATCCTTATATTGATACGTAAATATAATACAGTAATAATAAATTAAAAGCAAGAATTTTAGTAGCGGTACGTTCACACATCCATCAACTTAAGATTTTCAAACAAAAAATTCTTTTTTTAATTGATTAATAGTAAACGAGAAAGATTGGCAAATTAACAACTAAAGAGATTTCTTCAGGTAAAATCTATCAAAAGGTCCTTTACAAAATTTATACATAAGTCAATTATAAAATCATGTAAATATTATGTATTTTTGTAAAAGAAATTCATTGACACTTGTGTATATAAGTAACTATACTCGTTACATCAAATTGAATGCGTGATAATACGATTTTATTATTATTACAAACATGTAAATATAAAAATAGAAAATCTCAATTTGATAAATACAATGGTAGAGGTGTTTATTTTAATGAAGCACAAATTAATTGCAACAGGTATCCTTGCAGGAGCTATATTATCCTATTCTTCTAATATTTTAGCAGATACTCATAAATTCCCTGATGTTCCTACATGGGCTGATAAATCC